>JAGVEL010000004.1 GCA_020058285.1 Candidatus Omnitrophota bacterium
AAAAAGAGATAAGCAGTTACAATCATTTGTCTGGCTTATAACTTTTGCTGTTGTTTGCACATTTTTTTTAAAAAGCGTTCCACTTAGCCGCGATCGCCTGCATTTTTTGGGTTATGGGGTATCGAGTCTATTTTTATATCGGGCCCTGAGGCATGTAATCGCAAGTTACCTCTTGTATGTTTGGGCAATTATTTTTATAATGTTATTTGCGCTTCTGGATGAGTTATGCCAACTTTCCGGATTAGGCGGCCGGTCTTTTTCATTCAAGGATATTGGGGTTGATTGGTTTGCCGCAAGTCTTGGCCTGGCATTGATTGCCTTGGTGGTTAGGCCTAAATTAGAGATAATAAATATCAAAATACGAAGGATTGCAAAGAAGTTATCTCAATTAAAAGAATTTCAAAAACTGCACAGCAGGAATTAAAACAATATGCTTATAGGTAAGATTTTACGCGTCATTATTCTTGTTTTTATCTCTTGTTTATTAATCGGTTTATTATCCGCCGTTTATTTTTTGTTCACCACAAGAGGATCTTCAAGTCTGGTCAAATTCATCATATCTAGATATACAGTATCCGGCAATATTAAAGCAGGAAAGATTGAAGGTACGCTTAGCCGAGGGCTAAAGCTTATTGATCTAGAGATAAATGGTATAAAAGGCTTACCCAAAGGCACAGTGTTTAAGGTTCAGCAGGTTAATGTGTCATGCCGGCCCTTAAAATTTGATACATTTAATCTGGAGATGGAAAACGGCCGACTCCTCCTGCCGCATTCAGAGCCGATAATTTTATTTGCCGGATATAAAAAGGTAAAGTTAAGCGCTAATATATATTCCCGCAAGATTGATGCAAAAGAAATCCTCAACCTATTCGTAAAAGAAACTAAGAATATCTCTGGAATAATTACTAATGTTGATAGTTATATTGAGGGTTCTTTTACACAGCCGCAATTAAGCGGTGTATTTGAAGTTGAAAATTTATCGCATAAAAATTTCTCGTTGATAGATTGCCCGGGTTCATTTTCGATTAAGTTTAACGGCAAAAAAAGCGACGCTAAACCGAGCGGAGCAGTTGTTTTTCAAAAAGGTACAATTAAAGCTCAAAATATAACTATACGGATTAAGGAATGTAAGATCCTGTTTTCTCCTGATTTAGAAAAGCCAACTCTTGAATTTAAGGGTACATCAGACATCGGAGAAGCCAGCATTGGTATTAATTTTACTGGTTCGTTAGACAAGCCAAATTTGAAATTAAGCGCCAATACACCTCATTTAAGCGGAGCGCTCTTGCTTATGCTAGTGACAGGTAAGGAAGAGAAGGAATTAAAAGCATCGTATCAGGGCGAAATAACTTCTGAGCAGGCTAAACAGCTTTTGGATTATTTTATTTTTTCTTCTCCGCCGGATAAATTGATAAGTAGCTTAGGGTTAAGCGAAGCGGCTCTTTCTCCAGAGGCTGAGCAAGGTAAACTTAAGGATAAAAAACCTCAACTTTTAACAACTGAGGTTAATACCGAGCCTAAAAAGATCCCCGCTGAGAGTGGACATTAAGAATAATTTTTTAAAATGCAAAAAGAGGCAATGCTCTATGAAAAGTTAGAAAAAAAAAGAGTTCATTGCTATCTATGTAATCATAACTGTAAGATTCCTGATAAGGAATTTGGAATTTGCGGGGTGAGGCAAAATCAGTCAGGTAATCTTTATACTCTAGTTTATGCCCAACCAATCGCTACTGCAGTTGACCCGATAGAAAAAAAACCGCTTTATCATTTTTTGCCTGGTTCAACGAGCTATTCCATAGCTACAAAGGGCTGCAATTTTAAGTGCGGCTTTTGCCAAAACTGGCAGATTTCTCAGGCTAATTTTAAAAATAAAAGCGAAGCTGTTAATGGTAGAATGTTACCAGGGGAAATTGTCAAAGAGGCGAAGAGACTTCGATGCCGGAGCATTTCTTATACATATACAGAGCCGACTATTTTTTTTGAATATGCCTATGATAGCTCAAAGATTGCTCTAGATAGTAAGCTCTATAATGTTTTTGTGACCAACGGGTTTATGACAGCCCAGGCCGTTCTTAAAATCAGCCCTTATCTAGCCGCCGCAAACGTGGATTTAAAAAGCTTTAGTGAGGACTTTTATAAAAATGTCTGCCGGGCACGCCTGGCACCTGTTTTAGAATCAATAAGCTTAATGAAAAAATTAAAAATCTGGATAGAGATTACGACTCTAGTTATCCCCGGGCTTAACGATTCTGATGATGAGCTCAAAAAAATAGCTGAATTTATTGCTTCGGTGGGTCGAGATATCCCCTGGCATATCAGCCGGTTTCATCCTGATTTTAAATTTTCCGAAAGAGTACCTACGCCAATTGAGACATTAAGGAAGGCCAAAGAAATAGGCGAGGCTGCGGGTTTGCGCTATTGCTACCCGGGAAATGTGTTTGAAGGCAATAATACTTATTGCTATAATTGTAAAGCTACTCTCATAGAGCGTTCTGGCCTAGTTACTACAAAGCTTCTGCTAAAAGATGGCTTGTGCCCAAAGTGTAACACAGCTATTGATGGAATTTTTACTTAGAGGAAAATTTCTTTGAAAGCGGCTAGGAATAGAATTGAGGATATAATCAGGATTTTACGCATTAACTATCCTAAAAGCCGCACGGCGCTTAAATATAATAATCCTGTACAACTTTTAATAGCAACAATGCTTGCTGCACAATGCACTGATCAGCGAGTAAATAAGATTACGCTGGAGCTTTTTAAAAAATATAAGACAGTTAAAGACTTTGCTAAGGCAAAACAGCCCAAACTAGAAAAAGAGATTTATTCAACTGGTTTTTATAGGAATAAGGCGAAAAATATAATTGCCGCAGCCAAAATTATAGTTGATGATTTTGGGGGCGAGGTGCCGCCCAACATGCAGGATTTGATTACCTTACCCGGAGTTGCCAGGAAGACTGCAAACATTGTGTTATCCAGTAGTTTTGGCAAAGCGCAGGGTATTGCTGTAGATACCCATGTTAAGCGGCTTTCCGAGCGCCTGGGTTTAAGCCCAGAGAATATTCCTGAAAAAATAGAGATTGATTTGATGGAGATTGTTCCTAAGAAAGACTGGCTTGATTTTAATTATCTTTTAGTAAATCACGGCCGGTTAATTTGCCAGGCGCGTAAGCCTTTGTGCCCGAAGTGTGTAATAAATAAACTTTGCCCATCGGCAAGAAAAATTTTTCCTAATTTAAAATGAAAACCATAAGATTAACTTTGGCTCAAATTAACTGTGCTGTTGGGGATATTGACGCCAACAGTCGCAAGATTCTTTACTGCATTGAAAAAGCCAAGAAATTAAAATCAGATATTATAATCTTTCCGGAATTAAGCTTATCCGGTTACCCGCCTGAGGATTTATTATTAAAGCCGCATTTTATCACTAAATGTCACCAATATTTAAAGAAAATCAGTCATTCTAGTAATTCAATCCTGGCGATTATCGGCTCGCCATATTTTGATAAGGGTGAGCTGTTTAATGCCGCCATAGTTATGTATAACAAAAAAATTATCGGTGTTTATAAAAAGATATTCTTGCCTAATTACGGCGTTTTTGACGAATTACGCTATTTTAAACCAGGCAAAAAGTCCGGAGTTCTTTGTCTTCCTCAAGGCCTAAATATCGGGATAAATATCTGCGAAGATATCTGGCAGGCTAACGGGCCGGCAAGCATAGAGTCAACAGCGGGTCAGGCAAAGATTATTATTAATATTTCTTCTTCTCCTTATCACGCTGGAAAATTAAATTTACGGGAGAAGATTTTAACTCAGAGTGCAAAAGCAAATAAGGCATTTATAATTTATTGCAATATGGTCGGCGGCCAAGATGAACTTGTGTTTGATGGTGCAAGTATGTGTTTTAATCCAAACGGAAGGCTGCTCTGTCGGGCAAAAAGTTTTGAAGAAGATTTATTAACATTGGATATCCCAGACCAGGGTTTATTTAGAGCTAAATTAAGGCTTAAGGGCAACTCAAAGAAAACAATAGAATATTTTAAGCTTGGGATGCAATTTAAGGAAAAAAAATCTTTTTACCCTTGCAGGAAAGAGAAAAAATTAGGCAAGCTTGAAGAGATCTATAAGGCTTTGGTTTTTGGCCTCAGGGATTATTGTTCTAAGAATGGTTTTAAGAAAGTTGCCCTGGGCTTAAGCGGCGGTATTGATTCAAGTTTGGTAGCAACGATTGCTGTTGATGCGCTGGGTAAAGATAATGTCCTGGGTCTTTCCCTGCCTTCGCAATATTCATCGCCTGGGACTAAAACCGATGCGTTAATTTTGGCTAAGAACCTCGGTATAAAATTTCAGATTATTCCGATCACCGACATTTATAAACATTATTTAAAATTGTTAAAGCCGGCTTTTAACCGGCAAAGGCTGGATATTACCGAAGAAAATCTTCAAGCAAGAATCCGCGGAAATTTACTCATGGCATTTTCTAATAAGTTTAATTACCTGGTGGTTACAACCGGCAATAAAAGTGAACTAAGCGTAGGCTATTGTACGCTATATGGCGATACAGTCGGTGGCTTTGCCTTGATTAAAGATGTGCCCAAGACACTTGTTTATAAATTAGCCGGATTTAGAAATAAAATTGAAGGGGCAAAGATTATTCCGGAAAGTGTATTTAGGCGGGCTCCTAGCGCAGAATTAAGGAAAAATCAGACCGACCAGGACAGTTTGCCAGCTTACAAAACATTAGATGCAATAATCGACGCTTATATTGAAAAAGACAAGTCTGCTTCGAGTATAGTTAAAAAAGGGTTTAGTGAAACGTTAGTTAAACGCGTTATACGCATGATTGACCGAAGCGAATACAAGAGAAGGCAGTATGCTGTGGGAGTTAAGATTACGCCTAAGGCATTTGGCCGGGATAGAAGAATGCCGATAACCAATAGATTCCAGGAATAGTTTTCAGAAGGATGCAAGATATGCCGAAAACAAAAATGGAACAATTAGCGCAGGCAGGACAAAGCATCTGGTTAGATTATATCAGCCGCACTATTCTAGAAAATTCTAGGTTAAAAGAATTGATTACTCAGGGGTTGCGCGGCCTGACTTCTAATCCCAGTATTTTTGATAAGGCTATCAGCTTAAGTGCTGACTATGATAGCCAGATTTGTCAGCTAGCCGAAAAAAATTGTTCTATATTTGACATCTATGATAATTTAACTATTTCAGATGTCCAGGATGCGTGTGACTTATTTTTTAATTTGTTTAAGAGTTCTAAGGGCGCGGACGGCTTTGTTAGTTTGGAGATTGACCCAAGGTTAGCTCTTGATGCGCAAAAATCGATTAATGAGGCGGTGAGGCTATTTGAATTAGTTCGCCGGCCAAATATCTTAATAAAGGTTCCGGCAACGAACCAAGGGATTATTGTACTGGAGCATCTGATATCCCAAGGCATTAATGTCAATGCAACATTGATATTTTCTCTTACACAGTATGAACAGGTTGCACAGGCTTATTTAAGAGGTTTGATTAATTTAAAGGAGAATGGATTGTGCGAGCTTGGAAAAGTGAATTCCGTGGCAAGTGTTTTTGTTAGCCGCATTGACAGTTACGTCGATAAGCTTTTAGAAAAACGTATTGCAGACGAGAACGGTCTATCTAAAAAGGAAAAGTTATCAGCTTTACTGGGCAAGGCAGCAGTAGCTAATTGCCAGGTAATTTATCAAAAATTTACGGAAATATTTTATGCAAAGAAATTTCAAGATTTAACAAAATTTGGTGCTAAAATACAAAAAATAGTCTGGGCCTCAACCAGCACTAAGAATCCGGTTTATCGAGACATAAAATATGTAACTGAGTTGATGTATGAGAATACGATTAATACTTTGCCTGAGGAGACATTAAACGCATTTTTAGATCATGGCCAGATCAAGCTTCTTTTGCCTAAATCCAGTGCGGCTAAGGATTATTTGAGTGTGCTAGAGGATTTGGGTATTGATATTAATGAGATAGGCAAAATTTTGCAGGAGCAGGGTGTAACTGCTTTTGAAAAATCATTTTTGTCACTGTTGAATTCAATTGAATTAAAAGCCCAGGGATTATTGGCCGCCAAATTTTAATTAAAAGCAGGCTTTAACAAGCCTATGATTATACACTTGCCTGACGGCAGACAAGGAAAAGGCAGGATCCACAAGCTCATATTAAATTTTACTACCCATTGAAAAAAAGGATGTATGAACATGTCAATTTTCTCGTTTCAGCACGATTTTTTTACGCCAAAAAACTTTTGCTCTGAGATATTGTTCGCGTGCTGAATGCACGCTCACAAATCTCTTCGCAAATGTCTTTTTAGCGGGTGACTTGGCAAGTTTCGAGCAGGACATAGAGGCGACGA
>JAGVEL010000032.1 GCA_020058285.1 Candidatus Omnitrophota bacterium
CGAATTTTATTTCTAAAAAATACTGTGTCGGAGTTTGTTGAATCTATACAAGGAGTAATTTTAAGCCTCTTTAAATAAGTATTAATTTCTTGCCGGGATACTTCAATCAACGGCCTTACAAAAGTAAAGTCACGAATTTTCCTCTTGGCAGCGATCGCCTGTAAGCCATAAACACCGCTGCCGCGCATTATTCGCATCAATACTGTTTCAGCCTGATCATCCTGATTATGGCCTAAAGCGATTTTTTGTATCTGATATTTTTTAGCGAGAGTGATAAAAAAATCCTGCCTTACTTTTCTGGCAAATTCCTCTAATGATGCGCCTTTATTTCTAAGCCTGCGGATATTAACACTTTGAAGATAAAACGGAATACCTAATCTCTTGGCTAAGTTTTGGGAAAAGTGCATATCGCGCTCTGATTCGCTGCTTCTCAACTTATGGTTTATATGAGCAATGCGCAAATTTATGCCTAATTCTTTTTTTAAAGAGGCTGAGACTAAAATCAACGCAGTTGAATCCGGCCCGCCCGAAACTCCAACCAGAACCTTGTCTCCTTTTTGAAACAAGTTAAATTTATCTATTGTCTTGAGAACCTTTTGCTTAAAGGACATGAAAAAACTCCGGCGGGTTTGACAAATTTTAGAAAAAAAGGGGTTAAATCTATTAACTAATACCTTTTTTAGTTTTAAAATTTATATCTCAGTTTCAAATAATCTGTATATTCGTCTTCAGGGATTTTTTCGTCTTTATTAGCATCAATCTGCTGGAAATATTCCTTGAAGTACGCGCTGGCCTCATCCCGGGTAATTGCTGCGTCGTTATTCTGATCTGCATCTGCGAATTGACCTGTTACATCTGCCCTTAACTCATCCTGGTTAAGAACGCCGTTTTTATCCTTATCCAGTTCATTAAATCTTTTTTGCTGGTATTTTTCCATTTCATCAGGAGTAATGAAACCACTCTTGTTAATATCCATTTTTTGAAACTCTGCTTTATTCCCCTTTAGATTTTTCTGCTGTGCACAACCATTCCCAAAGTTAAGCAAAGTGATGCAAAGCAATACAATCATTATCTTAACCAGGTTTTTCATCTTTATCTCCTTTTATTAATTTCTATCTGCCTAAAGACCGGTACGAAAATTAAGGTATGGCGCCCCTCGACTGCGCTCGGGACTGCCACCAATTTAGCTTTAGCTAAATTGGTGGCGGGGAGGGATTTTCCCGGGAACCCCCCCCACCTGTATATATGGTGACGGCGAGTGGAGTTGAACCACCGACATAGCGGGTATGAGCCGCTTGCTCTACCAGGCTGAGCTACGCCGCCGTCATTCGCTATTCTATTATTCGATCGTTATCAGTGAACAAAAGATACTTAGCGCCATGTCAATCGTTTGTCTTGTTATCGCTTGGCGCTACGCTCCCCATAGGGAAACCCAATGGTGCCCCTTCCCGAATGTAGTATCACTTCGAAGTGTTGCTTCGGGACCCCGAAGAATTTCTTAGAAATTTACTTCATTCGGGGCTAGCGCTCTCCACCTTTGGCGGATAAGCAGCCTTCGAACCTTTATCGTTCGCTATAATTTTTTGCTAATCTCCGATTTCTATACTGTCTAATGTGTTTTTAATATATTGTTTATACTCGTCAAATTTTCCCTCATCAAAAACTGCAACAAAAGAATAGATCATTTTATTTTTTAAATCTGCACAGGTATAAGTGGCCATCTTTTGGCCTTTTCCTACGACTACATAGTGAAGCCATCCTCTATTTCCTACATTGATCTTTTGGGGTGACTCTATAATCTTATATAAAAGGTTGGTCTTCATTATCTCAATTTCTGAATCAACTTCCGCTTCAATAGATTGCATCGATTTACTCTTAGGCAAAGGTCGGCCTTGGAATGTAATACCCTGGCTCGAGGAAGACATAAAATTTATTTCATCGGGAGAAAAAATGATATTGATTGCCTTGCCTTTCTCTGTCTGGGTAGCCGGGTCACGAAATGGCACTTCCATTTTAAACATATACCAACCTTGGGGACCTGTAATTTTTATTTTTAGTTCAGAGTTAATGTATGTATTATTTTGAGAGCCAGCTGTTTTACCAAAGGTTGTTTTTTTCTCTTCATCTGTTCCATAATCGTAATATGTAGGCGGGGTTTCTCTTTCCTTATAGACTTTTATAATTTTCCCATTTCTATCATACTCTTTCCCTTCAAGTATTACTCCATTCTTGACATCTTCCTCTACATGTACTGAACCGTCTCTGTAATAGTATTTGCCTACACCCTCTGCCTTATCTTCTTTAAAATTTACTTCAAACTCTGACTTACCATTTTCGTAATAGTCTCTACGTAATCCTTCGAGTTTTCCAGCTTTATAGTTTTCTACAGCAGTTAATTTGCCATCAAAATCATACCACTTACTTATTCCGTCAAGTTTACCATTTTTGTAATTTGCTTCATTCTCTAATTGTCCAGTAGCATAATATTTTTTATATATGCTTTCAAGTTTACTATTTTTGTAAGTAGCTACAGAAATCAATGCCCCAGCCCCATCATATTCTTTTAACTCACCTTCAAGTTTATTGTTCTTATAATTTGCTATTACGCTACCGAACTCATCAACTTCTTTAACTATACCATCAGGAATTTGACCAACTGTTTCCTTAATTTCAAACTCATCTCCGTTTTTAATAAATTTTTGTCTAGCAATTTCTCTACCATTGCAATAAAATACGGCTTCATTGGATTTTTGATCAAACTTTCTAATTATATCTGAAGCAGATACAATTGAAGGAATTAACAAAAATAGTAATAAAAAGGCTAACTTTTTCATTTAAACTCCTTGTCACTCATTACTATTTCTCCAACTGCGCGATTTCTTTTAGACGAGAATCTTCTTTTTCAATTAATTCCAATAGAATATCTACTAACTGTGGATCGAACTGTTTTCCTTTATTCTTTCGCAATTCATCAATTATCTCTTGCCTAGAAAGTGCCTTACGATATGGCCTGTCTGAACTAACTGCATCAAGAAAATCACTTATTGCTAAAATACGCGCTTCAATTGAAATCCCTAAACCTTTAACACCTACCGGATAACCAGTGCCGTCATAGTGCTCATGATGTTGGCTGACGATTTTGCGTTCCTTTTTCAAAAATTCTAACGGCTCAAGGATATTATCCCCTAAAGCAGTATGTTGCCTTACCAATACCCTCTCTTCATCTGTCAATTTTCCCGGCTTCCTTAAAATCAAATCATTTATTCCGATTTTACCGATGTCATGCAATCTTGCTGCGCGTTTTATAATTTCTACCTCTTCTTTAGGAAGATTAAGTTTTTCTGCCAGAAGCTGGGCATAATGCATAACCCTTGCCGTGTGGCCTTGAGTATAATGATCCTTTGCTTCCTGAGAAAGAATTAAGGAAGAAATGGTATTCATTTGTTCATCCTTCAATCGGTTTTGCAAAGTGATTAATTCATTTTGGGAAAGCAGATACCTCTGAGTATCAATGCTATCCATTATCCAGATATAAATTACAACAGTTAAACTGATAATCAAATACAATTCATCAGGAACAAGCGGAGTTTTAAGATGGCCAAAAACATCAAAAAGCTTAAGATAAAGGACAAAAAATAAAACACCCAAAGTTATTAATTTAGAGGTCAACCTCGTTGGGCGGGAAATAACCGTCCAAAAATTATCTTCCAGGCTTAAAACTTTCTCATTCATTTTTTCCTATACGCAGTTAAAAACGAATCACAGTAAATATTCTTATTTAAAAGTAACTCCGCAGTAATTACTGCGTCCATCAAATCTTTATCCAGAGGATCAGCGATTGCCGCATCTAAACCATGGGCAGCAGCCATTGTTAAGAACACCCGGTTAATAATACTCCTCTGACATGTGCCTTGCGAAACATTACTTAAGCCAACAATTGTTTTTGGCGCTGGCTCAGAAATTATTTTAAATTCATGAAGCACTTCTAAAAGCAATTTTAATTGCGGCTGAGCAACATTAACCGGCAAAACTATTGGATCAAGGTATAGATTATTAATATCAAAATTTTTGGCTTGCGCAAATGCAACAATCCCAGCTGCAAGCTCTAATCTTGCGTCTTTATCCTGAGGAACTCCTTTTTTATCCATAGTCAGGGCAATTAAGGACGCATTATATTTAAGCGCCATATCAACGTAAATTTCAAGCCTTTCCTCATCCGCACTGGTAGAGTTAATTATTGCCTTGTTTTTAGTAATCTCTAAAGCCTGCCTGATTACTTCTGGTTTAGTGCTGTCAATGGCCAAGGGTAATTTTGATGCTTTCTGGATTGTCAAAACCAGCCACTTCATATCTTCAACAGGCACTTTTGATAACGGGCCGCAGTTAACATCTAAGGCGCTTGCTCCACTATTCTCTTGTTCTTTGGCTAAATTCATAATAACTGACTCGTCTTTTTTAGCAATTGCCTCGCGAACATTCTTATACATTCCGTTAATTAATTCACCAATAATAAACATTAATTTTTCTCCATCAGCTTATCAATAAACTTTTCAACATGCTTTACTGCCTCAGGATGGCGCATAACCAGGATATCAGCTCCGGCTTGTAAAAACGTTGAAGCAGTTAGCGCCTCCCAAAGAATACCGCGTTCTTCTAAGCTACCCCAGTTTGGGACTTCTTGCTCATTTGCCTTTGCCTCTTTTGCTCTCCAGGCTTCAAATCCAACAAAACAAATAAACGGCATAGCCAACATTGCATCCCCGGAAAAAGCTGCAAGCCTGGCTCGCTCCATAATTGAATAAGCATATTCTAAACCATAACCAAGCGCTCCGACTGTTGGGTTTATAACAATACGCTCTTTAGGCATGCCCATATCTGAAATCAAGATATTAAGCTGTTTTGCGATATTAATATCGATTGGTGACTCGGCAATTATATTGTGGCCGTCAGCTAAAACTGCAGCAACAAGAGTCTTATAATTATCCTGCACTGCAGAACCAAATAATAAACTCTCGCCCTTAGAAACTTCAGCTATTTTAGGCAAAATAAGGTTATCTTTTGTATCATCACCGCATCCTAAGATAATCAACGGTAAATCAATTTGTTTTAATAAATTCTCAACAAGCTTTGCCAGCTCATCAACTGTCTTATTGCCGTAATCCGGGTGTGCGCCAGCCAGGCGTAAACATAACCCTTTAGCTTTAAATTCATTTTTACAAAGCTTAGCCCAATCCAGGGTATTTTTTAAATTTTTTCCAAAAGGGCTTTTTAGATTATCCGGCCAATCTGGCTCAACATCCCAAATCTCAAAAACCGTTACTGGCTTGTTTAGCGTCTTTGATTCGCTATGTAAAAATGGCAATCCGGTTTCGCCGCCGACAGTAATAATTGAACCCCGTGAACCGCCAGCATCCTTGGTTTGCCCGATTTCTACTATATTTATCGCACTTGACCAAGTTTCCTTAACTAGCTCTAAACCCATGTTTGCTCCTGAATTCTTCGATATTTTTTAATAGTTTTGAATTTTTAATATTAATAATTGGTTTACCTTTAACGCTTAAATTAAGCACTTCCTGATCAAAAGGCAAATTCCAGACAGCGTCAAATTTTGCATTAGCTAACTCCGGGATTAGTGTTATCCTGCCCCGGACCTTATTAAGAAACAAAAAAATATTTTTAAATTTAAATTCTAATTCATCAATCAGGCAACGGATTCTTAGCGCAGATTGCATTCCCACTCTGGTTGTATCGCTTATCACGATAAAAAAATCAGCCTTGCGCATTGTCCGGCGGGATAGATGCTCCATGCCTGCTTCGTTATCAATAATACAAAATGCGTATTGGTTGATAAGCTTAAAGACCACATCCCGCAAACAATTATTTGCATAACAGTAACAACCCGGGCCTTCTGGACGGCCCATAGCTAACAAATCAAACTTAGCATCTTCAGATACTGCTTTTTGAATCTCCAGTTCAATGAATTCAGCCTTACTCATTCCTGTAGGAACTAAATCCGGCTTTTTAGCTATGGAATCAATTAATGCTCCCACGGATACTGTTGATTTTATGCCCAAAAGATCAGCAAGATTGCTGTTTGGATCAGCATCAATTGCCAAGCACGAGCCTAATTTGTTAGCCACGATCGAATTTAGAAACATTGCTGCAATCGTGGTCTTGCCTGTGCCGCCTTTACCGGCAATTGCTATAGTAAAAGCCATTTATGAGCACTTGATTTATGGAGTCTGAAAGACGACATAAATCAATCTCCCCTGAATCACTTCTTGTTTGTGCGAATTAATCCCTCACCTTTTCAATATTCAAACTCTTTTTAATTCTCAGTTTTAATTGATAAACATAATACATCTTTAATACCTAAAAAGGTGAGGGACAAATTCAGCCAACAAACTTGCGGGAAGCCAAAGCTTCCGTAAGTTTGGGCTTCATTTGAAACTCGGGAATCTCGTCCGGTCCGTATGCGGAAAGAATAATGCTGCTGTATATTCATCCATATACGAGCTCTCAACAGACAACTCAAAATAAGTAACCTTTTTCGCAATCTCTTCAGCTTGAAGCATTGCCTGGCTGGATAGTAGAATCTCTCTTGCTCCGGCCAAAGAGCTATTACCTACAAACATAAACTTATCCTTGGGTAAATCCGGCAAAAGGCCTATTTTAATCGCCTTCTCAATATCGATATAAGTGCCAAACCCGCCAGCAATAAAAATCTTATCTATCTGGCTAAACTTTAAATCCATATTTCTTACCAGCATACTCGTCGCAGCATAAATTGCTGCTTTAGAGCGCTTTAAATTATCAATATCCTCTTCAGTAATTACAATATCAAATTCCCTTCCGCTTGTTTTTTTAGGCGCAACAACAAATGCCCGGCCGCTGTCAGTGGCTTTTACAAATTCGTGATTATCTATCTTAATTTTCCCTGAGCTATCAATAACGCCTGCTGTTAATAATTGCGCTAAAAGATCAATATATCCAGAACCGCATATGCCAACAGCCGGAGCATCGAGAATTGTTGAGTACTGTGCCGCAAGAGTAGTTTTATCTATCGAAACTCTCTGGATAGCGCCTTTTGTTGCGCGCATTCCACAACTCACGCCGCTTCCTTCAAATGCCGGTCCAGCTGAAGCAGCGCAAGCAGCAAGCCAATCCTTGTTGCCTAGTACAATCTCGCCATTAGTACCAATATCAATCAACAAACACAACTTTTTTTTCTTCTCTAAATCGCAAGCTAAAATTCCGGCAACTGTATCTCCGCCTACATAACTGGCAACCCCGGGAACAGTAGCAAGTAAACCCCGGGGATTTATCTTAATGCCTGCTTCAGTAGTGCGTATTACTGGAATAAAATTTGCAGTGGGCACATAAGGTTCTCGCCGGATATACGTCGGGTCTATTTTTAATAATAGATGCATCATTGTTGGGTTTCCGGCACAAACGCAAGCTGTAACATCATTCAAATCTACAGAGTGCTCAGAAGTCAGTTGATGGATTATATCATTCATTACATCAACAACTGCATGATGTAACCGCTCCAAATCAGGCTCTTTCTGGGCAACGATAATCCTGGAAATAACATCCGCACCAAAACTTGCCTGTTTATTGTGCGCTGCCTTTGTGCCAAGAATAGTTTTTTTGTTTAAATCAATTAGCTGACCGGAAACAGTAGTCGTACCAATATCAAAAGCAAAACCATAATTTTTAGTTGATGTGTCACCGCGCTGGATTAAGACAACCTCTGTTGTACCGCCACGTTTACCCAATGTAACCGTTACATTCCAATTGCTTGAATGCAGAATATCGCCTAATCTTTTAATATTAGCTAAACCAGTTTGCAAGATTTTTATATCTTCGCGTTTGCGAATCTCACGATAAACTCTTTCTAAATCGCTAAGCCTATCTTTTAAGCTCGGCGGATCTAATTTTAAAAATAATTTTGTGGCCAATGGAGAATGAGCAAAAATATCCTTTGCTAAATAATTATCCGCCTTATCAATTTCCTCGGCTTTGCTATATATACCCTTGAGTCTCTGGTCAAATGCTTCCTCCTCTGAAATCTTATCAAATTCAGAACGAGATTCCGCCGGAACCTCAATTACAAGATCACTCTCAATAATCCCTAGACACGCCAAATGATAACCTTTCTCTTTCTCTTCCTTGCTTATCCTGCCAGTGGGCGAAGACGAAACCTTACCTTGTTTCACAATCACTTTACATCTACCGCAGACCCCTTCGCCTCCACAACTTGAATGAATATAGACTCCGGCTGACAAAGCAGCACCAAGAATCGTCTCGCCTTGAGCTACTTTTATTGTTAATTTATCCGGTAAAAACGTTACGTTGAACTCTTCCATAATATTAGTTAAGGTTTTTTAAAAATGAGGTTAAGCTGGATGCTTCGCGCGGCCCAACTAGTACGCTCCAGCCACTTTTATCCTCTAAATCTGCACTCATAACTGCAACATAACCAGGGATGATTATACGCTTATGGTTTAATAATTGTTCTAGTTGAGCTTGCTTCATTGCCTGAGATATTTTTTCAGCAGTAAACTTTTCTGCTGCCCAAGCAGTTAAAACTGACATGCCTTCTGTATCTACGCTTAAAATATAAGAAGAAACTTTACTCGCCTCAACCTCAGCCAATACTGTGTAATAGGTCAGGGAAAAGTTAGTTGTTACCAGTAATGGCGAAGCCTGATTAGGCGCGCCAATCGGATAAATCTTTGGCTCAACCTGTAATGGCTTTTGAGGATCAGAATAAATATTCTGGCGCAGCGTTAATAGCGCTAGGATCTCTGGTAAGCTTGCTTTTTCCAAAAGAATAATTGAAGCATACTTGGCCATAAACGCACCGGCAGTTAAAGCATCAATGACTGCGTCTTCTTTCTTAACCACGACTAATACTGGATAACCCAAAGGCCGAAAATTCCTCTTTAAAGCCAGCCGGCGAATCTGGGTAAGATTCTCAATCTGTTTAGGTAATTTATCCTGGTCAATATGTAAAACCAAATCCTCTAATTTTGTTTCTTTAATTTTTTTAACAACCTCAGTTAAATTTTCTAAATCTAGAGCTGACACAACAAGCGCTGTCTGTGCCGAGCTAGCCAGTTCAGCCATCTTGCTAAAATTATCATTATTGGCGCCAAAGATTAAAGGCTTGCTATCTTTGCAGATTTCTAGGGCAGCCTGAATGCTTTCTGGATCATCAGACTGCAACACAATATTTAAGCTGCAATTTTCCTTTATAAGCTTAACGCATTTGGCAAATGTTTGAGCATTTTTAGAGGTATTTTTTAGAGCAATTAATTCTAAGTGTAATTTCTGGCCAACTCGTTCAAATTGTAGCTCTTTCGCAAACTTAATATAATCCAAAAGTTGTGCATCGCTATCCTCAACAATTAAACCTAAACCCGCAGGATGATGGAATTTCTCCTCGTGGCGGAATAAGACTGTTTCATTGCCGACTACAACAGCCTGCTCATCTACGCCGACAGTAATTAATTTTATCGGCGGCTGAGAAGCTGACTCTAGGATCATCTTTGCATCCAGACTAAGAAACGGGCATTTAGAAATGTCTGTACTTTTCTTTGCTAAGGCTAAGGCAAAAGCAAGACAAGTCGGAAAATTACATTTGCGGCAATTTGTCTTTGGCAATAGCTTATAAATATCTAATCCGGATAATCCCATGTTTAAACCTTTCTTTGAATTTTTAAGTTAAATAATTTTTGGGCAGAGGTTTTATACAATTTTCGGGCAAATAGTTGGCTCTGTTTATGTGTTTTTAGTGAGTCCAATAATTGAGAAAGCTCATCTTTTAAAACCAAAGTCAAATTTGAACCATTACTTAAATTTTTGACGTTTACTTCAATAATTTTGCCGGGAAATTTTTCAATATTACCCTTACCCAATGTAGCTCCGGTTGATAACTGTAGGCCATCAACCAGGCAACTTTTTGGTTTCTTACCCGCTCCCCTTACAATAACTTCCAGGCCAAAATATTTCTTAAACTTTAACTTTTTAAGGGCGACTTCGCCCATCTTAAGCCCCAAAACCAAAAAAGGCCCCAGGTGGCCATGGAATCTTACAGCATCGGCTAATTTTATGGGCTTCTGTTTCATTTGGCGCTTAAAATCTTATAGGCTAAAATTCCTGCACCAAAACCATTGTCAATATTAACTACACCAATACCTGCAGCGCAGGTATTTAACATTGATAAAAGCGAGGCTAATCCATCAAAATGCGCACCGTAACCACAACTTGTCGGCACTGCAATAACCGGCGACTTTACCAGGCCACTAACAACACTGGCCAGGGCAGCATCCATTCCGGCAACTACGATAATACACGATGCGCAGCGCAATTTAGGCTGATTTACAAGCAAGCGCTTGATCCCGGCCACACCTACATCATAAAGTTTGCGCGCCTTTACGCCTAAAACGTTTAAGGTTACGAATGCCTCTTCGGCTACGGGAATATCAGCTGTACCAGCACTAACAATTAATATATGCCGATTTGACTTAAATTTTAATTTTGTTTTTTGAGGAAAAAAAGCAGCGCGGGCCAAGGTGTTATATTTTAAAAGCGGGAAAGATTTTTTTAATTTTTCGTAAATATGCTTTTCAATGCGAGTTAAAAAGAGGGGCCGTTTAGAGCGCAAAAAAAAATCACAAATTGTTTCAAGCTGAGCAATAGATTTTCCCGGGCAATATACTACTTCCTCAAATCCGCAACGCCTGTATCTATCTATATCAATATTAGCACAATTTAACTTAGCAAATGCACGCTTTCTCATGTGTTAAATACAACATATACCAATAATAGACAGATAATCAGAAACAAAAAATAAAAATCATTGTAATAGAAAAAATCTACAATCCTTTCTTTTATTGATTTGTAACCTATGGAAAAGTGTTTCTCGAGGCCCGATTGCTGGACTTTTAATAGAACCTCGGATTTAAGTTTTACGTTTTTTAGCTGGTCTTCTTTAAACCGGATATATACTCCGCCAACCTTATAAGCCGGAATTAAGCCGGTCTCTGATAAATCAATAACCGCTTTCTCTGAAATACCTAAATATACAGCTGCATCGCGGACAGTTAATAATTTTTCTTTAAGCATAAAGTTTAAAGGATTATTTTATCTTCTCAGAAACAACCCATTCGTCGATTTTTTTGCGCTCAAAACGCCAATTATTTCCTTCTTTAAAAGCCGGAATTTTTCCTGTCTGAGCCCATTCCAAGACAGAATTTATATCTACCTCTAGGTATCTGGCTAAATCATCCGTGCCCAAAATATCTTCAAGCATCCGGCATTGGCCTTCAAATATTGCACCCTCAAAAACAATTAATTTTGCGGTTCTTATCTCTCCGTGAACCTCAGCTGTCGGCTCTAAGGTTAACTTTTCTTTTGCAATAATATCTCCCTTAACCTTACCGGCAACAATAATATTCTCTCCAAAGATGTGGGCGTCAACGCTTGCTTTAGAGCCGATTCTCAGGTTGCCTTTAGTCTCTAGTGTCCCCTCAAATTTTCCATTGATGCGTAAGTTTACTGGCTCTTTAAAAGTCATAGTACCGCTCATTGCAGCGTCTACATCAAGAAACTTCTCCTCCATGTCTCTTCTTTGTCTTAAACCCATAATTAATCGCCCCCTTTGTATAAAATTTCATTTAGGCTGAATATACTTATGCTCAAGTTTCCAGATTACAAGTAAAACAACCATAGCTAATACAGTAGTAAATATTGCTGCGCTGTAAAATCCGCAACCAACAGCTAAGCCAATAGCTGCCATCATCCACAATGTTGCTGCTGTGGTTAGCCCGTGTACGCTGTCGCCAGAGCGAAGTATTGCACCCGCTCCTAAAAACCCAATACCGGTAATCACACCTGCAGCAATGCGCGATGGATCAACTTGCGCAATACCTTTATATATATCAAAAACATATATAGATGTCAACATAATCAGGCAGGAGCCTACGCATACCAAGATATGAGTGCGTAAGCCTGCAGCTCTTTTTCTGAATTCCCGTTCAACGCCAATCAAACCACCCAAGATAGCAGACAAGATTAGGCGAAATATTACTGCCTGAGTAGATATCATGACTGAACCTCCTTTAAATGAGAAGATAACTTATATCTCATCTGATAGCCCAAACCCGCAACCATTGCCGCGTTATCCAAACAATATTCTTTTTGGGCAAAATTCACTTTTATATTTTCAAAATCAGCTTTTTCAACTAATTTTTTGCGCAACAATGAATTTGCCGCTACTCCGCCTCCAACCACTAATTCCAAAACGTCCAATTTCTTACAAGCAAAAATAGCTTTTTCTACCAAAACTTCAACTACTGCAGACTGAAATGCATAAGCTAATTCGACTTTTAATTTATGCGGAATTTTTTTAGCTGGTTTATTCTCCTTAAGCCAATCCCTCAGAAAATAGAGCACAGCGGTTTTAATTCCACTAAAGCTAAAATCGAAAGTCCCGGGTAATTTTGCACAATTAAAATGCAACCTACTTTTAGAAACTTGCTTGGCTAACCTGTCAATCTCCGGCCCGCCGGGATAACCCAAACCTAAGATCTTAGCTACTTTATCAAAAGCCTCGCCTGGAGCATCATCCCGAGTAGTTCCTAAAATATTAAAGTCATTAAAACCAGAAAAATAAATTAAATTGCTATGCCCACCGGAAACCACTAAACC
>JAGVEL010000041.1 GCA_020058285.1 Candidatus Omnitrophota bacterium
AGAAAAAAGTGGAAAAAAGGCATAATCGAAAACTTCGTACAGGTATTGTAATCAGCGATAAAATGAAGAAAACTATTACGGTTCAAGTTAAACGTAGTAAGATGCATCCAAAGTACAATCGGGTTATTGCTAAGTATAAAAAATTTAAGGTTCATGACGAAAAAAATGAAGCAAAGGTTGGTAATTTGGTTTCTATCATGGAAACCAGGCCAATCTCTAAAGAAAAACGTTGGCGCCTTGTAGAAATTCTTACTAAGGCCTAAGTTTAAGGAAAAAGCCATGATTCAGATGAAATCAAGGTTAGATGTTGCAGACAATACTGGAGCAAGAATGGTAAGATGCATCGGTATATTAGGCAGAAAAGGTAAGCGTAATGGCGAGATAGGCGATATCATAAAGGGTAACGTTAAAGAGGCAAGTCCTGATGGAGCAGTAAAAAAAGGCGAGGTTGTTACAGGAGTGATTGTCCGGACAAAGAATAAAATTTCGCGCAGTGACGGCAGCTATGTAACATTTGACAACAACGCTATCGTACTTATTGACGCTCAGCTTAACCCCCGCGGTACGCGCGTTTTTGGGCCCGTAGCCCGGGAATTAAGGGATAAAAACTTTATGAAAATAATTTCATTAGCTCCTGAGGTTATATAAATGCAAAGATTAAAAAAAGGCGATATCGTTAAAGTAACCTCAGGAAAAGACAAGGGAAAGACGGCAAAGATTTTAAGGGTTTATGCTGATTTAGGGAAAGCTATCGTTGAAGGAATAAACTTTTCCAAAAAACACTTACGCCGGACCAAGGATAACCCAAAAGGCGGGATTATTGAAAAGGAAAACCCGATTCATCTTTCTAATCTTATGCTTTTTTGTAAAGCATGTAATCGGCCTGTTCGGGTAAAAATGAGCGAACTAAAGGACAACACAAAGAGCCGAGCTTGCGTTAGATGTAACGCTACAATTTAAAAATGAAATCAAGACTGCAAGAGTTATATAGTAAACAGATTGTTTCCCAGATGCAGGCAAAATTTGGGTATAAAAATCCCCTGGCTGTTCCACGCTTAACAAAGATCGTGGTTAATGTCGGAATCGGTGAAGCAGCGAGCGACAACAAAATTATGGAAAAGTCTCTTGCTGAGCTGTCCACAATTACCGGCCAAAAGCCGATAATCCGGCGCGCAAAAAAAGCTATTTCAAATTTTAAAATTAAACAGGGTAATCCTGTTGGCTTAAAAGTAACTTTGCGCCGCCAAAGAATGTATGAATTCCTGGATAGATTAGTTAATGTTGCCTTGCCCAGAATCAGGGATTTTCGCGGCGTAAACCCGAACTCTTTTGATAAAGGCGGAAATTATTCTATTGGTATTGCTGAACAGATAATCTTTCCAGAGATTGAATTTGATAGGATTGAGCGTATGCAGGGTATGGATATAACAATATGCACGACATCTAAAACTCAACAAGAGGCAATGGAATTATTAAAATTGTTTGGAATGCCGTTTTGGTCTCAGGAAGGAAGATAATTAAGAATGGCAAAAAAATCACAAATAGCTCGCTGGAAAAGGCCAGCAAAGTTTAGTACGCGCAAATATAACCGCTGCAGAATTTGTGGCAGAAGAAGGGGATTTCTGCGAAGATTTAATTTGTGCCGTATATGCTTTCGCGAACTTTCATGGAAAGGCCAGATACCAGGGATAAAAAAAGCAAGTTGGTAGATTGATTTTAAGAAAGGCTGATAAATGAGAACAGATTTAATTTCTGATACTCTAACAATGATTCGTAATGCCTCTAGGGTTAGAAAGGAAAATACTGATGTTCCTAAGAGTAAACTGAATCTGGCAATCTTAGAGATTTTAAAGCGCGAGGGCTATATAAGCAACTTAAAAGTTCTAGATAGCCAAAAACTTAAACTTATCCGGGTATATTTAAGTTATGATAACCAGGGAAAGCCGGCAATTTCTGGATTAAAGCGTATATCCAAACCAGGTTTAAGGCGGTATGTTGGGAAAGACAAAATTCCTCATGTTTTAAACGGTCTGGGTATTGCGATTATATCAACGTCGCGCGGAATAGTTTCTGATAAAGAAGCGCGACAATTAAATACAGGAGGCGAAGTCCTCCTTTATGCGTGGTAAGTGAGGTCATAAGTTAATGTCAAGACTAGGTAAAAAACCGGTTCTTATTCCCCAGGAAGTAAAGGTTGAAATCAACGGCCAGATTATTAGCGCTCAAGGTCCTAAAGGAAAATCCACGTTTAATATGCTTGAGCCGATTAGTGCTAAGTTAGAAAACGGTGTTTTAACTTTCACCAGAAAGGATGATAGCAAAACCAGCAAATCCTTCCATGGCCTAACGAGGAGCCTTGTGGTTAATATGATACAGGGTGTGGCAAAGGGTTTTGTTAAAGAATTAGAAATTGTTGGAGTTGGCTTTAGGGCTCAGGTACAGGGCAAGATGTTGACTTTGCAGCTTGGTTTTACTCACCCTATAAATTTTCCTATTCCTGATGACTTAAAGATTCTAGCACCAAAACAGACCCAGGTCATTATCGAAGGTATTGATAAATTCAGAGTTGGACAAATTGCGGCTAAAATTAGAGACTTTTTCCCGCCTGAGCCATATAAAGGTAAAGGGATTCGTTACTTAGGTGAACATGTCCGGAGAAAAGTCGGCAAGGTTGTTACAAAATAATTAAAATGAAAAAAAATAAGATACAGCGGCTTAAAAGACAAAGAAGAGTAAGAATGAAGGTTTCTGGCTCAATTGAGCGCCCGCGGCTTTCAGTAACGCGTACCCTGGCTAATATGTTTGTGCAAATTATAGATGATGATAAAAGGCAAACTCTAATTAGCGTTTCAACCTTAGATGATAAGATTAAAGGTGGAAAGATTTACGGCGGCAATACTAAAGCAGCGGTTATTCTGGGTGAAATTGTTGCCTCAAGAGCCAAAGAAAAAGGGATTTCAAAGGTTGTTTTTGATCGCCGAGGCTTACCTTACCATGGCCGGATCAAGGCCTTGGCTGAATCAGCAAGAAAGGCAGGTTTAGAATTTTAATATGACTTATATCCAGACTGGAAATCAATCAAGAAGCTCAAGACAAACTTCTGCAGCAAACGAGCAAGGGAAATCTCAGTTAATAGAAAAGATTATTAGCATTAACCGCGTAGCCAAGGTTACTAAGGGTGGTAAAAAAATCCATTTCAATGCGCTGGTTATAGTCGGTGATGGCAATGGCCATGTAGGCATGGCTTTGGGCAAAGCAAATGAAGTAGCTAGCGCGATTAGAAAGGGTATAACCCAGGCTAAGAGATTTATGATTAGCGTACCGCGCGTAAATACAACAATTCCGCATACGATTATTGGTCATTTTGGAGCAGCAAAAGTTTTGTTAAAGCCAGCTATGCCTGGAACAGGCGTAATTGCTGCTGGTTGTGTTAGGGCAGTTTGCGAAGCAGTGGGAATTAAGGATATTCTTACCAAGTGTTTAAAATCCAATAATCCGATCAATGTTGTGCATGCAACAATGTCGGCATTCAGTAATTTCAAACAACCCAAGAGTTAATTATGTTACTACATCAAGTAAAACCGGATATTAGACAAAAAAAGAAAAAAAGAGTCGGTCGCGGCCCGTCATCAGGCCATGGTAAAACATCGACTAAAGGCCAAAAAGGAGCAACATCTAGATCTGGAAGGCATACCTATATTGGTTTTAGCGGCAATTCGATGCGGCTTTTAAGGAAGTTACCCAAGATAGGATTTAATATATACAAGAAACGTGTTTTTCAGATTGTGAATTTAGAATCGCTTAATAGGGCTATAAAAAAGGACATATCTGAAATCAACCCCAAGGTCCTAAAAGATGCCGGGCTTATAAAATCAGAGACAAAACAAGTCAAGATTTTAGCTGAAGGTGAGATTAAGCGGCCTTTGATTTTTCAGGGTTGCAAGTTTAGCGCCAGTGCAATTAAAAAAATCAATGAATCTGGCGGAAAAATAGTTAACTAAAAAATTACAATTTGGTGTTTATAGATGATTTCAGCGTTAGTAAATTGTTTTAAGATACCGGATTTAAAAAGAAAAGTAATTTTTACTCTAACAATCATTGCGATATATCGCATTGGTTCTTTTATACCCACGCCAGGCATCAACAGCGCAGCTTTGGTGGAGTTTTTTGATCGCTTGAGCCAGACTCAAGGTGGCGCGCTCTTTGGCATAATGAATATGTTTTCCGGAGGTGCAATTAGCCGGTTAACCATCTTTGCGTTAGGGATTATGCCTTATATCTCTGCCTCAATTATTATGCAACTCCTAACTGCAGTTATACCGGCGTTAGAAAAAATAGCCAAAGAAGGCAAGGCTGGCCACGAGAAGATTAATCAGTTCACTCGTTGCGGAACTGTAGTCTTGTGCGCAGTGCAGGCATATTTTATTGCCTTATGGTTAGAAAACCCGGCGCGTTTTGAAAATCTGCAGATTGTTGCAAATCCCGGCGTACTTTTTAGATTAGTCACTGTAATAACCTTGACTGCTGGAACGATATTTGTAATGTGGTTAGGTGAGCAAATTCAGGAAAGAGGTATTGGCAACGGCATCTCATTAATTATTACCATAGGAATCATTTCTAGAATCCCTATTGCTTTGTACCAAATTTTTCTCTTAATGTCTCCTGGTTCACCTGAAAAACATCTGCTTAACCCTTATCTTCTTGCTATCCTGCCGTTTCTGCTATTTGGAGTAATATTCGGCGTTACGCTTGTTACTCAGGGGCAAAGAAAGATTCCAGTTCAATATGCCCGCAGGGTTGTTGGCAGAAAAATCTATGGCGGCCAAAGCACATATCTACCACTCAAGGTTGATATGTCTGGCGTAATCGCCATAATCTTTGCACAATCGATAATTCTTTTTCCGGCAACATTGGCTTCATTTATACCACATCCGGCTTTTCAACAATTCGCAATCAATCTTACCAGAGGTCAATTTCTTTATTCATTTGTTTATGCTCTTTTAATTATCTTTTTCTGTTATTTTTATACGGCAATTGTATTTAATCCTGCTGATATCTCTGAAAATATGAAGAAATATGGAGGCTTTGTTCCAGGCATAAGGCCAGGGAAGCCCACATCAGAATATCTGGATTATATAATGACGCGTATAACATTGGCCGGTTCATTATTCATCGTAATAATTGCAATATTCCCTGATTTAGTAATGTCCTGGATGGGAATTCCGTATTTAATTGCGTCTTTCTTCGGTGGAACTGGAATTCTTATCGTTGTCGGTGTTTTGCTTGATACTGCAAAACAGATAGAATCTCAGTTGCTAATGAGAAATTATGAGGGATTCATGAAAACAGGCCAAATTAGAGGTAGGCGATGAGATGGATTCTTCTTGGGCCGCCCGGTGCCGGAAAAGGTACTCAGGCAGCACTTTTGACTAAAAAATTTAATTTGCCACACATTGCGACAGGAGATCTGTTAAGGCAGGCAGTAAGAGAGCAAACACCCTTAGGCTTAGAGGCAAAATCTTATATTGATAAAGGCGAGCTTGTCCCGGATAACTTAGTGACAAATCTGGTTAAAGATAAATTATCTAATATTGATATGGAAAAGGGCTTTATCTTGGATGGTTTCCCGCGCAATATTTCTCAGGCAGAGTCTTTAGATATATTTTTAGATAATAATCATAAGCCGATTGATGCGGTAATTTACCTGGCAACAGAAGAACAAACAATAATTCAACGCCTTTCCGGGCGCAGAGTTTGCCAGAGTTGCGAAGCAAATTTTCACATTAAAAATGTCCCGCCTAAAAAAGAAGGCATTTGCGATTATTGCGGCGCTAAACTAATTCAAAGAGACGACGATAAGCCGCAAACTATTAAAAATAGAATAAAAATTTACAATCAAAAGACCAAAGATCTGATTGAATATTATAATAAAAAAAATATACTAAAACAGGTCTCTGGTGATTTAGAATCTGATAAGGTGCTTGCGCTATTGCAAAATTTTTTAAAGACCGGTAGATGATAAAGATAAGAAACTCGCAGGAAGTTGAAAAGATAAAGCGCGCCGGCAAGATTGTTGCAATAGTTTTAAAATCATTAAAGAATGCTATCCGGCCAGGAATTAGGACAAAGCAGCTGGAAGATTTAGCAGTAGATATAATTAGCAAGCATGGAGCAATTTCCGCATTCAAGGATTACGAGGGCTATTCAGCACATATCTGTACTAGCGTAAACGAAGAGATTGTGCATGCCAAGCCTTCAGAGCGCTCTTTAATAGATGGTGACATAATAAGCATTGACGTTGGCGTTAATTACGATGGTTTTTTTGCTGATGCAGCAACTACAGTTTTAGTCGGTCGGGTTGATCCAAAGGTTATCAGATTAGTCCGAGTTACAGAGAAGGCTCTAAGTTTAGGTATTAGCAAAGCTAGGCCAGGAAATTTTGTTTCCGATATTTCTCATGCAATTGAAAGTTTTGTGGCAGTTAATGGTTATTCGGTAGTTAGAGAATTTGTCGGCCATGGTATTGGCGAAAAATTACATGAAGAGCCTCAAATTCCAAATTTTGGACAGCCCCATCTTGGTCCGGAGCTAAAAGAAGGAATGGTTCTAGCAATTGAGCCGATGGTAAATATGGGTGTGGCGAGTATCGAGATTTTAGCTGATGGTTGGACAGCAGTTACTAAAGACAAAATGCCTTCAGCTCATTTTGAACATACCATAGTCATTAGTAAGCATTCAAATTTCATAGCCACAAAATAAATTATGGCAAAAGAAGAACCGATTGAAGTTGAGGGTACGGTTACAGAGTCGTTACCCAATGCAATGTTTCGTGTAAAATTGGATAATGATCATATGGTACTGGCTCACATATCGGGAAAAATTAGAATGAATTTTATCCGGATATTGCCTGGTGATAGAGTAAAGATGGAGTTATCGCCTTATGATTTGAATCGTGGCCGGATTATATACCGGGTAAAATAGAATATTAGGAGCAGAAATGAAAGTCAGGTCATCAGTAAAAAAAATTTGTTTAAATTGTAAAATTATCAAGAGGCATGGAATTATCAGAGTAATCTGTTCTAATCCTCAACATAAACAAAGGCAAGGTTAACCCTTCGACTTCGCTCAGGGTACCTTAAGCTTAATCGAATGTTAAATTTAAAAGCGAGGAAATAAAATGCCAAGGATTTCGGGTATAGATATTCCCAAGGAAAAGATTATAGGCGTAGCTTTGCGTTACATCTATGGGATAGGTCCATCAAACTCAAAGGTTATTCTGAAGCAGGCTAATGTCGACCCCCAGAAAAGAGCAAAAGATCTAACCGAAGAAGAGATTTCTAAAATCAGCCACATAATCCAAAAAGAATATAAAGTTGAAGGTGATTTAAGACGGGAAATCTCTCAGAATATTAAACGGCTAATGGATATAACAGCTTATCGGGGTTTAAGGCATCGCAAGAGCCTCCCAGTTAGAGGTCAGCGAACAAAAACCAACGCCCGCACGCGAAAAGGGCCGCGTAAAAATGTGGCTATTGCTCGGATTGCGGCTGTTGAAAAACCAGCACCTGCTAAAAAGGAATAAAAATGGTAAAACCTAAAGATAAAACCAAGAAGAAAAAACTGGTAGGAGTAACCAGCGGGATAGTTCATATAACCGCTACTTTTAATAATACAATTGTAACTGTAACTGATAAAGCCGGCAATGTAATTGTCTGGTCTAGCCCGGGTGTAGTAGGATTTAGCGGTTCTAAAAAAGCTACACCATTCGCCGCACAGATTGCGGCTGCGGATGCAGCTAAAAAAGCAAAGGATTTAGGGCTTAAGGATGTTGAGGTTTATGTAAAAGGAGCCGGTTCGGGCCGTGAATCTGCAATTAGGGCGCTTCAATCCGCGGGTTTAAATGTTACTGCAATCAGAGATAAGACGCCGATTCCACATAATGGTTGTCGTCCTAAAAAGCGAAGGAGAGTATAGATATGGGGCGTTACATTGGTCCTAGCTGCAGGTTATGTAGAAGAGAGGGGCAAAAGTTATTTTTGAAGGGGACTCGTTGTGTGGGTGAAAAGTGTGCATATACGCGCAGGGATTATTCACCCGGCCAACACGGGCAGACTCGTAAAACTAAGCTGTCTAACTATGGTTTACAGCTACGCGAGAAACAAAAAGTAAAAAGAATTTATGGTATTTTAGAAAAACAGTTTCGCCGTTATTTTGCACTAGCCTCTAAAAAAGTTGGCGTGACCGGCGAAACGCTTTTACAGTTATTAGAACGAAGGCTGGATAACACGATATTCCGAACTTGTTTTGCAGCTAGCAGAACGCAAGCTCGTCAATTTGTCCGCCACGGAATAATTTTTGTAGATAACCGCAGAGTAACTATTCCGTCATTTTTAGTAAATGTAAATTCCAAGATTACCTTGAAGCCCACAACAAAGCTTTTAAAGTTAATTAAGGATAACCTAGAGGTTAGCAAGGAACGCTCTGTGTCGCAATGGTTAAAAGTAGATAGCGAAAACCTGAAGGCGGATGTTCTAAGCTTGCCGCAAAGATCTGATGTTCAGTTCCCGATTTCGGAGCAGCTAATCGTAGAATTATATTCTAAATAGTATTTTTGAGTTATTAAAATAAATCTTTTGAGATTGATGTTTTTAAGGAGGGAAAATGGGGATTAAATGGAAAGATTTCCAGATGCCTAAAAGGCTCGAATGTGATGAAGCAAGCTACACTCCGACCTACGGAAAATTTATTGCCGAGCCGTTTGAACGAGGCTATGGAGTTACTTTGGGAAATTCGCTACGGAGAATCTTACTATCTTCAATTGAAGGCGGCGCAGCAACTTCCATTAAGATAGATGGAGTTTCGCAGGAGTTTTCATCAATACCTAATGTTTACGAAGACGTAACCCAGATTGTTTTAAATATCAAGAATTTAATTCTTAGGTCTCACTCCAAGTCGCCAAAGACAGTTAATGTTAAAGCTACGAAAAAAGGTGTGATTCTGGCTAAGGATATTATTACTGATGGAACTATTGAGGTTTTGAATCCCGAACAGCATATTGCTACCTTGACTGCGGATACAAAGTTTAATATGGAAATAGAAGTCGGCCGCGGCCGGGGATTTGTTACTGCAGAACAAAACAAGAAGGAAGGTTCTCCAATCGGCGTAATAGCAGTAGATTCTATATTTACCCCGGTAAAAAAAGTTAATTGTAAATCAGAAAATACTCGCGTTGGCCAAAAAACAGATTATGACCGGCTTGTTTTGGAAATCTGGACAAATGGCAGCGTTTCTCCGAAAGACGCCCTGCTTTACAGTGCTAACATTTTACAGCGCCACTTGGATGTCTTTGTTAACTTTGGCCAGCTTCCCGAAGAAGAGGAAGAAGAGGTTATGACCGAAGAAGAGCGCGCACTTTACGAGAAATTAAAAATTCCTGTTTCAGAACTTGAGCTTTCTGTAAGAAGTTCTAATTGTTTACGCGAAGCAAAAATCAATTCAATAGCTGATTTGGTCAAAAAATCTGAACAGGAAATGCTGGCATTCAGGAATTTTGGAAAAAAATCTTTGAATGAAATATCGGATATCCTTAAAGAAATGGGCCTATCCTTTGGGACGCAGTTTGACTCTAAAAAATTAAAACAGGTACCCTAGACTATGCGCCACGCTAAAAAAAGAACCAGGTTAAATCTTACACAAGGCGAGATGAAGGGAATGATTTTAAATCTCACTCGCTCACTTTTTAAATACCAACGTATAACTACAACCCAGCAGAAGGCAAAGGTTGCCCGGTCGGTGATTGAACGGATTTTGTCAATTGCCAAGCAGGACACGTTGCATAATAGAAGAAAAATATTTAAAAAAGTCAATGACCACGAATTAGTTAAAAAGATATTTGAAAAATATGCGCCGCTATTTAATGGAATTACCGGAGGCTACACTAGAATATTACGCCTTAGAAGGCGTAGAGGCGATGACGCGCTTCTTGTCATTTTTGAGTTCACCAAAAAACTAGCTGAAGAAAAGCCGGTTGATAAAGAAAAAAAAGAAAAAAAGGAGAAGGTTGTTAAGCAAGCTACACCTGCTGCATCCGAAAAGATTGAAGAAACAGAAAAAGTAAAAGGACCGACTTTAATTGAAAAGAAAGAAAGGCCGCCAGTAAAAAGAGCAGAAAAGAAAGAAGGGAAAAAACAACCTGGATTCATGGGTGGCGTTGGTAAGTTTTTTAGACCCAAGCAAGAGCCTTAATTTTGAGTTATGTATTTAGCCCAAAGACTGAAGGGTATTTCGCCATCAGCGACTTTGCAATTAACAGCCAAAGCCAAACTTTTAAAAAAAGAAGGTTTTCGTGTTGTTAATTTTGCTGCTGGAGAGCCTGATTTTGATACGCCCTTTCCAATCAAAGAAGCTGCAATAAAAGCCATTCAAGAAGGTTTCACCAAATACACCCCTGAAAGCGGCATCATAGAATTAAAAGAAGCAATTTGTAAGAAATTCAAAAAGGATAACTTCCTCCACTATCTTCCTGACCAGATTGTTGTTTCCTGCGGAGCAAAACACAGCCTATATAACTGTCTTCAAGTGTTGGTTAACCCGAATGACGAAGTCATAATCATCTCTCCTTACTGGCTTAGTTATCCAGAAATGGTGAGGCTTGCCAGCGGTACGCCGAAAATTCTGCCTACTTATCAACAAGATGACTTTAAGATAGATTTTAACAACCTAAAAAAACTAATAAATAAAAATACAAAAATAATAATTATTAACAGCCCCTCAAACCCCACTGGCGCTATTTATTCTAAGGAAGAGTTAGAACAGGTTGCAGAAATTGCGATTAAAAATGACTTATTAGTCTTGAGCGATGAGATTTACGAAAAACTTATTTACGATTCAAATAAACATATATCTATAGCGTCGCTAAATAAAGAAATTCATGATAGGACAATTACGGTTAACGGTGTTTCTAAGACTTATTCAATGACTGGTTGGCGAATAGGCTATATCGGAGCGCCGTTAATGATTGCTAAGGCTGTTGCTATTCTCCAGGGCCACTCTACAAGTAACCCGGCATCAATTAGCCAAAAGGCAGCTTTGGCTGCGTTAAATATGGATGATTCTGATCTTAAATCTTTTATAGACGAATTTGCAGCTAGAAGAGATTGCTTGGTTGAGAATTTGCAAAAAATACCAGAAATATCACTCTTCAAGCCCAAGGGCGCTTTTTATGTATTTGTTAATATCTCTAAACTAAAAATTTCTCCAGCGGAATTCGCTGCTAAAATTTTAGAAAAAGAATATGTAGCGCTTATTCCTGCGGAAAGTTTCGGCTCAGACGAACATGTACGCTTAAGCTTTGCGACAAGTAAAGAAGAAATAATAGAAGGCGTAAAAAGAATAAAAAAGTTTATTTCAACACTTTGAACATTACCCCTAAGCCCCAAACTATTGCTGAAAAAATCTTAAGCCAGCATTCCGGCAAGGTTTGCTTTGCTAATGACTTAGTATTGGCCGAGGTTGATTTTTGTTTTGGCCAGGATGGCACAAGCAGTATAATTATAGATAGGTTTAAAGATTTGGGCAAAAAGGACGTTTTTGATAAAACTAAATTTTGCATGGTCATTGATCATAGCAGCCCTAGCCCAAATTTAGGCGTATCCGCAGTACACGCTAAAATGCGCAAGTTTGCCGCAGAAAAAGATGTAACATTATATGAAATAGGTTGCGGGGTATGCCATCAGATAATACCGGAGGCTGGCCTTGTTCTGCCTGGAGATTTAGTGCTGGGCGCTGATTCTCATACCTGCACTTACGGAGCAATAGGTGCTTTTTCAACCGGAGTCGGCTCTACGGATTTGGCAATTACTTTAGCCAGCGGCAGGAACTGGTTTAAAGTACCGCAAACTTTTAAAATAAATTTGATTGGAAAAGCTAAATTAGGCGTCTATGCTAAAGATATAATACTCTATATTATTGGAAAACTAGGGGCAAATGGGGCAACCTATAAGGCAATTGAGTTTACCGGGCCAGCAATAAATCAGATTAGCATGGATGGAAGATTTACAATAGCTAATATGGTTGTAGAAGTTGGTGCTAAATGCGGATTCTTACCTGTTGATGAGACAACTATTGACTGGTTCGCGCAGAAATCAAAGAAAAAAATAAATCCTGTTCTGGCAGATAAAAATGCTAAATACAGTGAGGAGATTACTATTGATGTTTCAAAAATAACCCCGACAGTCTCAGCTCCGCATAGCCCGGATAATGCTTTCCCGGTTCAAGAATTAGAAGGAACGCAGATCCAGGAGGGCTTTTTAGGCACTTGTACTAATGGCCGGCTTGATGATTTAAAAATCGCGGCTAAATTACTGAAAAATAAAACTGTTGCCAAGGGCGTAAAATTTATCATTGCTCCAGCAAGCAGCCAGATTTATTTAGCCGCCTTAAAATTAGGACTAATAGAAATATTGGTTAAGGCTGGAGCAGTTGTTGTTGCTCCTGGCTGCGGTCCATGTGTTGGCACACATAACGGTGTTCCTGCTGATGGCGAAAACGTCATATCTAGCGCTAACCGGAATTTCAAAGGCAGGATGGGCAATCCTAATGCCAATATTTACTTAGCTTCGCCGGCAACGGTAGTTGCTAGCGTAATAACCGGAAAAATAACCGACCCGAGGAAATATTTAAAAAACTAATTTGCTGCCGTGAAGTTAACGGCAAATTAAGGAGAAACAATGGACCTAAGAGAACTTTTGCTGTTAACAGTTAAAAGCAAGGCTTCAGACTTACATTTGACGGAAAATACGCCTCCAATATTGCGCATTGACGGAAAACTTACTGTTACTAAGCGTGAAGAACTGGATAGGGAAACATTAAAAAAGATGATTTATAGTGTTTTAAATGATACTCAAAAAGAAAGGTTTGAAAGAGAGCTAGAGTTAGATTTATCCCTATCCTTGCCGGGTATTGACAGATTCAGGGTTAATGTTCATGTTCAGAAAGGTTCAGTTGAAGCCGCCTTTAGAAGGATTCCTTTATTAATTCCATCCCTTGAGGAATTAGGCTTGCCAAAAATTGTTTCTGTTTTAGGCAGACGGCCTAATGGTTTGGTGTTAGTTACCGGGCCAACCGGTGTAGGTAAAACCACAACATTAGCCGCCATGGTTGATTTAATAAATAACGAAAAAGAATATATGATTATTTGTATTGAAGATCCTATTGAATACATACACATCAATAAAAAAAGTGTTATAAAGCAACGCGAGGTTTTTGTTGATACAAAATCATTTGCTGATGCCTTAAAGCATACTTTGCGCCAAGACCCGGATGTGATTGTTGTCGGAGAAATGAGAGACTTAGAAACAATTTCTACTGCTTTAACTGCTGCTGAAACCGGGCATTTGGTTTTGGCTACGCTGCATACTCCTGATGCGCCTCAGACAATAGAAAGAATAATTGATGTTTTTCCTCCTTATCAACAGCAACAGGTTAAGTTGCAGTTAGCTGATTGCTTGCAAGGCGTTGTTTCTCAGCTTCTTTTGCCGCGTGCAACTGGCCAAGGCAGAGTAGTAGCTACAGAAGTCATGGTTGCAACGCCGGGTATCAGAAACCTTATCCGCGAACAGGAAGTAGAGCAAATCCCGACTTTGATGCAAACCGGCAAGCAGTTTGGAATGAAGTTGATGGACACTTCACTAAAAGAATTGTATCAACAGGGCCTAATCACAGAAGAAGCGGCTATGGGTAAGGCAAAAAACCCAGCTGAATTCAAAAATTTATAAAATCATAAATTTGATTACAGAGATAAAAATTTAAGATTATACAGATTAAAGAAATAATCGCTGTAATCTATTTTGAAAATCTGTGAAATCAAAAATAGAGAATATATTTTATGCAATTAGACGGCAAGGTAATAAAGCTCGGCGATAATATTAATACGGATTTAATAATTTCCGGCAGGTATAAATTCCAGATAACTGATATTAAGTTGCTTGCCGAGCACATCATGGAAGATTTGGACCCTAATTTTAAAGATAAAATTGTGCCTAAGGCAACAATCCTTGTTGCTGGAAGCAATTTTGGAATGGGTTCTTCGCGCGAGCAGGCGCCGTTAGTCATCAAACAAGCTGGGATTATTACAGTTATAGCAAAGAATTTTGCGAGAATTTTTTATCGCAATTCATTTAATATCGGCTTACCTTTAATCGAGGCTGATACTTCCTCGATCAGCGATATAGACGAGCTTGAGATTGATCTGGATAAAGGGATTATTTTAAACAAGACTAAAAAATCTACAATTAAAATTAAACCTCTGCCGGTTTTTATGCAAAAACTAATTAGCGACGGCGGCGTAGTAGAGCATTTCAAAAAATACGGAACTTTAAAAATTAAGTGAAGCCACAATTTAGCGAACGAAAGTGAAGCTAAACTGTTTGGCTGAACTTAACCCAGCACTAATTTGTGAAATTAGTGCTGGGTTTAATTCGCGCAAAATAACTTACGTTGCATAATGCTTCCGTAAGTTATGCGCTCATTAAACATGAAAACCAAGGCTTATAAAGTAACCTTAATTCCCGGTGATGGCATTGGCCCGGAAGTAGTGTCTGCTGCTAAAAAATGCGTTGAGGCCACTGGTGTTAATATTGACTGGGAAGTCCAGAATGCCGGCAGCATTGCTCTGGAGCAAGAGAATAACATTTTGCCTAAAGGAGTATTAGAGTCTATTAGAAAAAATAAAGTGGCACTTAAAGGGCCGATAATTACACCTATCGGGACTGGTTTTCGCTCGGTTAATGTAGCGCTTAGACAGGAATTAGATTTATTTGTTTGTTTGCGGCCGGCAAAAGCTTATCCCGGGATAAGGTCTATAAATCCAGATATTGATATTTTAGTTTTTCGAGAGAATACTGAAGATTTATATGCCGGCGTAGAATTTGCAAAAGGCTCTCCTGAGGTTAAGCAATTGATTAAAATAGCTAAAAAATCTCTTAAAAAGGATATTCGGCCGGATTCAGCGATTTCGCTTAAACCTATTTCAGAATATGCTTCTAAACGGCTTTTTAATTTTGCCTTTGAATATGCGCTAAAAAATAAACGAAGAAAAATTAATTGTATCCACAAGGCGAATATTATGAAATATTCTGATGGTTTGTTTTTAGAGTGCGGACGTGAAATTGCAGCCAAATACAAAGGCAAAATAGAATTCGAAGAAACAATCGTAGATAATTTAACAATGCAACTTGTTACTCGGCCAACATATTTTGATTGCTTGGTCCTGCCAAATTTATACGGGGATATAATCTCTGATCTTTGCGCTGGCCTTGTGGGCGGCCTGGGCGTTGCTCCTGGTGCAAATATTGGTGACAAAATCGCCCTTTTTGAGCCGGTTCATGGTGCAGCGCCTAAATACGCCGGCAAAAACAAGGTTAATCCAGCAGCAACTATACTATCTGCCTGCATGATGTTAGATTTTCTGGGTGAAAAAGAAGCGAGTTTAAAATTAAAAGATTCCTTATTAGCTGTAATCAAAGAAGGTAAATTTGTAACCTATGATTTAAAGCCGCATCGGGACGACCCTAGCGCAGTCGGAACCCAGGAAATGACAGAAGCAATTATAAGAAGAATAAAGAAATGAAAATTTCTATAATTGGCGCAGGTAACGTCGGCGGACTTTTAGCCGGCCGAATAATTGATTCTGATTTAGCGGATGTGGTTTTAATTGATATCAAAGAAAATCTCGCCAAGGCCAAAGCAGCAGACATCTCAGACAGCCTTTATTTCTCAAAATCCAGCAAAAAAATCTTCGCAACTTCTGACTTTAGCCAGGTTAAAGACTCCTCAATAGTAGTCATTACTGCAGGCTTCCCGCGTAAACCGGGAATGAGTAGAGAAGACCTGATAACGAAGAATGCCAACCTGCTTAAAGATATTTCCAGCCAGATAAAGCCACTTCTTGAAGACCAGATTGTCATAATTGTTACTAACCCCTTGGATTTAATGGCATATTATTTTAAGAAGTTAACCAATATTGATTCAAAAAAATTAATCGCAATGGGCTCTAACCTTGATTTAGCCAGGTTTGCTAATCTGATTGCTGAAAAATTCAATGTAAATATAAATGACATTGCTCCTGTGGTAATTGCAAGCCATGGAACGGAAATGCTACCTATTGAAAGATTAAGTAGAATTAGCAAAAAGCCATTAACTGAATTAATTTCCGACGAGGAAATTGCAGATTTATCCAGGAAGACTATTGAGCGAGGCGCTCAGATTGTTTCGCTTTACGAGTCAGGCAGCGCATACTTTGCTCCTTCTGCGGCAATACTCGAGATTATCAGGGCAATTATCAAAGATGAGAAAAAGATAATTTACGCATCTGTTTATTTAAACGGTGAGTATGGTTTAAAAGATATTTGTTTAGGCGTCCCGATAAAAATCGGAAAATCTGGAATTGAACAAATAGTTGATATAAAGCTAAACAACAAAGAAAAACTAAAGCTGTTAGCATCCGCAGAGTCCGTTAAAAGCTTAATAACTAAATTACCCAGCGATTAAGATGAAATACGCTTGTAATTTCATTGATCTAGGCACAGTCGGTTATAGAAACTCCTATTGTTTTCAACGAAAGACTGTTGATGAAGTTAAGCTCGGGCTATCAAAAGAAACAATCATTTTTTGTGAGCACTTACCAGTAATTACCCTGGGTAGGACTGGTAAAATGAGTAACTTGCTAGCAGAGAAAGGCGTATTAGAGAAAGAAAGTATTGAGTTCTTTAAAATAGACCGGGGCGGCGACATAACTGCACACGAACCCGGCCAATTAACTGTTTACCCAATATTGAATTTAAAACAAAGAAGAGAGCAAGATATTCGTTTTTATCTAACAAGGCTTCAGAATGTAGCCCTTGCTTTATTTAAGGAATATAATATAAGTGCAAAACTTGTGAAAGATAAAACCGGTGTTTGGGTGAAGGATGAAAAAATCGCCAGCATTGGCATAGGTATAACACATTGGATTACGTATCACGGCTTAAGCATTAATATCAAAAACGACCTTAAGACTTTTTCTTATATCCGGCCCTGCGGAATGGATGTAAAGCCAACTTCAATGGCAGTTGAATTAGATACGAATCTGAATTTAGAAGAAGTTAAAATTTGTTTAATAAAAAAACTTCAAGAAATATTCCAATTAGAGGTGGTTTATGAAAAAAGTAATATTGCCTGAACTTGGAGAAAATATTACCAAGGCTATAGTTACATACTGGCATTTTCAACCCGGTGACCTAGTAAAAGAAGGGGATGATCTGGTTGAGCTTGCTACAGATAAGGCTACTTTTAATCTTCCTTCGCCGGTAAATGGCAAACTATCCAAGATTATCATCCCTGAAGGCGAAACTGCCCTTGTCGGCGCAGAACTCGCTGAAATTGAGTAAAAAACCCATGAAAGCTATCCAGTTTAAAACACATAAGTTACGCAATAACAAAATAGGCCCAACCGGTTTATTGCGATTGTGTGTTTCACTTGTTGCAATAATTCTGCCTATTATATTTCTTATTAAGGGAATCTTTGGCTCATTTATATTTTCATTCTCAATTCCCTTAATATGGCAGATTGGTTTTTTAGGAGAGCCATTTAGCTCGCTAGGGCTAAGAAGAAACCAAATTAACCAATCAATTATTGTTGGGATTATCAGCGGATGTATTCTCGGTTTGGTAGGAGGAAGCTTATTAAAGCTTTTTGGTTTAACTGGATTCGGTTTTACTGACATAGATAAGCTACAATATTCTTTAGGATTGTTTAACATCAGCTTTCAATTGCATAATGAGTTAGGCTATCGTCTGTTAACGATGAGTAATAGCCTGATCGGCCTAAGTATATATTTAATATTCTGTATTTTTGTTATTGGGCTGGGAGAAGAGTTGCTTTGGCGCGGATTTATACAGAAAAAACTATACAAATATTTTTCAAAGAATATCTCTGTCTGGATTACTGCTATTTTATTTAGCTTAATTCACACTTATATTTTTACAATCATGCCTTTTAAGCAAGGAATATTATTTCTAATTATCATTGCTTTTGTTGGAGCGCTTTGGGGCTATTTATTTAAGTATTTTGATAACATCTGGTCCTGCGCCATATCCCACGGAATTGTTGCTTTTATCGTCTGGAAATACTATTTCTTCGCCCTTCTGAAATAGGCTCGTCTGAGTTTTTCTAATCCTTCGCTACAAATAATTCTAAAAATCTACTAGTTAGCAATTTTTTGCTTGGCCGAAAAAGCCTTCACGCCTGCCTCTGGCAGGCAGGGCACTGCACAAAAATCAATCGCTAGTTAGCAGCTTATGCCGCACAAGTATGTGCGGCATAAGCAAAATTTAAACACCAGCCGGTAAATTTTGCTTGACTTCGAAAAACAACAATGGTAAACTAAAAACAACGGAAAACTACGAATAACAACACTTAGCCAAAAGAATAAAAATGATTTTTAAAAGACGCTGGGATATCATTCACAAATTAGAAGCCAAAGTAGATGTCGATGTTTTGAAAGGATTAACGCAAAAAGAGAGCTTTAAGTTTTTTCTTAACCTTTATAACTTAAGCCTGGTTAACAAAGCCAGTAATAATTTAATGAATATAGAAAAAATAAACGCTCTTTTAAGGGCGCACTTAATATTTAAAAAAGTTAAAAAATGAGTTTATTTGAAAAACAGTTAAAGGCTTTAATACAATTGTTCAATGAAACGGATATAAAGTATGCTATTATCGGTGGCTTGGCTGTTTTATTTTATGGCCGGCCACGATTTACAGCTGATATTGATGTTAATATTTTAATTGATAGAGATAAGATTGATTTCTTTTTAGCTAAGGCAAAAAAAAGAGGCTTTAAGATAATCCCTAAAAATTCAAGTTCGTTTATCAAAGAAACCGGCGTAATCCCATTGTTTTTCAGAAAAGGAAATATCGGCGAAAGGTGCGACATAATCATTGCTGAAAGTGCGATTGAATACGCGGGGATAAACAGGGCGAGAATTAAAAAAATTGGCTCGGTTAAAGCTAAAGTAGTAACAGCTGAAGATTTAGTAATCCACAAAATAACAAGTAACCGACCCAGGGACATTGAAGATCTGAGAGGAATTTTACTTCGCCAAAAAGGAAAGTTAGACGTAAAATATATTTTAAGCTGGCTGAATAAGATTGACAAAGTGAACCGTAAATCAAAACTGAAAAAGTTATTTAAGAAATTATTTCATCTGTGTTAATCTCCGCCTGCCGGTAGGCAGGTGTAATCTTTTATCTTTGATCATCTGTGCAAAATATGGAAAGAGATATTTTAACCACAAAAGATGTTGCAGCATATTTAAAGCTTCATCCGTTTACTGTCAAGAAGTTTGCCAGGCAAAAGAAAATCCCTGCCTTTAAGCTTGGTGCGGATTGGCGCTTCTCAAAGAAACGTATTGATGATTGGATTGATAAGAAAATGAGAGGAGATATCAAGTAATGGCTGATAACAAAACTGCAGTTGTTAGCGGTGGTACAAGAGGAATAGGTAAGGCGATTGTTAGCCAATTAGCCCAAAATGGCTTTAACGTTGCTTTCAACTATCTTAAAAGTGAAGCAGCTGCGAAAGAACTCGAGAAAGAACTTTCCAACAGCCGTGTAAAAGTAAAAGGTTACAAAGTTGACATAGAGGATTTTCAGGCAGTTAAAGCCTGGGTGGAAAAAATAAAACAGGATTTTGGCCCTATTGATGTTTTGGTTAATAATGCCGGAATTATTAATGATAAGGCGTTTGCATTTATGGAACAAGCTGATTGGCAAAAGGTAATCAATGTTGACTTAGGCGGCGTATTTAATTTAACTCGCTCTGTAATTATAGACTTTTTGAAAAGAAAAAGCGGATGTATTGTAAATATAAGCTCTGTTAGCGCTATCCGGGGAATTGCCAAGCAGACGAATTATTCAGCGTCAAAGGCAGGAATTTTAGGCTTTACTAAAGCCTTGGCTAAAGAAGTTGCTTCTTATAACATCCGGGTTAATGCTATTGCCCCGGGGTTCATTGAAACAGAAATGCTCTCTGGCTTAAACGAAACAATGAAAAATAAGGCATTAGAGCAAATTCCCCTGGGGAGATTTGGCAGCGTTCAAGAAGTTGCTACAGTGGTAAAATTTCTGGTTTCGGATTCATCAAGTTATATCACCGGCCAGACATTTATTGTTGATGGAGGCTTGGCAACGTGAGCGATAAGCGTATCGTAATCACCGGCATAGGTGTAATTGCTCCTAACGGAATAGGTAAAGATAGGTTCTGGGATGCCTTAAAAAATGGCCGCTCGGGCATTAAGCCAATAACTTTATTTGATACTTCAGAGCTAAAAGTAAAAGTGGGGGGCGAAATAACTAACTTTGATCCAAAATCAATATTAGGGATAAAGAGCCTGATGGATTTGGACAGGGCAACTTTATTGCTAAGCGCTGCTGCAAAACTCGGCCTTGACGATGCCAAATTGAATATAACTGAAGAGAATTCTAAGCAAATTGGAGTATCTGTCGGAACAACATTTGGCAGTTTAAGCAGCATTTCGGCTTTTGACAGAGAATCTTTAAACGAAGGTCCGCGTTATGCAAATCCGTCGGTTTTCCCGAGCACTGTTGGTAACTCGCCGGCCAGCCGCTTAAATATTCGGTTTAATATTAAAGGATTTAGCTCTACAATTTCAACCGGAATGTGCGCCGCCTTAGATGCCTTAGCTTATGCCTGCGATTTTATAAATTTAGGGCGCACAAATACAGTGATAGTCGGTTCAGTTGAAGATTTAGCCATACAAACTTTTCTTGGTTTTTATAAATTGAATTATTTATCCGGCTTGAATGGAAATCCTGAATCTATCTCTTGTCCATTTGACAAAAGACGAGACGGCATTATTTTTTCAGAAGGCTCAGCAGTATTAACAATAGAAGAATTAAATAGTGCGCTAGAGCGCAAAGCGCATATTTATGCTGAAGTTTTAGGCATTGGTTCTTGTTTTGACCCGGTTAAATTCT
>JAGVEL010000003.1 GCA_020058285.1 Candidatus Omnitrophota bacterium
GCCCAGCGCGGACTCTTAAGCGTCTGGCCAAGTGCCCGTTGTTGGCTAAAAGAATTCACCTTTATAACAATACCGTCAATCTCATATGGCAGCTTATCACGCTTCTTTTGCCAATCATTACAAAAACTTATTACCTCGTCCAAATTTGAAAACTTTTTTGATTCGCTATTTATACGCATACCCCATTTTTTTATAGTCTGTAAAAATTCCCACTGATCTTTAAAAAAATCTTGGCTGTATGCTCCGAGAGAATGGGCAAAGAATTTTAAATTTCTTTTAGCTACGAGGCCGGAATCCAAAAGCTTTAACGATCCGCTGGCCGCATTGCGCGGGTTTGCAAATAAAGCTTCTCCGTCAGCTCCTCTTTGCTTATTCAATTTTTTTAAATCAGCAATTTCCAAGTATACTTCACCGCGAATCTCAAGAAAATCTAGTGCTTCGGAAGTGTTTTGGATTAAAGGAATAGGCCGAATTGTCTTTATATTCGTTGTTACGTCTTCACCAGTCTGGCCATCGCCACGCGTTGCAGCTATCTTTAAGTTACCTCTCTCGTATAAAAGATTTGCACTAAGGCCATCGATCTTTAACTCGGCAACATATTCTATTTTTTCCTTACCAAGGTTTTTATGCACGCGGTTATCCCAAAGCCTTAATTCCTCAATGGAATAGGAATTATCCAAAGAAAGCATCTGAGCTTTATGCGTTACTGTGTCTAATTTATCTAAAATTACTCCACCGACTCTCTGAGTTGGAGAATATTCACTTCTAAATTGCGGGAATTTTTCTTCAAGCTGTAAAAGTTCCTTCATTAATAAATCGTATTCCTTGTCAGAAATCTCAGGTTGATCCAAACCATAATACACATAATCATGGTGCTGGATTTCTTTTCTTAATTTTTCAATTCTTTGTTTTGCTTGGGCTTTATCCATCAAACATCCCTAACATCCAGAAGAAAGTCTTGTAGCTAGGAATTCCGGTAACCTCGCGTCTAATATCTTCTTTTGAGCTTTTTTTATATCGTAACCAATACGCTTTATGCAAATATCTTTTTTATCTGTGTCAAAGACACAATAACTTGCCCGGCTGTCTCCATCGCGCGGCTGGCCAACGCTACCCACGTTCACAATGTATTTATTATTCTTTCTAAGCTTTATACTGCTTGTGGCTAATAAAATTGGCCGGCAATCGTCTTTAAATTCAAAAATTTTAGGCTGATGCGTATGGCCGATAAAACAAACCTGAGATTCAAGCGCCTGAAAGCTCCTGATTGCCTGCTCGCTGTTAAGCAGATAATTAAAGCTTGAAGGCTCGTCTAATGTAGCGTGAACCAAAGTTAAACTATCCTGTTTAAAAACCAACGGCAAATTATTTAAGTAAGTTTTATCTTCTACTGAAAGTTGCAAAGCGTTCTGAATGACAGCTTTTTTCGCATAAGGATTAAAGTGGGCAAGAGCAAATTTACCTGTAGCTGCCCAATCATGATTACCCGCAACACAAACTGAAACAATACTCTTAATTAAATTTAGGCATTTTTCCGGATCAGCTGCATACCCTACAATATCGCCTACGCATAAATATTTATCAACGCGTTCTTGTTTTAAGGCAGCTAATACTGCTTCTAATGCTTCCAAGTTAGAATGAACATCGGAAAAAATTCCGTAACGCATGAGTGAGTGCTGTGTCGTCATTAAAACTTTATTCCAAATCCCTTTAAGCCTTCTACCGGCTCTTGCCAATCAACATCAACATCCTTAATATAGCTAACGAATTCTGTCTTTAGTTGTTCCAAAAAATTCTCTAGGTTTTTCTCTTGCCCTTCAGCTACAACTTCTACCCGGCCATCATCAAGATTTTTTACCCAGCCGTTTATTTTTAGACTCTCGGCAATATTTTCTGCAGTGAATCTAAACCCGACCCCTTGTACTCGGCCAGAAAAAAATGCATGAAATCTCTTTTTGGGCATAAGTTAATAGTAAACCGACTCGGAATGGATGGTGATCGGGGAGAGCGGATTTGAACCGCTGACCTCTTGGTCCCGAACCAAGCGCTCTAGCCAAGCTGAGCCACTCCCCGTGATTTGCTGTCTATTAATCCTTTTAGTATATCAAAAAAAGAATAGTTAAGCAATAAACCCCGTAAGAGATTACACGCAATGCTTATATTATTAAATAATATACAAAATTAGGTAAGAAAAGTCCATCTGGTATACAACTTTACTTTACGGCCGCCTAAAGGCGGCCTATCTCTTACGGGGTAAACCGCAACTGGCTAAGGGTTATTTGTTATGGCATATCTTTTCTTTTAAGCAAGATATCAAATTCTAGATTTACCTTACTGGAAGGGCCTTTAAACTTAAGGTTAGTATTTTCTAGGGTATGGGGAATTATATTTACGGTTAGTAAATTTTCTCTGATTTTAGCAACAGTTAAACTTATGCCATCAACAGCAATAGAGCCTTTCTCAACAACATTATTTAAAAACTCTTTTGGAAATGCGATATCAAAATAAGGATTGCCTGCGCTGTAAGATTTATTGCGTATAACACCAATACAATCAACATGGCCATTTACAAAATGACCAGAGATTCTATCTCCGACTTTTAGGCTACGTTCAAGATTAACTAATTCTCCAATTCTTAAGTAACCAAGAGTTGTGTTGCTAGCTGTTTCGTGCATAACATCAAACTCAATAAAGCGCTTTTCCTGACTAATCAAAGTCAAGCAAACACCATTTACAGATACGCTATCTCCGATCTTCAATCCCTCGATGATCTTTTCAGCTTCGATTTTAAGGCGCAATACATTGTTTTGCCTTTGTATTTTTGTAACCTTGCCTAATTCTTCAATAATTCCAGTAAACATGATATTTAATGCGTTATTTTACCTTCAAATAAATAATCCTTGCCTATTTTTTTAACTAAAACATCCTCTATTTGAACCACATCCTTAATTCTGTTTATCCCATCACCCATTATTGAACTTATTGAGTCTTTGCCTCCAATAATCTTTGGAGCAACAAAGAAAATAACCTTATCTACTAAATGTTGATCAAACATTGAGCCGATCAATGTACCGCCGCCCTCAACTAGAATATTTGTTACCTCAATTCGGACTAATTTCTTTAATAAGGATTTTAAGTTTAAATTACCATTTTTACAAGCTATCCTCAAAATCTTAGCACCAAGCTGTTGTAGCCTTTTTGCCTTTGAAGAAGAGGAGTTAAGGCTACAAACTACGAAAACTTGTTGGCTGCTATGTTTTAATACCCATGAATCTATTGGAATATCTAAATTCGGATCAATAATAATCTTATAAAAACGCCTCTTTTGTTTTGGCGCTTGGAGCTTTGGATTATCCTTAATTATTGTATTTATTCCAACCATTATTGCGTCAAAGTCAGCGCGAAGCTTATGAGCATAATCTCGGCTTTTCTTAGAGGTTATCCATTGAGATTCGCCAGATTTAGTAGCAATCTTTCCATCAAGGCTTTGACCAACCTTCACAGTAACAAGCGGTAAACTCTTAGTAATATATTTTATATATGGCAAATTTATTTCCCGCAACTCTTTGTTTAAAAATCCTACCTCAACATTGATACCAGCACTGCGTAATATCTTGATGCCTTTGCCGTTATTTTTTGGATTGGGATCGCGCATGCCCACCACTACTTTCTTAATCCCGGCGTTTATTATTGCTTCTGTACAGGGCGGAGTTCTGCCAAAAGTGCAACAAGGCTCTAGGGTAATATAAAGCGTGGAGTTTTTAGTAATTCCATTTGCATTTTTAAATGCCTCGATTTCAGCATGGGCAAGACCTGCCATCTTGTGATAGCCCTTAGACATTATCCTTCTGTCTTTAACCAGGACTGCGCCAACCAAAGGATTTGGCCAGGTATTGCCTTTTGCTTTTAACGCCTGTTTTAGAGCCAAGCGCATAAAATATTCGTTATCTGGCAATCTATCTTGCATTTCTTAATCTCTCTACAAGCTCATAACTAATACGCACAGAGCCAACTTTGATATCTTCTTTAAGATCACCATGACAATCAGAGCCGCCAGTCATAACCAAGCCTAAACGCTCTGCCAAAACCTTATAGCGTTCAGTTCGGCTGGCTGAATGCTCTGGATAATAAACCTCAATACCTTTAAGGCCAAAACCGGCTAAATTAACAATGAACTCTTCATTTCCATAGGTATAGGGATGTGCTAAAACAGGAACACCCTTGCAGTCTAAAATAATATTTATTGCTTCTTGTACGCTAAGCCTGAACCGACTTACATAAGCCGGACAATCTTCACCGATGAATTTAATAAATGCTTCGCGGATATTAGTAATTGCCTTCTTTTCCAGTAGTATCCTGGCTAAGTGTAGCCTTCCAACAACGCCAAAACCAGATAGCTTGAACACCTCATCTGCTGTAATATCTATACCCATCTCTCTTAATTTCTCAACCATAAGCCCAATTCGCTCAAGCCGTTGTTCGCGGATAATCTCTAATTGCTTTAATAATTCTTTATTCTGATAATCAATAAAATAACCCAGGATATGAATCTCGCGGCCGTTGTAGTCGCAAGAGAGTTCTATACCTGGGATTATTTCTAAGTCAGCTGATTTTTGACTTAAGGCAATGGGCAGGGCTTCTACGCTATCATGGTCAGTAATTGCAATGCAGCTTATATTTTGGTTCAAAGCTTCCGCGATTAATTGCTGGGGAGAAAAAGTCCCATCTGAATAATAAGTATGTAAATGCAAATCCGCAAATTTCTCTTTAGGCATTTTTGGCTATTTTCTCGGATTTACTAATCTTATCTATAATCCCATTTATGAATTTTCCAGAATCAATGTCACCGTATTTTTTGGCCAAATCCACAGCTTCGTTTATTGATACCTTAATCGGGATATCCGGCAAATGTAGTATTTCAAATGTTGCTAGCCTTAGGATATTGCGGTCAATCACTGCCATGCGCATAATCTGCCAGTTAACAGCATACTTGGCAATAATCTCATCCATCTGCTTTAAATGGCTGATTGTACCGCGGATTAATTGTACGGCAAAATCTTTGACCTCTGGTTCAACTTCTGTGTATTGATTCTGCCAGAATACAACAAGGGCGCTATCCAAATCTTCTGATGTGATATCTATCTGGAATAAAAGTTGGAGTGCTAATTCTCTAGCTTTGGTGCGTTTTCTCATAAATGAGCCCTATTCATTATTTCTTGTTGAGGCGAATTATTCCTACACAATCTTGGCACAGCCAAGATTGTATTAGGACTAATCTTGAACAATTCTTGCCCGCTTTGCGGGCGCGAATTGTGCAAGGCCCGAAGCCAGCGCAGAAAATTTTAGGAGCAAAGCGAAAAAATTTTCAAGCGTTTTGGCAAGGGACGGGTTTACATTCCTTATATCTTATCCATCACATTAACCATCTCAATCGCGCTCAGTGCAGCATCACGGCCTTTGTTGCCTTCTTTGGTCCCGGCCCTTTCTATTGCCTGTTCAACTGTATCAGCAGTAATCACGCCGAATATTACCGGCACGCCTGATTCTACTGATATTGAGGCAATGCCCCGAGATAGCTGGCTGGCAATATAATCAAAATGGCTTGTTGAGCCGCGAATTAAAGCGCCCAAGCAGATAACTGCAGAAAACTTTTTAGATTTTACGAGTTTTGCCACAACAGTTGGTATCTCAAACGAACCTGGCACCCAGATAAGTTCAAGATCATCATCCTTAGCCCCATGGCGCAATAATGTATCAGTAGCGCCTTCAATCAAGCTGTTGGTCACGAATTCATTAAACCGCGAAGCAACCATTGCTATCTTCTTGTCTTTTAATGTTAACGCGCCTGTTATTACTTTAACCATATCTAGCCTCCTTAATTTTGCCTTTATTAGGTATTTTTACCTAACAAAATTAATCCCGCAGCTTACAGGGAAAATGTCGCAAGAGATTTTCCCGGTGTTTAAGCAAGGGGTATCAATTAAACCGACAACACATGTCCGAGTTTTTCTTTCTTTGTACGCAAATATTTTAGATTCATTTGAGATGCAGGAATTTCTATAGGCACTCGCTCTACTACTTTTAAGCCGTAGCCTTCTAGGCCAATAATTTTTTTAGGATTATTTGTGAGCAATTTAATCCTTCTTACGCCTAAATCGTAAAGAATCTGGGCTCCGATTCCATAATCGCGTAAATCAGCTTCAAAACCTAATGCCTGATTTGCCTCCACAGTATCTAAGCCCTTATCCTGCAAAGCATAGGCATGTAACTTATTTAATAAACCAATGCCCCGTCCTTCCTGGTACATATACAGAAGCACTCCTTCACGATGTTTAGAAATCATCTTTAAGGCTTTTTTTAATTGTGCACCACAATCGCAACGCAAAGAAGAAAATACATCTCCGGTCAGGCATTGAGAATGGACCCTGACTAGAATATCCTTATTGGCTTTGATGCTACCTTTAATCAACGCCAAATGATTGGCCTTATCAATAAGCGATTCGTAAACCACTAACTTAAATTGGCCGTATTCTGTAGGCAGTTTTGTACTGACTACTCTTTTAATCAATGATTCTTTTTTTCTGCGGTATTCAATTAAACTAGCTATTGTGCAAATTTTTAATTTAAATCTTTTAGAAAATTTTATTAAATCTTTTGTCCGGGCCATCGTACCGTCCGGATTCATAATTTCGCAGATTACACCTACGGGCCTTAATTTAGCCAGAGTCAACAAATCAATTGCCGCCTCGGTGTGTCCGGCTCTAACCAATACCCCGCCCTCTTGGGCTGCCAAAGGAAACATATGTCCTGGCCGCAATAAATCATGCAGCCTCGTCTTAGTATCAGCCAAAACCCTGATTGTCCTTGCCCGATCAAAAGCAGAAATACCTGTAGTCGTACCTTTACGCGCATCAACAGAAATCATCCAGGCAGTATTAAATTTATCGTTAACCAATTGCCGGTTAATCTGTTTATCTAACATCGGATGAAGGTTTAAATAATCAAGCCGCTGTTTAGTCATTGGAACACATATAAGGCCCCGGGCATATTTAGTCATAAAATTAATGTCCGCCGGCTTAATAAACTGGCCGGCTATAATCAGATCACCTTCGTTTTCGCGGCCTTCATCATCAATTACAATACACATCCTGCCGCGCTTTAAATCGTTAATTATCTCTGATATGGAATTAAACATAAGTCACATGAAGCCCAAAGTTATGGAAGCATAAGCTGAACATAACTTTGTTGGCTGAATTTGACCCAGCACTTATTTTACTGCTAGGCTTATAATTAAAATTTATGTATTTTCTAAGACAAAACTTTTATTATCAATAATGGTATTTTTTTTGTAAAATAAGTGCTGGGGTAATTCGCCCATACAACTTACGTTCGTTAACACTCCGTAAGTTGTGGGCTCATTAAAAAACCCGAAGATAAATCTCCGGGTAAAGTTAAAATAAATCTTCTCCCATCTGGACTTTGTGCAGTAAGCACACACCAAACCATCCGATAGGTTTGGGTGTACCATCAGCACGCCGCTTTCTGCGGCGCCATCGGCTCCGGAATTTAACCAGATCTATCTCGCTAAAATTAATTAGCGGACTCGCGGGCTTTACCGCCGGTAAGGACTCTCACCTTCCCCGAAGATTGGATAATAATTATAGACATATTATAATTAATTGTCAATATGTTTAAAATTGTCTATAATGTACCTGTGATCAAAATACTAATTCAAACCCATAACCTGCTTATCCGCAAAAAATTAACCATTTCAGTGGCTGAATCATGTACTGGCGGATTGCTCTCTAACCTGCTTACGGATATCTCTGGCAGCTCAAATTATTTTAAAATCGGCATAGTTGCCTACAGCAATGAAATCAAAACTTCCTGGTTAAGGGTAGCTAAATTGCTGATAATTCAAAAAGGCGCAGTTAGCAAAGAAGTTGCGCTTAAGCTCGCTAAGTCTATACGTAAGCTCAGCCATACAAACCTTGGCCTTGCAATCACCGGCATAGCCGGCCCTACTGGCGCTACAAAACAAAAACCAATCGGTTTAGTCTACATTGCAATCTCAGACTCAAAAAAAACCGTATATTGGAAATTTAATTTTAAAGGCAATAGAGGCCAAATTCGTAGCGCCGCAAGCTTCAAAGCATTAGAATTATTAAAAGAATGGATCAGCTAAGAACATTCATTGCAGTTGAATTAGATGAACAGATTAAGAATGAATTATTTAAGATTACGAATGTTTTAAAATCTACTCAAGCAGATGTAAAATGGGTAGAAATAGAAAACCTACACATAACTCTAAAATTTCTCGGCTCGGTTAGCTTAGGAAAAATCGAACGCATTATTCAAGTCTTAACAACATCCCTACTATCTTTAAAACCCTTTAGCTTGACATTAAATTGCTTAGGCGTTTTCCCTAAAATAACTTATCCCCGGGTTATCTGGGTAGACGCACTAACAACCAATAATCAGCTAGAGAACTTGGCAAAAATGATTGAAGATAATTTGGTTAGCCTGCACTTTGCTAAAGAGAAACGGCAGTTCCAGTCTCACATCACAATCGGCCGACTCAGAAGCAACAAAAACAAGCAAGAACTGATTAATTTAATCCAAAATACGCCAGTAGAAAAAAAACAAATGATTGTAAAGAATGTTACCTTATTTAAGAGTATTCTCTCTTCCAAGGGGCCGCACTACGAAAAACTCTCCACTTTTGATTTAAACGGATAGATTAAAAAAAGGCAGGATTATATTTAGAATCTGCAGGCAAAGATTTGCATAAATAGCCGCTACTAAATCATCAGTCATAACTCCGGCACTTCCAGGTAAATTTTCAAGGCTATCTGTGGGCGCAACTTTTAAGGTATCAAAAAGCCGAAAAAGAAAAAAACCAAAGATAATATAAATAGTTTTAGCTGGCACAAAAAGTAAAGTTAATAACATGCCGGCTACTTCGTCAATAACAATCTGGCTGGCATCTTTTTTTTGAAAGATTTCTTCAGCCCTTGATGACACCGCAAAACCAAAGGCAATAATCATTGCCAAAATTAGTAAATGCAAGATTATATTTTGCCTTAAAAACAAAATATAAACCAAAAGGCCAGCCAAAGACCCCCACGTGCCGTGGATAAAAGGAATGTTACCCGTACCAAAAAAAGTAGCTAATAACCTAATAATCGACTTATTCATTTTTTAAAAAAAGATCTCTATTTTGCCAAAGGAAACTTATCCCACTTGTGGTAGTAAGAATGACCGTAAGTGTCATTAAACAAATGATAAATACTCCAAGTCGGGATTCCAGAGACGAACTCCAGGCATTAAACCTTAAGGCTAATTCCCGAAATATCAAAAATAGTAAAATTACGAATATAGTGAACATCTGGGAAACTGTCTTATGTTTTCCAGAGCGAGCTGCCGAAATAACTTTTTTTCTTCCCAGAGCAAAAATCCTTAAACCGGTAATCAACAACTCTCTAAACATTATAATTACCACCATCCAGGCAGGGATAATCCTCAATTCTACAAAGGAAAGAAAAGCACCGATTACCAAAACCTTATCTGCAATCGGATCCATAATCACGCCAAAATTTGAAATTGTTTTTAGTTTCCTGGCGAAAAAACCATCAAAATAATCAGTCAAGCTGGCAAGGGAAAAAATTAATAGGGCAATTAATTTAGCGCTTAGCCCGTGAACAAAGAGAAAAAACATAAAAACAAAAGTCAAGATAATGCGCAACACAGTTAATATATTTGAGATGTTCAAATCTCCTCCCCAACTAAATCATACTCCAGACTATCAACAATCTTTACCTTGATAATCTCTCCGATTTTTATACCCTTGGCCTTCACGTATACGCAACCATCTACTTCTGGTGCATCGTGACTGCTGCGGCCAAGAAAAGTATCCGGGCTATCAGCGCATTTTTCATCAATAATCACTTCCTTAATCTCGCCGATGCTCTGTTTACAGGTTTTTTCTGAGATAGATTGCTGGGCCTGCATTATTTTATCAAAACGCTCATTCTTTATTTTTGCAGAAATCTGATTTTTAAAACTATAAGCTGGTGTATCCTCTTCTCTGGAATAAATAAAAACTCCCAGGCGTTCAAACCGTGCCACTTTAATAAAATCCAGAAGCTCGTTAAATTGTTTCTCAGTTTCTCCGGGAAAACCAACAATAAATGTTGTTCTTATGGCGACACCAGGAATTACTTTCCTAATATATTTTAACAGATTAATGATTTTCTGCCTTGTAATTTTTCTATTCATCCGCTTGAGGAGCTGATCATTAATATGCTGAAACGGCAAGTCAATATATTTGCAAATCCTCGGTTCATCGGCAATAAATTTAATCAGTGTTTTCGTCAAAAATCTAGGCTGTAGGTATAAAAACCTTAGCCAGCTAATACAATTTAGCTGTTTGACAATTTTACGCAGCAATTCTTCAAGTGTAGGTTTCTTATATAAGTCTAGGCCATATTGGCTTATATCCTGGCCAATCAAAATTAATTCTTTAACGCACTTTCTATCCAAAATTAAAATTTCTTCTAAGATTGATTCTATCGGTCGGCTGACAAATTTAGGCTTTATTTTAGGGATTACGCAATAACTGCAATTATTCCTACAGCCTTCGCAAATCTTTACGTAGCTGTAATGAGCCGGAGTCAAGCTTATTTGCGTGCAAATTTGAGAAGTTAAATCCTGTACGCCAATGAATGCATCTACTTCTGGTAAAGACGACACAAGTTGCTGTTTATAACGGCTGGCAAGACACCCAGCAACAATAATCTTCTTTAGTTTGCCTTCCTTTTTAAGCTCTATCAAATCCATTATCCGGTCAATAGATTCCTGAGTAGCCTCTTTAATAAACGAACAAGTATTAATTATCGCTATCTGCGCATCTTGAATATCAACAATCTCAGCATTATGTAAATGTAAGCGGCTTAAAATAATCTGAGAATCAACAAGATTGCGCGGACAGCCCAAGCTTAATATTCCAACTTTATCTAAAAGCTTATAGCTAGTGGGAGTTTTTTGTTTAAGGCGGGATCTAACAGGGGTTTTTTCATTTACCAAGTTTTATGCCTTGCTTAGTAATCAAGACTGAACGGCTTTTAGAACTGCGTGTGCCGAATTGATCTAAAACCTTTCCATTAAGTTCCAAGTCTACTGCAGCCGGGTTGCCTAATTTTAAGTCGATTCTTTCTTGTGCCTGCCAATTCTCTACTTCAGCCTTTTTTAACGTTCCTTGAAAAATTAATTTATCATCTACTCTTACTTTTAACCAACAGTCTGACTTAGCATGTACTGAAAGCCTTAAATTATCATTTAAATTTAATCCCGCAAGAGGGTTATCTTTTTCCTCCTGATTAGACTTTACGTTGCTGGGCTTAGTGCGCTCTAATTCTGCTACGGCAGACCTGGCTTGTATACGCCTTACGGACCAAGCTTTGTAAATAGCCTTTAGCGCTAAAAATAATATAATTATACCAACAACAATAATGATTGTTTTTTTTCTTTTCTGGGCAATATGCGCAAATCCTTTTACGAGATTTTCTTCTGCGACCATCTGTGTTTGCTGAGGGACTTTCCTTTTAATATATTCTTCCTCAGGCAGCTGGGCAAATTCATGATAAAGCTTTAGTATTTTTTCAGTATCCAAACCCAAAAAATTTGCATATAATTTTACAAAACTCTTCATATATACCGGGCTTAATGCTTCAAAATTATCATCCTCAATACTTGAAATCATAGAGTGGCTTATATTGGTCCGTTTACTTACCTCGCCGATACTGAGTTCTTTTTGCCGGCGCGCGTCTTTAAAAATCTTACCTATTGATTCACTCATTTTCTTCCTTTAGTTGCATGTCTTTCTTTAGCCAACTTTCTCTGTCAACAAGTATTTCCCGCGGCTTAGAGCCTTGAAACGGCCCAACAATACCCTTTTCTTCCATTGCATCAATTAACCGGGCAGCGCGAGTATAGCCTAAGCGCATTCTGCGCTGCAATATTGAAACAGAGGCTTGGTTGCTTTCTAAGACCATCCTCACTGCCTCATCAAATAACTCATCATTTGCGGCAGTTACTCCAGAAAGCCTATCTGCATTCTTCAACACCTCTTCATTATACTCCGGTTTAGCCTGTGAATCTATAAATTGCACTACACGTTCTATCTCGCTATCTTTTATAAAACATCCCTGGGCACGGATTAATTTAGACTCCCCGGGTTTTAAAAAAAGTAAATCACCCTTTCCCAAGAGTTTATCTGCGCCGTTCATGTCCAGGACTGTTCGCGAGTCTACTTTTGAGGCTACTTGAAAAGAAATACGCGCAGGAAAATTAGCTTTAATGACTCCGGTGATTACATCAACTGACGGCCTTTGTGTTGCTAAAATCAAGTGAATTCCAACAGCCCGCGAAAGCTGGGCCAAACGGGTAATCGCACTCTCGATATGATTCGCCGCAACTGCCATAAGATCAGCTAACTCGTCAATAATAACTATAATATAAGGTAATTTGGCGCTATCTGTTTGGCTATTAAATAATTCAATATTGCGTACTCCTGCCTCTGCTAGAACTCTATAGCGGCGTTCCATTTCTAATACCAGCCAATTCAACGCCCCGGAAACCTTATTTGCTGCAGTTACTACTGGACAGAGTAAATGCGGAATGCTGTTAAATGGCGCAAGCTCAACCATTTTCGGGTCAACCATAATCAACTTAACTTCATCTGGAGAATGTTTAAAAAGTAAGGACATTATCAGGCTATTTATGCAAACCGTCTTGCCGCTACCTGTTGTTCCGGCAATTAACAAATGGGGCATTTGGGTCAAATCTGCAATTACCGGTTGTCCGGCAATATCCTTGCCAACTGACAGAGCCAGTTTTGAAGAAGAATTCATAAATTCCTTACAAGCAGCTAACTCTTGAAAATAGACTATTGAAGTGGAAGAATTTGGAACCTCTATGCCTACCCTTGCTTTTCCGGGTATCGGAGCGACTATTCTTACGCTAGTTGCTTTCATTGCCAGCGCAATATCATCGCTTAACGTAACAATCCTTTGTAATTTTACACCCGGAGCAGGTTCAAGTTCATAACGGGTAATTACCGGGCCGCGTTCTATATCAGTAACGCGCACGCTTATACTAAAATCAGCTAAGGTTTCTTCTAAAATCCGGGCATTAGCATTTAAATCTTCTTTTAATTGACGAGCGCTTACTGCCGGCGGATCATCTAATAAATCTAAACCGGGTAATTTGTAATCAATTCTCTCTGTCTTTGCAGTAACTGGTTTAATTAACTCTTCTTCTTTTTTATCCGGTTTAATATCCCCTGTCTTGGCAATAGCAGGTTGTTTTAGGTTAGCAACTTTAATATTCGGTCCTTGATCTGCCCTAGGCTTAAGTATTACGGGTGGTGCTTTCTGATCTTTAGCCAAACCTTCAAACTTAGGTTTAGAAGCCCGTTTGTCAGAGCGATTAAACGGCCACCTAGAAACTAAAGCATTGATCTTATCGCTAATTTTAAGCAAAATCGGCAAGAATAACATTTCTTCTGCGAGAATAAAAGAAATCACAATAAAAGTTAAAAGGATTATAGCTGAACCCACGTGGCCGAAATAATTTAGAAGAAAATCAGATAAGAGTAAACCAACCAAGCCGCCGCGCGAGAAACGGCTGCTAGCAATCTCGTTGCCGAATAGAGAAAAAAACGAAGATAATGATATGAAAAAAATCAGTAAACTTATAAAATTAGAAAGACGCAAGGTGCTTGCGCTTTTTTTCTCAAACAAATCTTTTGCCCAGAGAAGAAAGAAAAGCGGAAATAGGAAACACGCCCAACCAAAGGTAAAAAATAAGCTGCCGGCGAGTTTTGCGCCAAAAATGCGCGCTAGGTTTTGGGCGGGGAGATTGGGCCGAGAGGTGTAAAAAACAAGATCTGTAGGTGTATAGGAGATTAAAGAAACAAAAATTAAAAGGCTTGCGCTTAATAATAAAAGAGATTTTATTTCATTAATCCGGTCTCTATTTATCATTTTCACGTCTATTCTGAAGCCTGTTTCATACTGAGCCTTATCCGGCCCAGCTCATCAATAGCAATAACCTTTACCTTAACCACATCGCCGACTTTTAAAACGCTATTCAAGTCCTTGACAAAATCTTGCGAAACTTCAGATATATGGACAAGGCCTTCTTTGCCCGGTAATATTTCACAAAATGCGCCAAAATTAGTAATACGTTTTATCTGGCCGGTATATATATTACCAACCTCAGCATCTTCAGTTAAGCCTTTAATCATATTTAAAGCTTCGATCATATTCTTTTCTTTATCCGAACCAACCATTACTGTGCCGTCATCTTCAATATCAATGGTTACTTCTGTAGCGCTTATGATTTTCTTAATTGTTTTGCCGCCGGGACCGATTAAATCTCCAATCTTATCCTGGCTAATCTTGAAAATCTCTATGCGCGGAGCATAAGGAGAGATTGTTTTACGCGGAGCATCTAATGTCGCTTTAATTTTATCTAGGATTGTAAGCCTCGCTTCACGTGACTGGGTAAGAGCCTTATCTATCAAAGCCAAATCTATGCCTTCAATCTTTAAATCAAGCTGTATAGCTGTAATCCCCTTGGCTGTGCCGGCAATTTTAAAATCCATATCCCCAAAATGATCCTCGCCGCCAGAGATATCTGTAAGTATTACCGATTTGTTGCCTTCCTTTACCAGTCCTAATGCTACTCCGGCAACCGGCGCTTTTATTGGTACGCCTGCATCCATAAGCGATAAGCTTGCAGCGCAAACCGTAGCCATGCTCGATGAACCGTTTGATTCTAAAATTTCAGAAACAACTCTAACTGTATAGGGAAATTCTTCCTTAGTCGGCATAACTGCTTGCAACGCCTTTCTGGCTAGTGCTCCATGGCCAATATCTCTGCGGCTGGGCCCACGCAGAGGCTTAACTTCACCAACGCTAAACGGCGGAAAACTATAATGCAGCAAAAATGATTCATAACTTTTTCCCTGCATCGCCTCAATCATTTGCTCATCTTTACGCGTGCCCAATGTGGTAACTGCCAAGCTTTGCGTCTGGCCGCGAGTAAAAATACTCGAACCGTGCGTTCTGGGCAAAAACGATACGCGGCAACTAATTTGCCTGAGCTCATTAAATTTACGCCCATCAACCCTCTTGTTTTCTTCTAAAATATTGCGCCGCAATTCTTTTTCCTGCAAGGCAACCACAAAATCAGCTATTGCACTCTCTTCTATGGCCAATTCTTGGCTTACAAATTTTTCTTTTAATTCCTCAATTAATTTTGAAGTCAGGAGCTCACATTCTTCTTTGTTGTCAACTAGAATGCTTTTACGAATTCTTGTTTTTATATCCTCGCCTATTTTAGAATCCAAGTCCTCTTTTTTTACAAGCGGCGATTCAAAACTACCTTTGCCGATTACTTTTATAAAGTCTTCCTGCAATTTAATTATCTTTGTATTAGCTTCCAAGCCATATTCTATTGCTGAAAGTATAACCTCTTCCGATTCTTCTTTGCCTTGGGCTTCGAGCATAATGATTCCGGCTTTGCTGGTAGCAACTACAATTTCCAATGAACTTTTTTCTATCTCCTCATAAGTCGGATTCAATATAAAATCTGCACCGATCTTAGCCACACGGCAAATTGCCACTGGCCCATCAAACGGCAAACCGGTAAGAGAAACAGCAACTGAAGAACCGATTACGCTTAAGATATCCGAATCATTCTGGCCGTCACTGGAAAGTACAATTGCAATTATCTGGATTTCATTGTATAGATCCTTGCTGAATAATGGCCGTAGCGGACGGTCAATAAGCCGGGCAACCAGGGTCTCATTTGTAGAAGGCCGGCCTTCGCGTTTGAAAAACCCTCCAGGAATCCTGCCTGCAGCATAAGTCTTTTCCTGATATTCCACAGTTAAAGGAAGAAAATTTGTGCCTTCCCTTACTGTTCTAGAGTAACATGCGCTTACCAGGACAACTGTCCCGCCATATTTTACTACAACCGAACCATCTGCCTGTTTGGCGAGTTCTCCTGTTTCTAAGATTAATTCCTCTTTACCGAACTGTAATTTAGTACTTTGCATTTGCATAAAATCATCTTTCCTTTTTTAATTATTATTAATTTATTTGCGCAGGTTTAATTTGTCTAATACTTCATTGTACCTGGCAGGCGAACTCTTCTTTAGGTAATCCAAAAGTCTGCGGCGCTTACCGACCAATTTAAGCAATCCCACCCGCGAACTATGGTCTTTCTTGTGTTGCTTTAAATGTTCACCTAAATAATTAATTCTTTCGGTGAGAATGGCAACCTGAATTTGGGAAGAGCCAGTGTCTGTGGAATGAACCTTAAATTTTTCAATTACTTTTTTCTTGTTATCCTTAGTCAGCGTCAACTTTGCACCCTCCTATTCTGTTGTTCAATTTTATAATGACAAAATTCTTATATATTATAATACTATATTTTTTAATATTAGTAAAGGAGTATACACCGTCTAAAACCCTAAGTCAAGAGAAAGAAATACACTAGATTTTAGCAAAATTGCAAATCTGATTAAATGCACAATAAGTGCAAGCCAGATAATTCGGATTTGCTTCAAAGTTTTCGCTTTTTAGGCCTGAAGAAACAAATGCAACGTTCTCTTTTAACTTATCAAAATCCTTTTTATCCTTTAGGGCTCTGCCCACTAAGCCGGATTCCAAGAAATGCAATTCGCTATACTTAGGCAAGAAACCAAAGATCTCCTTAAACGCAAAGGCGTATATTGCCAACTGCAGACTCTCCTTAGCCTTTTTATCAGCATCTTTTTGTTTATGGATATGGCTGGATTTAAAATCAATAATTATTGCCTCTTCTTTAGAAAGTAAATCAATCCTATCCCACCTGCCGACTATTCTTTTGCCATCTAAATTAAATGTGAAAGCCTTCTCAATATACGTCGGGATTCTACCATCTAGCTCTTCCTTCTCAAAGAATTTTTTGAGAGCAACGTGACCAAGCGCTCGGCGTGTTTCATAATGTTTCCTGCTTAGGAAACCTTCCGCAGAGAAATTTTCCTCAAAAGCACCGATGATTTCTGGCAGCGTTATTTTAGCCTTATTCATTTTGAATTGAAAATATTTCTGCACAGCATCGTGCAAAGCCTTGCCGTAAATTACAGTGTGATGCGTAAGAATCGGCACATGTATTATATGCACAAATTTATATTTTAAAGGACAAGTCAAATAATCATCAATCTGGTAAAAACTTAATGAAAAATTTTCTTTCATGCCTGAAATTTTTTTATTTTTCTCTAACTGCACTTTTTCGGCTTTGAATCTGTTAATTGTATCCAAGGCGCTTGATTTCAATTTTGGCGCTACTTCTTCTTTGGACTTACCTAAGGCTTCAAAAATGAATTCACTGGGATTACGAAGTCTAACTGTACCATAATCATCAGCGCTGGTTAAATAGAGCTCGTCCTTAGCCCTGGTCATTGCCACATAGAATAACCTTCTCTCCTCCTGGGTGTGAAAATCTCCCACTGGCAAAACCTCTTTGATCAACTCATCAGGCAACTCTAAGGGATCACGGCGCTTTGGCCAGGGGAACCTACCCTGGATTAAAGCCACAATAAACACAACTTTAAATTCCAAGCCCTTAGCTTTATGCACAGTAGAGATGTTTACTGCCGGCACATCTAAACTTGCCTCAACAGTAGCCGGGTCATCGCCGGATTGGATTAACATATCCAGATATTCAATAAAGTGTATAACTCGGTTTTCTGTGGAAACATTCTCAAATTCCCGAACAATTTCGAAAAATTTGGCTAAGTTCTCTATTTTTTCCTCATTTTCCAAGGACTGATTCTTTAGTAGTTCTTTTAAATATTTAGTCTCAGTCAAAAATAAATACAGCAATCTTCCACTGCTCACTTGAGTAGAAGAGGCAAAGAATTTTTCCAAATCAGCTACGAGCCTATCTATATCTGATGCTGCCTGCTTAACTTTATCAGTCAACTCTGGGGTTTGCCGGAAGTTCTTCATAGTCCAGAATAAATCCTGATGAGTTCTCTTGGCAAAACTTGCCAAATATGCCAGCTCAACAGCATTAACTTTATAAATTTCACTTGAAGCTAGATAATAAAGGCTTATTGAATCAGCAATATTTGCCATGAATTTTAAAAATGAAATACATAGTTTTACTTCTGGCCGGCTATAAAGGCCCTGATTACCGCTAAACCTCCAAGGAACACCAATCATATTTAAACTGGCAATAAACTCATCAGCATCATTGTTTGAACGCACTAGAATCGCAAAATCATCATAGGAATATTTTTCAGCAGCAACTAATTCCTTAATTATCTTTGCCACCTTGTCTGCCTCGTTAGAATGCCGGTCAAAATGCAGATAAGTTACCTGTTTACCCCCAGGAGTACCAATAAGCTGCTTATTTATATTTGACTTAACCTCAAATCTGTCGGGATTATTATGTTGGATTAACCTATAAGCAGCGTCAAGGATACTCTGGGTTGAGCGATAGTTACGAATTAAGGTTATCTGTTTTGCCTCTGGAAAAGCATCAGCAAAACCTAAGATATTGCTATAGGCTGCACCGCGAAACCTGTATATAGACTGGTCATCATCAGCAACTACGGTAATATTTTTGAGTTTGCCGGCCAGGAGCTTTACTAATTGAAATTGGGCGTAATTTGTATCCTGAAACTCATCAACCAGGATATATTTGAATTTATCCTGGTAAAATTTCAAAATCTTCTTGTGCTTACGTAACATTTGTAAGGCAAGATAAAATTGGTTTGCAAAGTCAACCTTGCCGGATTTCTTTAATAAGGCCTGATATGCCTCAAAACACAAAGATAACTCTTTATGCAAGCGAAAGTATTCTTTATTTGCCTCATCCTGAGAATTTGGCTTAGCTTCTAACTTTTTAATAAACTCTTTATATTCTTCAACTGAAATATCCTCATCTCTTAACCGGCTGAAGAATCTTAAAAAATCATTAATGAATTTAGTCGGATCGCTTGCCGGACGCAGATAATCCAATGGAAAGTCAAAAAGATGCTCGCGTACCAAAACCGCTGCTTCGGGACGGGTTAAAACTTTAAAATCAGGATTAAATCCAACCTCTAATGCGTTCTCTCGCAAAATCCTGTCGCCAAACGAATGAAATGTAGATATCCAGATATCTGTGTAGCCATAGGGAACAAGGATATCCACCTTTTCTACCATCTGCGCTGCTGCCCGGTCAGTAAAGGTTAATGCCAGTATTTCATCCTGCTTCGCCAGCTTCTGTTCAATGAGATAAGCAATCTTCCTGGTTATAACACTGGTCTTACCAGTGCCAGCACCAGCAATAATTAATAACGGGCCGTCAGTATGTGTTACTGACTGGTTTTGTTCCTGGTTTAAGCCTTGTAAGATTTGAGATTCCATTTTCTTAAAATCTATTCACACCCATAACACATACATTTACATATCTTATCAACACAATAAGGCTCGTGGCCTTCTTTAACTCCGGGGATACTATATCCAGAACAATCAACATTTAGACAGTCTTTGTCAGAATTGCATTTTTTCTCTACTATCTACTTCACCTCTATGGTGATGGTGTTGGAAACAAGTGTGCCCTCCCACATTGGCAACTTTTCATTAGCTGAAAATGGCCTTTTGGATAAAAATGAGCAGACGATCGTATATGCTCCTGGTTTTGACATGATATACCATCTATTAAGGGTTGCCTTGAGCACAATTTCTTCACCGGTTTTTATTGGAATACTTTGATAAGGAACAGACATTTTACTTTGTTGTTCAATGTGCTTATATTGTTGTTCTTTTTCTGACTTATCTTTAAATACTCGAAAAACAAAATTACTTTGATGCCCAATTTCATCAATATCTTTGTAAAAGCGACCAAGCCATAATTCTTGGTCTCCATTGTTTTCAAGAATTACATCAACAATAACATCTTCTCCTTTATCATACACCTGCTTATCTGATTTGATGAAGAGCGTAAGCGGTGAGCTTTTGTCGAACCGCTGAAGTTGCTGTTTTGATTCCTGGCAATAGCTAAACGGCGTAATTAAAAGTAAAATTGCAATTCCTAATAATATCTTTTTCATTTTGACCCCACTATTCCTTTGGACCTTCAACACATTTATTATTTACACAGTAGCAGATTAAGGTATCAAAGCCGCCAAATTTGCATTTTTTGTTATCTGGAGGACAATTTTCCAATTCAACATACTTATTTACACATCTATCTTGGCAATTGCAATAATCCCTTACCCACTTACAATCTTCATTGCGTTTGCAATATTTATCTGAAGGTGCCCCCTTGCTCTCATCCTCCTTCACCTCAATCGTGACAGCGTCAGAGGCAAGCTTACCTTGCCACACGGGTCTAATTGTTGTTCCTTGAAGAATAAATTCAACTTTTATATCCATAACACCTTTTTTTATGGGATTATTCACATTAATTAAAACTTCTCTATTCATAACTCCAGAAAAACGTTCTAGTTTATAACTTTTAGAGGGTTTTATACACACTATATCTCGATCCATTGCTTGGCCACTTTCCGCGACTATTGGCCCTTCACTAATAAATTCCTTGCCTTCTTGAGTAAGTGTTATTATATACCTTAAATCATTGGCAAGCGTGTTAATGCATACTTCGGAAGTGCTAATATTTTTCATTTCTGCTATAAGTTTTATTGGCTCCCCAGCGTCGTACACTTGCTTATCTGATTTAATGGAGAATTCAAGGGGTTGTTTTTGGTTAATTTCTTTTAGCCGTTTTAAATACACAGAATGTATAACTTCCATTTGCTGAAGTCTGTGTTTTACTTCTTGTAACTGTTCTTCAACTGGCACCTCAACACCCGCAGGTCTTCCTTTGGCAGCGTATGGGTCCAAATAACCTGCCAAATAAACTTTATCATCTTTGTAGCGAACCAAAAGCACTCCACCTTTATAGAGCTCATAAGAAAGATTGGAGCTGTCAGGAGTAGTGGTGGTGGGTAGCTTGCTAATAGTATCAGGCGCAGGCTTGCCTTCCCCGAAAATTCTTTCCACTTCCTCTTTTGATGTTCCTTCCTTGGGCGTACAACTACTTTCAATATCTGATATTTTTTTACGAAGTAAGGTGATTTTTTCTTCTGGCGTTAGTTGACTCTGGCCAAAGCCACTTGTTCCAATTAAGAGTATTAAGATAATTATTGGAATAATCTTTTTCATATCCACCTCAAGGAGCATTTCCAATGAGCACATAACTTATGGAGCTGTTTATTGACTTTGGCGACATAAGTTATCTGTGCGAATTGGACCCCCACACCCAGCTGCTACAAAGAAACACAAAAGTAGGAACTGGGTGTGGGGTAAGTTCGTGCATACAATTTACGTTCACTGTCGTTCCGTAAATTGTGCACTTACCTATTTTACATTGACAAAAATTGATTTTCAAGTATACTAATTGAAATTACTTAGATTTAAAGTAGCAAAAAACGGAGTATTAATGTTAAGAAATTGTATTTTCTGCGGTAAAGGAAAAATATCCGGCAACACCATAGTGCGTCGCGGTATGGCTAAAAAGAAAGGCGGCGCAGGAAGAAGAATTACCGGCATTTCTAAGCGTAAATTCTTGCCTAATTTGCAAAGAATTAAGGTTATTATTGATAAACAAACTAAAAGAGTTTATGTCTGCACCAAGTGTATAAAGGCAGGAAAAATTCAGAAAGCCTAGTTTCTCACCTAAAAATCTTCTTTTAATCACAGATGATCGCAGATAAATAAACAGATGATCGCAAGATTTTTATCTGTGCTAATCTGTATCTTTTAATCTGTGTTCATCTGCGTAAAGCTTTTTAATTTCGCAACCTTATATCTTTAATTTCCAGCTGTACCACAGGTTCATCCCAGGTATCTAAACTTACGCAATAAGCTAAATCTAGCGTCATCCCTTCCTTAAGCAAACTAGAGAAGTTTGCCAAGCCAAAACCAATTGCCTTACAAGTGCGTATTCCGTCGCTAACCCATAAACGTAATGAATTTTTGCCAACGCAGACCGGCGCGCAATTTAGCTGAATTCCCCTTGAGCAAAATACAGGCTTAGGATTTCCCGCTCCGAATGGAGCGAAGCCTTCAATACTTTCCAATAACCGCGAATCCTCCCAGATTGATAAAGGTACATCTGCCTCAATATCCAATATCGGAATCAAATCTTCCTGCTTAAGACGGTTTTTGGCAACATTGTTTAAAAGCACCTTGAACTCTTTTAAATCTTTTTTTAATACAGTTAAGCCCGCTGCCCGTTTATGGCCACCATAATTTTTTAATAACGAATCACACTCGCATAATGCTTCAAATAAATGAAAATTATTTATCGACCGGCCTGACCCCCTATAGCTATCCTCGTGGCTGGCTAAAACAAATGTCGGGCGAAAATACCTTTCAGTTAATTTTGCGGCAATTACGCCCACAACTCCCGGATGCCAATCGTCGCCTTCTATAACAATCACAGAGTGGTCTTTAAAATTCACATCCCGTTCTATTTTTATTACTGCCTCTTGTAAAATTTTTTCTTCTATTTTTTGTCTGCGCCGGTTTGTATCATTTAGGTCTTTTGCTAAAATCTTGGCATTTTCTTCATCACAACAATTGAGAAGCTCTAAAGAACTCTTGGCTGATTGCAGCCTGCCCATAGCATTAAGCCGCGGTCCCAAGACAAAACCTACCAAACCTGCAGTTATTTGCTTATCAGCAATCCCGCTAATTTCTTTTAAAGCCTGGATACCCAACCGCGGGCTATCCGTAATCCTTTTTAACCCTTCTTTTACAAGAATCCGGTTTTCTCCGAGCAGGCTCGCCACATCACAAATTGTACCTAAAGCTACAAAATCACAATATTCTTCCAGGCTGGAATCGAGGATGGCTTGAGCCAACTTAAACACCAAACCCACAGCTGTCAGGTCAATGTATTCTAATTGAATATTCGCCTTGGGATTTATAATAAATTTTGCTCGGGGCAGTTTATCCAGTTTTGGTTCATGATGATCAATAATTATTGCTTCAATATTAAACTCACGCAGTTTCTCCATTTCTGCAAAGCTGGTTATCCCGCAATCTACGCTGATAAAAAGCTTTACCCCCTGCTTTTTCGCTTGATTGACCGCCGCTATATTTACTCCGTAGCCTTCTTCCAGGCGATGCGGCAAATGAACAATCGGCTCTATGCCTATCCTCTCTAAGCAAGCCTTTAATAAAGCGCAAGCCGAAATTCCATCAGCGTCGTAATCGCCGAAGATAAACACTTTTTCATCTTGTAATTTTGCTTTTTGGATTCGCTCTGCTGCTTGAGTTACGCCGAATAAATCTTGGGGTTTAGTTAGGAAAGAAAAATCTGCTTCTAAAAAATTTAAGGCTTGTTGGCGGTTGAGAATATTACGATTTATTAATAACTGACAAATTAATGGGTGTAAATTTAATTCCTTCTCCAATTGGCAAATTAATTCTGGATTATTAGCCTTTATACGCCAGTTCATCATCAATTACATTCTTTCCGGGCAGTTAATAGCCAATAACTCTAAGCCAAATGATATAATTACGCCTACAGACCTAGCTAGAATTAAACGAGATTGAGCTAAATCTAAATTATTATCTACTAATATCTTGTGCCGGTCGTAATATCTGTGAAATTCCGTTGCTAGCTCCATGAGATATTGGCTTATCGGGTAAGGATCAATAATGTTTAGGCAATTTTCCAGGCAAGATGGGAATCTAAATATTAAATGCAGGAGTATTTTCTCTTCTTCCTCCTTAAGCAAACTAAAATCAATTTTTGACAAATTAATACTATCTAGTTTTTTATCCTTAGCCTGTTTCATTACCCCACAAATCCGGGCATAGGTATATTGCACATAATACACAGGATTTTCGCTGCTTTGTTTTTTTGCCACTTCCAAATCAAAATCCAAATGGCTATCCGTGCGCCGGGTTAAAAAGAAAAATTTTGCTGCGTCACTTCCCACCTCATCCATTACCTCGCGTAAAGTTATATACTGCGCCTTACGCGTAGACATAACTAAAGGCGCACCATTCCGAAAAATCCTGGCAAGCTGAACAATAACTACGGAAAGCCTATTCCTTTCAATGCCCGAAGCAACAACTGCTGCAGTCAATCGGGGAATATATCCGTGATGATCCGGCCCCCAAATATTTATAACCCGGGAGAAACCTCTTTTAAATTTATCCTGATGATAGGCAATATCTGGAGCCAAATACGTAAAGCTGCCATCGCTTTTTATTAATACCCTGTCTTTATCATCTCCGAAATCAGTAGACTTAAACCAGACAGCCCCATCTTTTTCGTAAATATGGCCCTTATTCTTTAATAAATCCAGCGCTTTTTCAATCTTGCCAGACTCTCTTAAAGTTTTTTGAGAATACCAGACATCAAATTCTACTCCAAAATCATCTAACTCTTTTTTAATAATGTCTAAAATATATTTAACTGCATAGTCCCGAGCCTGCTCAATAATTTTATTGTCAGATTGCAAATCTTGCGAAATCTCGCTCAATACTGATGATTTATCTTTTAAGAAACTTTGAGCAATTTCTTTGATATAATCCCCAAGGTAACCATTTTCAGGAAATTTACAGGGTTTGTTTTGTATTTCAAGCAATCGCGCAATTACTGACGCTCCTAAAAGATTAATCTGATTTCCCTCGTCATTTAAATAGTACTCCTTCGTTACTTTAAAATTGAATAAACTGAATATCCGGCCCAGTGCCTCGCCTACTGCTGCCTGCCTGCCGTGAGCAACGCTTAACGGACCCGTAGGATTTGCGCTGACAAACTCAATCTGCACTTTTTCATTTTTACCTAAATCACTCGCAAAACTCTTATCCGGCTTAGTAAGGAAGCATTTTAGGAAATTATAGTAAGTTTCATCGTTAACAAAAAAATTAATATAGCCCGGAGGTTCTACCTTTATTTGCTTTAGATCTAAACTGATATTTTTATTTAAAGAATCTTGTAAGTCTTTGGCAATCACCGGGGGGGCTTTTTTTAAAACCCCAGAGAGTTTCATTGCGATATTAGAGGAGAAATCACCGTGATTTCTGTCTTTAGGAAGCTCTATCTCTATTTCAGGTAAACCCGAAGTAGATAGAGTTGGAAATGTTTCTAGTAATGATGAATTAATGAGTTTAATTATTTCTTGTTTTATATTCATTAAACTGCCTAAGTCTTAAATTCTATTTTCTTTGCATCAGCCCAAAGCCGCTCGAGATTGTAATATTCTCTAATCGGAGCAAAAAATATGTGCACTACCACATCAAAAAAGTCTAACACCACCCAGGAAAATTCCGAATCGTTTTGGCAACGGAACAATCTAATCCCTTTTTGAAATAATGCTTCTTCAATTGCCTCAGCCAAGGCATGTACCTGGCGATGGCTGGCTGCACTGGCAATAACAAAAAAATCGCAGAAGTCAGTTATTTTCGTCATCTCCAAAACAACTAAATCCTCTGCTTTTTTATCTAGAGCACAGCGGGCAATTAGCTCAACGGTGTTGAAAGATTCTATATTATCCTCACGTTTTGAATTTCTCGCCCAAGGCCTTTGCTTTATCCTCAGCTGCAGGGCTGATAAGCGATAAATTAATATTATCTAAATCAAAAGTTTCTTTTGCCACGCGCTTAATATCAGAGATTGTAACTTTTGTCACCTTGGCTTTAATCTCTTTTAACGTATAAACCCGATCTAAAGACATAATACTCTCGCCCATGAGTAGCATATAGTCAGAAACATCCTCTAGGGACATAATAAGCTGTCCCAAGTAAAAATCCTTGGCTCTTTTAAATTCCGACAGGTTAACTCCCTTTTTAACCTTCTCTAGTTCCTGTGCGATGACCCCTACTGCATCCTCAACTTTGCGATTATCCACTCCGGCATGAACAATAAAAGCTCCTGTATCTTTAAAGCGTTTAACATTTGAACCTATAGCATAGGCTAAGCCTCTTTTTTCACGAACCTCCTGGAAAAGCCGGCTGCTCATATTCGCGCCCATTATAATATTGAGTAAATCCAGAGCAAACCGGTCAGGATGACTACGGTTATAAGAACGAAATCCTAAGGCGAGATGTGACTGCTCCGTATCCTTGTTTAAACATTTTATTTTAGCGGTTAAATTTTCATCTTTGATCGGTGAAGGATTTATAATTTGTCCTATCTGCTTATTGGAAAATATTTTTTTCACCCGGCTAGTTAATTTGTTAGAATCAAACGCTCCGCATACAGAAATCACGATATTACAATCCCGGTAAAATTTCTTTTGGAAATTAGATAGCTTTAGTTTATCAATCGCGCTTACTGTCTCTATCGTGCCGGCTAGGTTTTGCCCCAAAGGATGATTAGACCAGAGCAATTCATCAAGCAATTCTAAGACAAAATGCTGTGGCAGGTCCTTATACATCTTTATCTCTTCGATAATAACTGTGCGCTCTTTATTAATTTCCTCCTCATCTAATACTGGATTTAGCACCATATCCGAAAGTATATCCAATGATTCATATAAATTATTTTTTAAAACCTTAACCAGATAGCAGGTAAATTCCTCGGCAGTAAAGGCATTCAGATAACCACCTTTACCTTCAATAGATTCCTTGATATCCTGGCAGCAATATTTTTTGGAGCCTTTAAATAACATATGCTCTAAATAATGCGATATTCCCCTATCTGCATCCGGCTCAAATCTGCCGCCCACACCAATCCAGATGCCCAGAGAAACCGCTTCTCTGGATTTTAAATTGTTACTAATAATCCTTAAGCCGTTATCCAGAATTGTCCGCTTATACATTTAAACTCCTGACAAATTTGCTGATATTATCAATCATTTTGTTTTGTTCAATATTTTTTAGAGTCCAGGCTACCACTGCGCTACCAATTATACAACCGTCAGCAATTCTGTTTATTGCTCTTACCTGCTCTTGACTATTTATGCCAAAGCCAACGCACACCGGTTTTTTGCTTATTCTTCTAATCTGTCTGATTTGGGCTTTAAGCGTATCGGCTAATTTTGTTTTTTTGCCAGTGACGCCTGTCCGGGAAATATAATAAATAAATCCGGTTGATGCAAATATAGCGCGTTTCACGCGCTTAAAACTGCTAGTTGGCGTAACAAAAAATATTGTTGCCAAGTTATTCTTACGGCAGGTTCTTTTCAAGGATTGCGCTTCCTCAATCGGTAAATCCGGAACAATCAAACCATCAATCCCTGAAAACTTAGCCTGTTTGCAGAATTTTTCCTCTCCCAGATGCAAGATTAAGTTATAATAAAGCATTAGAATCAATGGTATCTGAGTTTTTGCCCTGATTCTTTTGGCTAAAGAAAATACTGCTGCGATATTTACTGCGTGCTTTAAAGCACGAGTTCCTGCTTGCTGAATAATCGGACCATCAGCTAACGGATCGCTAAATGGCACTCCCAACTCAACTAAATCAACCCCATTTTGTTCCAAGGCAAGCACTAACTTTTGGCTAAAGTTGATATTCGGCACACCAGCCATAATATAGACAATTAAAGCCTTTTTGTTTGCTTTCTTTAATTTTGAAAATTTTAAATTTATGCGATTAGTCATAGTTTAATATTTTCGATACAGACATAACATCTTTATCACCTCTGCCAGATAGGCAGAGTATTACAACTGAACCAGACTTAGCAAGTTTTGCCAAGTTTTTTAAAAAATAAATTGCATGTGCTGGCTCAAGAGCCGGAATAATTCCTTCTAATCGCGAAAGCATTTCAAAGCCTTCCAGAGCTTGTTTATCAGTAACTGCAAAGTACTGCGCTCTTTTTATGGCTTGATAAAAACAATGTTCTGGCCCAACTCCGGGATAATCTAAGCCCGGCGCAATTGAATGGGCTATTTTTATCTGGCCAAAGTTATCCTGAAGCACTTTCATTTTTGAACCATGTAAAACTCCTGTACGGCCTTTAAGCAAACTTGCCGCGTGTTTATTGCTATCCACACCCTTACCAGCTGCTTCTATGCCGATGAACTTTACTAATCTATCATTAAAAAATGGGTTGAATAATCCTATGGAATTACTACCTCCGCCAACACAAGCCACTAAATAATCAGGCAACTTCTTTTCAATTTTTAAAATCTGTTGCCTTGCTTCTTTGCCGATGATACTTTGGAAATCCCGGACAATCATTGGAAACGGATATGGCCCGATAATTGAACCAATAATATAGTGCGTTGTGGTAACGTTTGTTACCCAGTCGCGAATTGCCTCACTTGTCGCATCTTTTAATGTTTTTGAGCCAGAATTTACTGGTATTACCTTAGCGCCAAGCATCTTCATACGAAACACATTCAAACTCTGACGCGCAATATCCTCTTCGCCCATATAAATATCGCAGGACATATTAAAAAGTGCTGCAACTGTGGCTGTAGCCACGCCGTGCTGGCCTGCTCCGGTCTCGGCAATAATCCTCTGTTTTTTCATCCGACGCGCCAGCAAAACCTGGCCTAGGGTATTATTTATCTTATGCGCTCCGGTATGCAGCAAATCCTCTCTTTTAAGATAAACCTTAATTCTCTTTAAGGATTTACTTAAATTAGGCGCTAGATAAAGTGGGGTAGGCCGGCCAGCGAAATCTTTTAAATAATAATTCAGTTCAACTTTAAATTTTTTATCCTGCCTCGCCTTAGAGTATTCCCTCTCCAATTCTTCTAAGGCAAACATTAAAGTCTCTGGCGCGAATTGGCCGCCGAACTGGCCAAAATAACCTTTTCTTAATTTAGCTCTCATAAATAGAGTTTGTTTGTTTAAAATACTTAATTGTCCTTTTTACCCCATCTTCTAAGGACACAACCGGCTGCCAATGAATTATTTTTTTGGCAAGACGAATATCCGGACAGCGTAGCTTTGGATCATCCTGAGGTAAAGAGCGAAAAACAATTTTACTCTTAGAATTAGTTAATTTAATAATAAGCTTAGCTAATCCTAATATTGTAATTTCATTGGGATTGCCAATATTGACTGGCAAGCTATAATCGCAAAACAACAGCTTAACCATACCATTAATCAAGTCCGAAACATAACAAAAAGAGCGAGTATGGCTACCTTTACCGTAAACAGTTAACGGCTTATTAGTTAATGCCTGATTTATAAAATTAGGCATTGCCCTGCCGTCGTTTTTACGCATCCGCTCTCCATAGGTATTGAAAATGCGCACAATACGCACGTCTAGCTTATGCTCTCTTTTATAGGCAAGTGTTATACTTTCAGCAAATCTTTTAGCCTCATCATAAACCCCGCGCGGGCCAACCGGATTAACATTACCCCAGTAGGATTCTTTTTGGGGATGTTCCAAGGGATCTCCGTAAATTTCAGAAGTAGAAGCTAATAAAAATCTTGCATTTTTTGCTTTAGCCAAACCTAATACGTTATGAGTACCCAAAGAACCTACTTTTAAAGTTGGAATGGGAAATTTCAAATAATCATCCGGACTGGCTGGAGAAGCCAGATGCAGACAATAATCAATCCGGCCCTTAATATCAATATATTTTGTAACATCGTGCTTCAAAAATAAAAAATCCTTCAATTTTAAAAGATGATTAATATTTTTTAGTTCACCGGTTATAAGATTATCAACGCAAATTACCCTCAACCCCTTATCTATTAAGGTTGTGCAAAGATGCGAACCTAAAAAACCTGCCCCACCGCTAATTACAGCTATCTTTTTTCGCTGAACCATTTAACCGTCCTAATTAAACCTTGATCAAACGCAATCTTAGGAGTGTATCCTAATAATTTTTTAGCCCGGCTAATATCTGCCTTGGTGCGTATTACATCCCCTGGCCGAGGCGCGTTAAACACCGGCTTTATCTTTGAGCCTAAAATATTTTTTATCTCCTGATAAAGTTTTATGACACTGTGGGTTTGGCCACAGCCAATGTTAAACACTAAACCGGAAACATTCTTTCTGGTCATAGCTATGAGGTTGGCATCAACAACATTATCAATATAGGTAAAATCGCGGGATTGCTTTCCAGTGCCATAAATCGGCGGGCTTTGATTATTTAATAAACAGATTATAAATTTAGGCACAACTACAGCATATTCAGACTCTAATGACTGACGCGGCCCAAAAACATTAAAGTAACGTAAACTCACTGTTTCTAACGAATAAACTTTCGAAAATACCCGACAATAATATTCGCCGGCAAGCTTATTCGCAGCGTAAGGCGAAATTAATAAAGGCAGATCAAGCTCATTTTGTTTTTCCTTTGTTGATTCGCCGTAAATGGAACTCGATGATGCAAGCACGAAACGCTTAACCTTTGCATCGGCAGCACATTTTAAGAGATGTAGCGTTGCCGTGACGTTCACCTCATTATATTCTAAAGGATGCGCAACTGATTTCGGTACAGAACGCAACGCTGCCTGATGCAGAACAAAATCAACTCCGGGCATAATTTTTTTAATCAAGTCGTTATCCCGGATATCGCCCTTAACAAGCTCAATCCTGGACATTGAACCTGCTAGATTTTCAATTTTCCCGGATGAAAAATTATCAATAACTATCACCTTAAAATTATCATGAACTAAACGGTCTACAATATTTGAACCAATAAACCCTGCGCCACCCGTAACCAGTACTCTACTCATAGCCTGACTATCCTTTCGCACGTTTTACCCTCATAGACATTACGTGTATCAACAATTAATTTTGCATGCTTTAAAAGTAAATCATAATCAATCTGCTTATGTGCTGTAACTATCACAATACAATCTTTACCCTTAATAGTTGATTTGGTTAAAGGGGTGGAGAGTAAATTAAATCCATTGATTTTTATATTTTTGGCAAATGGATCATGAAAAGAAACAATCGCCTCGTTTAGTTTTAGATGTTTAATTATCTCAATTGCCGGCGATTCCCGGACATCAGCAACATTAGCTTTATAGGCAATGCCAATTATTAAAACCTTGGAATTTTTTAGTGATTTTGAATATTTATTTAAAGCCTGCGATATTTTTTCTACAACATGAACCGGCATCGCTGAATTAATTTCATCGGCTAATTGGATAAACCGGCATTCAAAACCATGAAGCCTTGCTTTCCAGGATAGATATAAAGGATCTATCGGCAAACAATGGCCGCCCAATCCTGGGCCGGGTTGGAAACTCATAAACCCAAATGGTTTTGTGCTCGCCGCCCTAATCACTTCCCAGACGTCTACATTTAGATGACCAGCCATCAGGCATATTTCATTAATCAGGCCGATATTTACTGCTCTAAAAGTATTTTCTAATAATTTTACCATTTCTGCAACCCTGGCACTTGAAACCGGCACAACAACATCAATTACCTGGGAGTAAAGTGCCTTAATCGCTACTGTACAAGATTTAGTCACACCTCCGATAACCTTAGGAATATTCGCTGTATGATACATCTTGTTCGAAGGATCAACCCTTTCCGGAGAAAATCCCAGGAAAAAGTCCTTGCCGACTTTTAAACCATTCTCTTCTAAGATAGGCAAAACCAATTCTTCCGTAGTTCCGGGGTAGGTTGTACTTTCCAAGACGATAACTTCCTGACGATGTAAATATTTAGCGATTTTTTTTGCTGCATCAACAATAAACGAAATGTCCGGTTCTCTGGTTTTACCTAAAGGCGTAGGCACACAAACTATTACGCCGTCAACAAGTCTTAGCTGGCTATAATCATTTGTTGGCTTAAATTTGCCTTGTTTTACAATCTCAACTATATCCTTTGAAGACACATCCTGGATATAAGATATTCTTTTACGCAGGGAATTAACTTTATTTTTATCTATATCTATGCCTGTAACCGCAAAACCCTTCTTAGCAAACTCTACTGCCAAGGGCAATCCCACATATCCTAAGCCAATAACTGCCACTTTAAATGTTCTTTTTCTTATTTTGTCAATCAAGTTCGTTTCCACTTTTTCCTACCCCCTTAAGAGTGTTTTAAGCTAAACATTTGTTTAATGCCTCCTGCCAGGTCAGTAGAGGCTGATTATAAAGCTTTAAGAATTTACTAATGTCTAAAATTGTACTTTTGGGCCTGGGCGCGGGTAAATTAAGCGCAGCTAATGTAATCGGCTTTATCATAATATCACTTAGGCCACAAATTTTTATAATCTCTTTTGCATACTCAAGCCAAGAGCACCCCTGGCCATTGTTAGTAAAGTGAATAATTTCTCCAGAAAAAGTAAAATTATCTATCAAAAATTCTATTGCTTTACCTACATCACAAGTATAAGTCGGAGAACTAAATTTATCACAAACAATATTTATTTCTTTATTTTTTTTAGCTGATTTCAAAACGAAATTTATAAAGCCCTTATCTCGCCTGCCAAATAACCAACTGACTCTAAGGATTAAATATTGCTTTAAGTTGCTTTTGATTATGTTTTCAGCTTGAAGTTTTGTCTGGCCATAAATATTCAGCGGCCTAGGTTTATCCTCCTCGCTGTATTTGGTCAGCTTATCACCGTCAAATACCTGATCAGTGCTTAAATATATCAGCTTGGCGTTTAATTTTTTGGCAACACTTGCAACAATTTCTGTTGCCGTAACATTATTTCTTATTGCTTCATCCGGATGTGTCTGGCAAAAATCAACATCGGTTAATGATGCAGCATGTACAATTATATCCGGATTCAATTTAATTAAATCTTTTTCTGCTGTATTTAGAGAAAGATCGATTTTTTTTTCCAGGACGTTTCTTTTACTACAATTTATTGCGTGTTCTCTGGTTATGGCTAAAATTTCAAAGTTGTTACTTAATACCTTGATTAAATCGCCGCCTAAAAGCCCGCTTGCACCAGTAATTAATATTTTTTTAATGGCTTCCACCATTTGCAATTCACGATATACCAATTAATCGTTAACCTTAATTGTTCCAAAAAGGTATACTTTAACTTAAAGCCTAAGTTCCTGATTTTTTTAGAATTGATTGCATAGCGAAAATCATGTCCTAACCTATCCGGAACAAAGCGGATAATGTCTTGCTTAGCTCCCATTTCTTTTAAGATTAGCCTAGCCAGGGTTATATTATTCAGGTAATTTCCAGCGCCAATATTATAGATCTCGCCGGGTTTTCCTTTATGCAAAACGAGATCAATCGCCCGGCAATTGTCTAGAACAAAAATCCAATCCCGGATATTCTTACCTTGTGCATAAACCGGCAGCCTAACGCCATCAATTATATTTGTGATAAAAAGCGGTATAATTTTTTCCGGATATTGGTTTGGACCAAAATTATTAGAGCTCCGGGTAATGATAACTGGTAGGCGAAAAGTCTTATAGAAAGCTAAAGCCTGCAAATCAGCGCTTGCTTTGCTTGCTGAATAAGGGCTGCTGGGTTTTAATTTTTCTTCCTCGCGCGCCTCGCCAGCGCTAATACTGCCGTACACCTCATCCGTGCTAATCTGAATAAACCTTTTTATCTTATATTTTTTTGCTAAAGAAAGCAAAACATCGGTTCCGATTACATTTGTTCTTATAAATTCTTGTGATGAAACTATTGACCTGTCTACATGGCTCTCAGCAGCAAAATTTATTATACAGTCGCAGGTCTTTATCAATCTCTGGCAGATTTTAGCATCGCAGATATCGCCTTTTAGGAAACGATAATTCTTGCAACACTCTACCTCTAAAAGATTCTCTAAATTCCCGGCATAGGTTAATTTATCTAAATTGCTAACCTTATAACCGGGATATTTTTTTAAAATCAAGCGGATGAAATTTGAGCCGATGAACCCCGCTCCACCTGTGACTAGAATATGCATTTCTTTTCTTTGGGATATTTGGCAACTAGGTTATTTGCCGCAAGTAAAGAATCAAATGTGCCGCAATCAGTCCACCAACAGTTTAACTTGTCAAAATAAAGCTCTCCCCTCTTAAGGTAGGCATTATTAACATCAGTAATCTCAAGTTCACCCCTGGCTGAAGGCACAAGGCGTTTGATAATCTCAAATACTTTGCGATCATACATATAAATTCCGGTTACAATAAAATTGGATTTTGGTTTACGGGGTTTTTCTTCAATAGAAACAACCCTTTGCCCCCTAAACTCCACTACTCCGAAGCGACCCGGATTGTTAACTTGTTTTAACAAGACTCTTGCACCTTTTTTCTGCTTGGCAAATTTAGCTACATAAGGCGCAATACTAGCGCCAATAAGATTATCACCAAGTACAACTACAATCTTTGAACCAGCAGCAAAATGCTCTGCTAATTTTAATGCATCAGCAATACCGCCTTCGCCTCTCTGGTACGTATAATTAATGTGCCTCAAGCCAAACTCTGCGCCATTACCCAAAAGACGCAAAAATTCCCCGGCCATTTCTCCGCCGGTAACAATCAGGATATCCTTAATCCCGGCCTGAACAAGAGTCTGTATCGGGTAATAAATCATCGGCTTACAAAAAACCGGCAAAAGATGCTTATTTGTTATTCTAGTTAAAGGCTCAAGTCTCTTACCTAACCCACCGGCTAATATCACACCTTTAATCTTATTCATAATTTACCCCAATCGTAATTAATCTCCGGATCATCAAGGGCAATCCGCCACTCATCAGGTTTAGAATAATTATAGGCTTTTGTAGGAATGTTAATAACCATTGCCTCTTCTTTGCTTATCGCCTTAAACCCGTGATAAACTCCCTTTGGAATCTTAACCAGGATAGGTTTTTCCAAACTTAAGATAAATTCATTAATGATACCGAACGTCTGAGATCGCTTTCTGGCGTCATATAGCGCCAGCCTAATTTTGCCCTTGATGCAAGTAAAGTGGTCATCCTGCAGACGATGATGATGCCAGGCTTTAACAACCCCAGGATAGGCAGTCGTAAAATAACACTGGCCGAATTTCTCAAATAATGCATCATCAGAGCGCAATATCTCCATAAGCCTTCCGCGTTGATCATTGATTATCTTTAATTGTTTTATTTTAACTCCGCAAATTTGCGGCTGAGACTTTTTACTCATCTGCCCACTCCAAAATACCTAAACCCGAGGCTCTCTAAGGCTTGCCTGTCATATATATTGCGGCCGTCAATAATTACCGACTGCTTCATAATATGCTTTAATTTTACAAAATCCAGTGATTTAAACTCTAACCAATCAGTAACAATAACCAAGCAATCAGCGCCTTTAGCCACCTCATTTGGATTACGGCAATAAGTTATATCCGGGACTAATAATTTAAATTTATCCATCGCTTTTGGATCAAAAGCCTTAATCTTAGCCCCTTCCTCCAAAAGACTCTTGATTATAGTCAAGGCCGGCGTAAAACGAATATCATCTGTCTCGGGTTTAAAAGAAAGCCCTAATATACCTATGGTTTTATCTTTAATATTCCATAGGGCTTGCTCAATTTTTTTAATAAAGAAGGTAACTTGGTCCTGATTAATATTCCTTACCTCTTTAAGTAAACGAAAATCATAACCGCACTGATTAGCGATTGCAATAAACGCATCCAAGTCTTTGGGAAAACAAAAACCGCCATAACCAATACCAGCTTGTAAAAACTGTTTGCCGATTCTTTTATCCAAGCCTAAACCTTCAGCGACTTTTGATATATCAGCTCCAGTAAGCTCGCAAATCCTGGAGATTGCATTAATAAATGAAATCTTCATCGCCAGATATGAATTAGACGCGTGTTTTATTAATTCTGCGCTCTTTATATCCGTAACCACAATCGGTGCGCGGATTGGCGCATAGAGCCGTTTAAGCAAGTTTAAGGCGCGCTTAGACTCAACTCCAATAACAATTCTATCTGGATTTAAAAAATCAGATATGGCCTGGCCTTCTCTTAAAAATTCCGGGTTAGACGCAACGTCGAATAAACAATTCTTTCGTTTATGTATCTTAATCGTATGCTCAACCCAGATCCCTGTTTTCACCGGCACAGTTGATTTTTCTATAATCAACCTGTAGGAATTCATTGATTTTGCAATTTGTATTGCTACATTTTCAATAGCAGTTAGGTCTGCCTCGCCATTCTCTTTTGGCGGAGTACTTACAGCTATAAAAATACACTCGCTTTCTCTAACTGCCTCTGGAATACTTGCGCTAAATTTAAGCCGGCCTTCTTTCATGTTAAGCTTTACCATTTCCTCCAGGCCTGGCTCGTAAAATGGCATTGTGCCTTTCTTTAGCTTAGCAATCTTCTTTAAATCATTATCCACACAGATAACTTGATTGCCTAAGTGGCCAAAGCAAGCGCCTGTCACTAGCCCAACATAACCACTGCCAATAACCGTAATTTTCATGATGACTCCTTCAATGAGCGCATAACTTACGGAGCAATCTATATCCTGCAGCGACGTAAGTTATTTTGCGCGAATTGAATCCCTCACCTTTTATCTATTCAAGTATTTTGGTATATTCCTGAATACCTAAAAAGGTGAGGGGTAAATTCGGCCAACAAACTTACGGGAAGCCAAAGCTTCCGTAAGTTTGGGCCTCATTTAATAACTCTGCGACCCAGCTTTAGGTTCATGATAACTAGTATCAAATTCAAAGCCAAGCTCAGGAAATGCCTTAACTTTAAACGCAAGCCAAATTGTCTCACCCTGAGCCCGATCTACATGATAAGCTGCTTCCATTGTCCAACAATGTAAATCTCGCGATATGATATACTGCTGTTCCTTATTTCCTCCGCCGGTAAAATCAAAGCGTTGATAAACCCTAAATTTCCATTTAGGATTAAGCCGATAATTAATATCAAAAGTAAATTGATTATCAGCATCTACCTGGTAGCGATGCCCTACACCTAAAGAGAATTTATCTCCTTTATCAATATAAAAATCAGTGTTATTGACTACAATCTGATTCCTTATTCTGTTGATATCTGTATCCACTTCTAAACGAAGACCTTCTTTTGGCCTGATCTCTAATTTCGATTTTAAGATATCTGAAAAACGGCCGTTTAAACCACCACCTTTAAAAATAAAATCAGAACTCAAAATATGGCTCAACAAATCTACGCTCTGGCCTTTGCGTTTTGTCTGTAACTTATTCTCTATGCCTAGGCCTGCGGAATTGCTTTTGCCTATTGAATCAATGCTATCAAAATTATACAATTTAGAACTGACTATCGTTGGTTCGTGAACATAACTATATTGTATAGTAGGATTAATCACATGGCGCAAGCCCTTAATTTCATCACCTAAAAATTTTCCATTTACTTGATACACACGAAAAAAACGAGTAGAGATATCAATGCCGCTACTAAAGATTGAACGCAACAAATCCTTATTCTGGTTAAGATCATCAGAATAATAGGTTTGACGCGAACTGACAAAAGGAGAAATATTTAAAAATGCTATCTTTGCCGGATAAGTGAATTTATTGAATGTATCAAATCGGCTCACGTAATCATCTTGCGTGCTTTGATTTGCGGTTTGATTTATTAAATTTGCGAATTCAGTACTGTCCTGAAAATAAAGCCGGCTTTCGCCTAAGCGGAAATTAACTGTTTCAAATTTTATCTGCGGCAGCTTCTCCACATCGCTAGCAAAGCGGTTAACGCGTTTTTCAGCTAATACATTTAATGAGTAGAAACTTTGAGCATGAGTAAACTGAGCATAAGTCTTAGGGTCCATATCTTTTTCATACTCACGGCGGAAATAATCTTTTAAAAAATCAACATCCTTCATTTTATTGTAATCCCAAAGGAGATTGGTATTATCGTTTATCTGCCATTTATGCCTCCATTGCACTCGGAAGCGCTCTCGCTCTTGGGTCATCCTATCCTTATCCCAAATGTGACGGCTCTGAATTGCCCGCTCATTCATATAATAAAAACGCAGTAAACCTTCACCCATATCTTTTGGTTTATAGGCTAAATCTAACCCTTCTGCTAAATCCTTTCTTTCCCGATAATCAAGATGGAGCCTGCCCTTAAACCCTTCATTAAAATAATACCTCCAGGCTGTCAAAACATAATAACCCCAATTTTTGTCCGAACCTGGAATTACAGTTACTCTGGGCCGGCGGTCATTCAAAACTTGCACATACTGCGGCAAGGTAATTAATGGCCAGTTGCCGATTAAGAATGAAGCGTCTTTAGCCACAACCCTGTCCTCAGGATACATCTCCACTTTTTTTGCAACAATACGCCAGTGAGGTTTATATAAATCGCAGGTTGTTAGATAACCGCGGCGCATTGTCAGTTCGCGCTCGCCGAGTTTTTTCACAATCGGTGATTTAACAAAAAATGGCTCAATATCAATATTGGCTTCAATAATCGAACCGGTTTTTTCTTCAAAATTATAAAGAATTTTCTCTCCTTCAAGCTGGCCTTTTTCATAAACTAATTTTACATTTCCTTCAGCAATGATATTTTTAGTCTGCGAATAAACCACAACTTTATCTGCAGTCAACTTTGTATCTTTATAATTAATCTTTACGTGGCCCTTTGCAATAATCTTATTTTCCTCGTTAAAATACTCAACATGGTCGCCGTCTACAACTATTGGCAGCTTGCTTTCTGCGGCAAAGATATTATCGCTAAAGATAAGAAAATTAAATAAAATTATCGGGAGGGTTATGCCAAAAAATAAGAAGTATTTTTTTCTCATTAATTTAAATCTTTAAACAAACTTACCGCCACAAGAACGCTCGCTCCGACTAAAGGCGCGTTATAACCCAGGGAAGATTTTGTTATACTTACTACCTTGGAATGCGGGCGCATAGCTCTTTGCTTAACAGTTGAACGCACTGATTTAAAAAGTATACTGCCGGCATTAGCTAGCCCGCCTCCGATAACAATTTTCTCCGGGTTAAACACATTGACTAGCCCGCTTAAGGCTATACCTAATTTAAAACCCATATCCTGCCATATTTTACCAGCTTTTTTATTACCCTGTTTTGCTAGCCGAGAAATTTCCTCCAGGCTAATATCTCTACCAAATAATTTTCTAGCATTTCTTAGGATTTGCTTATTACCAATAAACGCCTCTAGGCAGCCACGGCTACCGCAATTGCAATTCGGCCCATTCCAGTCTATCGACAAATGGCCTATTTCACCAGCAACAAAACTGCTGCCTCGAAAAAGCGAACCATTCAGGATTAAAGCACCGCCAACACCTGTACCCAGGGTAAGGCACACGCAGTTTTTAACGCCTCGGGCTTGCCCGAATTTTAGTTCAGCCAAAGCCATGAGTTTAACATCATTTTCAACAAAAACCTTGAGCCCTAATTTTTGCTCAAGCTTTTCTTTTAAGGGAAAATTCTTCCAACCAGGAATGTTCGGAAAATAATAAACCAATCCTCTTTGGCTATTAACCGGGCCAGGCACTCCAATACCCACACCTAAAATATCAGATTTTTTTATTAAACAGCTACTAATCAAGCGGTTAATTGAATTAACTAATTTGTCAAACAATAGTTCCTGGCTAGGGTACCCTTTAGTAAAAAAAGTCTCCTTAAGAATAAGCCGTTTAAGACCCCTTTTAAACAGGGCTATTTTTACAACCGTAGCGCCTAAGTCTATTCCGATGATATAGGAAGGCTTGTGCATATAAGGATTAATTGTAGCCTAAAATAACTGTATTTGCAACAGGTTACCCTTACTTATATACCCCATAAGTGCAAACACGGTCTCTGCCTGTCTGCTTTGCCCTGTACAGAGACCAATCAGCCCGATCAATAATTTTATCAGGCTTATCTGTATCATCAGGATATGTAGCTATCCCGATACTCATTGTAACGCTGATTTCTTCATCATAAGCCTTAATCATTCTGTTTTTAATTGCCACGCGGATTCTTTCAGCAGAAAGCTCTGCTCCAGGCTTATCGGTTTCAGGTAAGACTACTGCAAACTCTTCTCCTCCGAATCTACCGACAAAATCCACCTGGCGTATGTTTTTCTTAATCTCATCAGCAACATTGGCTAAAACTATATCTCCAACCAAATGGCCGAATTTATCATTACAGTCCTTAAAATGATCAATGTCTAGCATTAAAAATGAAAGCTTATGATCAAATTTTAGAGAGCGGTTATATTCCTCCGTAAATCTTTCCATTAAGTATCTGCGGCTAAAAACATGCGTCAAGCCGTCTGTAATCGCCAGCTCCTGCAATTGATTATATAGCCTTATCTTTTTCAAAATCAGAGCAAATTGATTAACAATAATATATAGATGATCAAGGGTCAAACCCTTGATATTCAAATTTTTTATCGCCAGATATGCAAAAACCTTTCCTTCAATAACTAGCGGCAAGTGATAGAAAATAACCTCTTCAAACTTATCCCTCTCTTCGCTATTCAATAGGAAGCAATCGTCAAATTCTACAAATTGTTTAAGTTTAATTTTTAAAAGCGTTAAGGCTTCAGCTTCATCTAAGGTTTTAGATATGTCGCGCGTCGTTTCATAAAGCAAACTTATACCCGTAACCTGGATATTTAATTTTTCCTGCTCTAAAGTTAACGATTTTTTTTGTTGTTTGTACTCAGCGATTTTTTCATTGTAGAATTTATCCTTAAGTTCAATCTTAGCGCTTTTTACTAAAATTGACAAAAGCCCGATATATATTAAAATAGCGGTTATAGAGTAACTTAGGCTTAGATATATTATTTCTCTAGGAAGCATACCTTATCCCGGCCGGTTCTCTTTGCCTGATAAAGCAAAGAATCAACCTTTCTCATCAGATCCTCTAGTTCAAATCCATCCTCAGGGCAACCAACCACACCTAAGGATATAGTGATCCTGCTTGATTTGCGTCTTAGCACTATTTCTTTAGATTTAATACTTTTACGCAAATCTTCAGCTATACGTATAGCCTTATCTTTATCAGTATCAACAAAGAATATTATAAATTCTTCTCCGCCAAAACGGCAGACAATATTGCCTTCTCTACCGCCGACTGCGACTAATTCCTTGCTTACGGTTTGTAAAACAAGATCACCGGCAATATGGCCAAATTTATCATTAAAATCTTTGAACTTATCAATGTCAACCATCACTAGGGAAAGATGACCTTTTTTAATACTTGTTCGCTGTAATTCCTCTTCAAGGCGCTCTAAGAAATATTTTTTTAGATACAGGCCGGTAAGGCCATCGCGAATAGCTAAATCCAGAGAATGCTTGTAGAGTATCGCATTTTCAATTGCGGCTGCGGATAAATCAGAAAGGGTCACTAATAATCTCAAATCCTCTTGGCTAAAATTACAAACCCGAGAAGAATCAATGCGTAAAATTCCAATGATCTTATTATAAGTTAACAGTGGGGCAATAATTAAAGAATTGATTCCCCGTAGTTCTTCTTCGCCAATCCTTGTTACATCAAAACGAAAATCTTTATTAACATCTTCAACTAACAAAGGCTGCATTTTTTTTAACACCCAATAATCAAAAATGTCACCTTTTTTAGACTTTACTATTGCACCTACTTTGCTTTTACTTAAGAAACAATTTAGTTCGTAAGTCTTAGGGTCGATTAGATAAAGAATGCAGGAGTCGAAATCGCTCATCAGCGCAATGCTGTGAGCCAATACAATATTAGCCGTATCCTCTAAAAACACTACAGAGGTCAATTTGTCCGTGAAATCTTTTAATTGCGCATAACGCTTTAATTTTGCGCTCAAGGCATCCGCAAGTGCTTTTTTATTGCGGATATCCTCCTGGATACTATTGATCTCAGTCTCAATTGCCTCGCAATTTAAATTTAGCTTCTTGTCTTTCTTATTAAATTTGATTTTGAAGAATATTAGGATTGAAATTAAAATTAGGTAGGGATAGACAAAAATAAATCTTAAGCGCCAACCACCTGTCTCCAGGGAGTAAACAAAAGGTAGGAGGAGAAAGATGATCAGGAAAAATGCTGCAAAAATTGGGTTTCTAAATAATGGTCTCTTCGGTATCTTTATCAAAGAAATGCACCTTACTCATATCAAAAACTAAATCCATATCCTCGTTTATCGGAGGACGGTCATGCGCCCCAACTTTAGCAATAAATGAATTGTGCGCAGTCTTTAGATAAAGATAGACCTCAGAACCCATTGGCTCGACAACCTCGCACGTCGCTCTCACGATATTTTCCGGAGGAGCTTCAGAAACAAAAAGTTTATCATATATATCTTCGCTGCGAATGCCGAATATTACCTGCTTGTCAATGTAATCCAGGAGATTTCCATTCATTGCCTCTACAAGCTTGACCTGTACATCAGAATCGTCAAAATATAATTTGCCGCTTTTCTTCAAAATCCGGCCACTTAAGAAATTCATTGGCGGAGTACCCATAAACCCGGCGACAAATTTATTTACCGGTTTATCGTAGATTGTAATCGGATCGCCAAACTGTTGAATTATTCCGTCACGCAGCACAGCGATTTTATCGCCAAGGGTCATTGCCTCAACCTGATCATGGGTAACATAGATCATCGTTGTTTGCAGTTTTAAATGTAACTTATGAATCTCAGTGCGCATCTGGACGCGCAATTTCGCATCCAGGTTACTTAATGGTTCGTCAAATAAAAATACCTTTGGTTTGCGCACAATCGCCCGGCCCAAAGCCACCCTTTGCCTTTCACCGCCGGAAAGCTCTCTGGGAAATCTATCCAAAAGAGCGCCTATACCCAAGATCTGCGCTGCCTCATCCACCCTGGCCTTGACTTCAGCGCGCGGGTAACGCCTTAAGCGTAAACCAAAAGACATATTCTCAAAAACCGTCATATGCGGATAAAGTGCGTAATTTTGAAATACCATGGCAATATCCCTGTCTTTTGCTGGCATATTGTTAACATGCTTATCGGCAATATAGATATCTCCGCTGGTAACATCTTCTAGACCGGCAATCATCCGCAATGTCGTAGACTTACCGCATCCAGAAGGGCCGACTAAAACAATAAAATCCTTATTTTCAATATTCAGATTAACGTTATCCACAGCCTTAACATTGCCTGGATAAACTTTTGAAACATTTCTCAAGCTTACCTGCGCCATTTTATATTAATTCTCCCTTGCTTTAATTATTTATGATACAACGTTTAAGCTAAATAATCAATGAGATTAAAAATTACTGTCTTTAAGTTTTTTCTCTCTGAAATCATATCAATAAGGCCGTGTTTTAGCAGAAATTCGCTACGCTGAAAATCAGGGGGTAATTTCTGGCGAATAGTCTGTTCAATTACCCTCGGGCCAGTAAAGCCGATCAATGCCTTGGGTTCAGCAATAATCACATCACCTATACCGGCAAAAGAAGCCATTACTCCAGCCATGGTCGGGTTTGTCAGGACAGATATATAAAACAGGTGATTTTCATGATGTCGACTCAAGGCTGCGCAAGTCTTGGCCATCTGCATTAGGCTAAACATACCTTCGTACATTCTCGCTCCGCCTCCAGAACCGGAAACGATTATCACTGGCAGCTTTTCCTTGGTTCCCTTTTCAATAATCCGGGTAATTTTTTCCCCGACTACTGAACCCATTGAACCCATAATAAAACGCGAATCAGTTACAGCCAAGACGCATTTCTTATCATTTATTCTGCCTGTGCCGGTAATCACTGCCTCTTTTAAGCCAGTGGCTTCCTGGTCTTGTTTAATTTTATCCAAATAAGTCTTAGGGCCTTTAAATTGCAAAGGATCAACTGCGGTTAGGTCCCCATCTATCTCTTTAAACGTTTCTTTATCAATTAAACTCTCTATCCGTTCATAGCTAGTTAAAGTGAAATGGTAATTACATTTAGGGCAAACCTTGAGATTTTCCTGAAGTTGTTTATTATAAAGGGTCGCCGCACATTCCGGGCATTTGGTCCACAGGCCGCCGGGAATGTCTTTCTTCTTGACATGAACAACAGTATATTTTGGTTTGCCGAATAACGCCATTGCTTCCTCGCTAAAACTTATGCATTACCAAACCACTTAGCAACTTCGGGTAAAAATATGTAGACTTTGGCGGCATACGCCTGTTAGCTAAAGCAATTGCCTCAATTTGCTCAACGCGGGTTGGGCATAAGAAAAACACAGCCATATAAGTAGCATTATTGACAAGCTCTATCGCCTCATCCTCTTCTTTAATGAACTCTATTTGTGAAGCGTCTAAACTTAATATTTTTTCAAAAATAATCTTATGCAGTAAAACAACATCCAAGTTATTGTAACTACGCTCATCTGCGTCTGGAGCCTGTAAGCTATGCTCACTCTTTAAGCGCAGTAGATAGAATTCATTGTCCAGGTACAAGCCAAAAGCATGTTCTACTGGTCCGGTTTTTTTTAGCAGGAAAAATAAGTCAAATTGATCAGCAACTTTTTCAATCTGGAAAAATTTATCTAATCTTTCTAGGGCATTTTTGGGAATCTTCTTTACCAAGCGATGAATTGGCAAAACTGTCAGACCCCGGCAATGTAAATCCATAAAATATGTCATAATATAATTAAAATCAGCCTGCTTTGCTTTACGTTCATCTCCATATCTTTTAAGCAATCTATCCCGGAATTCGCAGGCAACTTCATAACGGTGATGGCCATCAGCTATAACCACTGACTTATTGCGCATATAATCTTTAAGCCGGCGAATTAGCATTGGCTCTTCCAGCCGCCAGATTTTATGCGCCCCCTGGTGATTATCAACCAGCTGAAGCATCGGTTCTTTCTTAACCAGATAATTGTCAAAGATTCTTGAAATCTGACGCTCTTGATCAGAGAATATTGTAAAAATCGGGCTGAGGTTTGCCTTGACCGACTTAAGCAAGGCGTATCTATCATCCTTAGGTTCTTTACGCGTAGCCTCATGCGGATGAATGCTTATTTTACCGGCTGATTGCAGGCGCATTAGAGAAATAAAACCTAACCGGCTTTTTCTCTCACCCTTATGCAGAAAATCCTGCAAATAAAAATAAATCGCCTCTTTCTTATCATCCACCAGCGTCAACTCATCCTGCCAGGCAAGAAAAGTCAATTTCGAATTCTTATATTTGTCGATTGATTTATTATTCGTGATTTTCTCTTGAGGCAGGAGTATTTTAATAAAATTAAAGTCATCACGGTTATATAATTCGTTACGCTCTTTTTCTGAAATAACATCATAAGGCGGGCAAACAACGCGGCTGAGATCTTTAATCTTTTGGGGATTGTAGACTAGCGCTTTAAATGGTTTGATATCTGTCATAGAGTCAAGTAGAGAATTTTCTTAATTGGTAAATATAAGAGCCAAAGATTGAGCCAATTAAATCAAATAAGGCATCAAAAATACTCGCTGTCCTGCCTGGTACAAAAATCTGATGCAGTTCATCGCTTATGCCATATAAAAAAGCAACAATCACCGCTAAACCAAATGCACTAAACCGGCTTAGATTAAAGCCAGTATTAAAAAATGCTCTGATTAGCAAAAAACCAAAAACTCCGTATTCAACAAAGTGCTCAAATTTATCAAAAAAAGGAATGTCTATTTGTATGCCTAAATCACTCTTTGAAGATAAATAATAAATAAGACCGGCATAAAATATTACCGGCAGCCAAAGAATTAACTGGTATTTTGTTGAGGGAGTTATTTCTTGCAACTTGAACATCCGCTTGAGCTAGGAGAGCAACTTGAACAACTCTTTTTCCCAGAATTCTCTGCTGGTGTTTTTTTCTTATAATCAGTAGCGTAAAAACCGCTGCCTTTAAATATTATACCTGCGCCAATACTGATTAATCTTTTTACGCTTAATTTTTTGCATTTAGGGCACACTTTCACTGGCGCAGCTGTCATTGCATGGAACTGCTCAAATTTAAATCCACACCCCGTACATTTATATTCATAGGTAGGCATAAACTCCTAACTCGCGTTCGTCTAGCGAAATGCTTTCTTAATTTTCTCACCGAAAGAATTTAAGCCTTCGCCGCTCTCTCTGGCGTATTCTTCTAGCAGCTGTCGCTGTCGACTGGTTAAACGCGAAGGAATTACTACATTAACCACTACTAATTCATCTCCCTGGCCGCGGCCGTGTAAATCACTAATCCCTTTTCCTCTAATTCTAAATATTTTATCCGGTTGAGTTCCGGCTGGAATTTTCATTGTTACTTTCCCGTCAAGTGTTGGTACATCAATGTCTGCGCCCAAAATTAATTTAAGAAAACTTACATCTAAATTTAAGATTATATCGTTTTCTCTACGTTTAAATACTTGGTGAGGCTTTACAGCTAAACTGATATACAAATCTCCTCTTTCCCCGCCTGCTGCATCACCTTCTCCGGTTAAGCGCAAACGGCTTCCGGAATCCACCCCTGCCGGCACTTTTACCTGAATTCTTTTTTGTTTGCTGGTTGCACCTTTACCTCTGCAATCCGAACAAGGGTTATCAATAATAAACCCTTGGCCCTGGCAATGAGGACAAGTTGTAGCTATGCTAAAAAAACCACTGGAACGCGCAATCCTGCCTGATCCTCGGCAGTTGGGACAGGTTTTTCTTTTTGTTCCAGGCTTTAAGCCAGAACCTCTACAGGTTGAGCATGCTTCAAGCCGCGGCACAGTAATAATTTTCTCAACGCCGCTTGCTGCTTCTTCCAGGGTAATCTCTAATTCAAAATGAAGATCATTGCCTCGTGCGCGGCGGCTGCGACTACCCCTTTGGCTTTTTTCTGCGCCAAATACATCAAAACCGCCGAAGAGTTCTTCAAAAATAGAACCTGCTCCAAAACTGGACAAGTCTTCAAATATCGAACCAAAATCAGCTCCGCGAAAAATATCTTCAGTAGTATATTTCTGGTCAATGCCAGCATGACCGTATTGATCATAGAGGTTACGTTTATTAACATCGGACAATACTGCGTAAGCTTCGGAAATTTCTTTAAATCTTTCTTCAGCCTGTTTTTTTTCCGATTCCACTACTCGATCCGGGTGATATTTCAAAGCAAGCTGCCGGTAAGCCTGTTTTATCTCGTCGGTGCTGGCAGTTTTCTTTACGCCAAGTATTTCATAATAATCACGCTGACTGGTCATAGTGGCTTCACTTACCCTCTTCCTTATATTCAGCATCAATGATGTCTTCGTCTTTGCCTTTTTCCGGTTTTGGTTCTTGCTCGGACTGTGGCTCTGCTTGTCCCGGCCTCGAAGATTCTGGTTTCTGCTTCTGTTGTTTTTGCGCAGCCTGCTTATACATCTCCTCAGCCATTTTGTGCGATGCCTTGGTCACATCCTCTGTAGCCCGTTTTATCCTATCAATATTTTTGTCCTTGATCGCAGATTTTAAATCATTGAGTTTTGTTTCGATATCTGCTCGCTCAGCCTGGCTTACCTTATCTCCATATTCCTTAAGCCCTTTTTCCGTTGCGTAAACCAGATTATCTGCCTGATTGGTTATCTCTACTTCTTCTTTTTTTCTTGTATCTTCTGCGGCAAATTTTTCTGCGTCTCTGACCATCTTATCAATCTCTTCTTTATCGAGCTTCTTAGGAGCAGTGATGCGTATTGATTGTTCTTTGCCAGTACCTAAGTCTTTTGCGTTTACGTGGACAATGCCATTCGCATCAATGTCAAAACTAACCTCAATCTGCGGCACGCCGCGCGGCGCAGCTGGAATTCCGACTAAATCAAATCTTCCGAGTTCAACGTTATCATTAGCCATCGGCCGTTCACCTTGCAGAACACGCACAGTTACCGCAGTTTGACTATCCGCAGCTGTTGAGAAAATCTGGCTTTTCCTCGTAGGAATAGTTGTATTCCTGTCAATAAGCCGAGTACTTACTCCGCCTAAAGTCTCAATACCTAAAGACAACGGCGTGACGTCAAGCAACAACACATCTTTTACATCGCCTTTGATTATTGCTGCCTGAATTGCCGCACCCAAGGCAACGCATTCCATGGGATCAACTCCGCGCTCAATCTTCTTGCCAAAATAATCTTCAACAAATTTTTGGACAATGGGCATACGCGTTGGGCCGCCAACCATGATAATCTTATCTACGCTTTGATCTGCAAAATCAACGCCTTCTTTTTTAAACGCATCTTTTGCATCCTTTAATGCCTGCTCTAACGGACCGCGGCATCTTCCAATTATCGGACCAACTAATTCCTCAAGTTTTGCGCGGTTGATCGTCATAGTTAAATGTTTTGGGCCAGTGGTATCAGCAGTAATAAACGGCAAATTTATATCAGTAGTTAAGGTACTAGAAAGCTCAACCTTAGCTTTCTCCGCTGCTTCGCGTAAACGTTGCACAGCCATTTTATCGTTTCTTAAATCAATGCCTGTCTCTGCCTTAAACTGTTTCGCAATGTATTCAATTAAGGAATTATCCATGTCTGTGCCGCCAAGTTGTGTATCTCCGCTAGTTGCCATGACTTTAAAACCGCCTTCTTTCCACATCTCCATAATTGTTACATCAAGCGTTCCGCCGCCGAAGTCAAAAACAAGAATCTTTAATTCCTTGCCTGCTTTTTCCAGGCCGTAAGCAAGGCACGCAGCCGTAGGCTCGTTGATGATACGCAGCACCTTAAGCCCGGCAATCTCGCCAGCATCTTTTGTCGCTGTTCTCTGGTTATCGTCAAAATATGCCGGGCAAGTGATTACCACCTCTTCTATCTTGTCGCCAAGATAGCTTTCAGCGTCTTGTTTAATCTTCTGCAGGATAAACGCAGAAATCTGCTGAGGAGTATATTCCTTGCCATAAACTTTAAATTTAAAGTCCGTACCCATTTTGCGTTTAGCTGCTTGTATTGTACCTTCAGGATTAATTGCTGCCTGGCGCCTTGCTGGCTCGCCAACAAGCCGCTGGCCGTCTTTAGTAAAAGCAACATAAGACGGAAACGCCTTGCCTGAAGCAACGCCTGCACCTTCTGCAGACGGAATGATAACCGGCCTGCCTGCCTCCATTACTGCAGCAGCAGAGTTAGATGTTCCTAAATCAATTCCAATTATTTTTGCCATTTTTCACCTCTCAAATTTATATTTTCTCTTCTTTTGTTTCTTCTGTTTTCTTTTTTGCTACTTTAACCTTAGATGTACGAATAACCCTATTGTCTAATATGTAACCTTTCTGAAGTTCCTCAATTATTTTATTCTCTTTAGCAGAATCAGATTCAACAGTCATTAATGCTTCATGATACAGCGGATCAAACATTTTGTCTTTTGTCTCAATGGGCTTAACCCCATATTTTTTCAATAACTCATAAAGATGAGCTAAGATAATTTCTACGCCTTTTAAAAAAGACTCAAAATCCTGCTTATGTTCTTCAGCCATGCTAACCAGCCTTTCCAGATTATCCAGGACTTCTAACAACTGGACGATCAGGTTCTCGTTAGCATATTTGATAAATTCGTTGCGCTCTTTTTCCTGACGCTTACGAATATTATCAAATTCAGCTTGCTGGCGCAGAAGCTTATCCCAGTATTCATCCTTCTGGCCGGCAGCCTTCGAAAGCTCGTCATACTCCTGTTTGCTGAGCGTAACCGAATCATCCTTCTGGCTGACTTTTAGATCTTGCGGATTCTGATGATTTTTTTCTTGGTTTGCGTTCGGTTTCATAATTAACACTCGCTTAATAAATCACTTAACTCCTGAGACAAATATTCTAAAATTGCAATAACCCGGGAATAATTCATCCGTTTTGGCCCAATTATACCCAAATGGCCGTGGGAGCTGCCTTTATTAGAGAATGTTGTTACTAATAAGGAGCACTCTTCAATCTCATCACAATGCGATTCTTTGCCGATATATATGTTAATACTGCCTTGCGGGGCGTTGTTAATCAACTCCAATAAGCGTTTACGCTCCTCAAGTATTGACAAAAATAAGCGCAATTTTGCGATATCATTGAATTCCGGTAATTCCAGGAGAAAATGCAAGCCATTAAAATAAAATTTATCATCCCGGCTCAAGGAAGAAACAATGCTTGTATAATGAGTTAAATCTGCCAATACATCTGAGGCTTTTTCCAAGATAGACTCTAAATCTGAAATGTTTTCAAAGTGCAACGGCGAA
>JAGVEL010000038.1 GCA_020058285.1 Candidatus Omnitrophota bacterium
ATTTTACAAGTGCGCTCAAATTTAGCGACAAATGTATCTATCCCCTTTTGTTCTAAGAGGTTAATCTTATTTTTTCTTTCTGTAATTTGAGGGTTTATTTCAGACATAGCCTCATTATTATATAGTAGAAAAAACTCACTGTCAACCATTCGCAATTACGCGTATCAATAAAAACCAGAAGGTTAAAATACCGGATTTTTAATCAAAATAGGGCTGGATTCCTATAAAGATAGGCTGTTTAATGCGCTGCTATTAACTCACGCTTGGCAATCTTGCCAGTTGGGGTTTTAGGCAAATTTGAGCTAAACTCTATGTTACGCGGCACCTTATAGTTAGCAATATGTTTACGCAGATACTCTAAAATACTTCGTTCGTCTATATGGCTATTTTCTTTTAAAACAATAAACGCTTTGGGAATCTCACCGTGATGACTATCAAGGATTCCCACAACTGCAGCTTCTTGAACATCCGGGTGTTTACACAAAACCTCTTCTACCTCCCGGGGATAAACCTTAAGGCCCCGGACATTAATCATATCTTTCTTCCTATCCACAATATAAATAAAACCCTTATCGTCAATCTTGGCTAAATCTCCGGTATAAAGCCAGCCGTCTTTTAATGCCTCATGCGTATCAGCCGGCCGGTTAAAATAGCCTTGCATAACATTTTCGCCCTTAACCAGCAGTTCGCCTACAGTATTTGGTGCTAACTCTTTACCAAAATCATCAACAACTTTTACCGAAATTCCCGCAAGCGGCAAGCCAATTGAGCCAGGAATACGCTTATGCCTATACGGGTTTAAGGAAACTACCGGTGAAGTTTCAGTCAAGCCATAGCCTTCTAAAAGCGGGATGCCAAATCTTTCTTCAAATTTTTTCAGAGTTTCACCCGGCAAGGCCGCAGCTCCGGATACGCAAATGCGCAAAGGAATTAGGATATTTTTTATAATTGGCCAAAGAAAAATCCTGGGCAGTTTCAAATTTATCAGGATATTGTACACCGCTGGCACAGCTACAAACGCTGTCACCCGATGTTGGACGATTGCGCGTAATACCTTTGAAAATGGTTTTAACCCATCGATAATTGTAGTTGTTGCGCCTTTGGCAAAAGGCAATAACATACATACTGTCTGCGGGAAAGAATGAAACATCGGCAACACGCAGATAAAATTATCTCTACTACTCACCTCAATTGCATTTGCGCAGGCAAATACATCAAACAATAAATTCCCATGGGAAAGGATCGCTCCTTTAGGATAGCCTGTAGTGCCTGAGGTATAGAGAATAACTGCCGGGTCTGGTTTTTTCGCATTACTCCTCAGGCCGGAAAAACCAAAATCGGCAAACTCTTTTTTTAAAAAAGGCAAGGCTAAACTGATATCCTGGTCAATAAATAAAATATCAGCCAAACAATTTACTTCTTTTGCTAAATTACTTACTGTCTTTAAAAAACTGGAATTGGTAATTAAAAATTTTATCCCGCAATCCTTGAGGATTACGACAAGCTCTTCGGGTTTTAAAAAATTATTTAGCGGGACAACTACTGCTTCGCGGTTTAGAATTGCAAAATAGCTAATGACAAAATCGCTGCAATTAGGCAGGAGTATTCCTACGTGATCATTTCGCCGGACATGTAATCTTGTTAATCTGAGGCTTAAACGGACAACATCACTGACAACTTCCCGATAGGTGAGCGCCTTACGGTTATAAATGACTGCTCGGTTTTTCGGAAATTTGCGAGCAGTAATTTTTAATAACTCAATAAGGTTTTGCATTATAGAATAAAATTCTATTTTGCGGTTCTTAGTATTTCCTCAGCTTTGCTTACCCCTGCTCCTTGCTTAAAGTTATAACCCATCTCAGTGAGGACTTTTTCCAAACAGCTTATTGCAGCAATTGTATCCTCTGCGCTGATATAGCCCATATGAGCAATGCGCACAATCTTGCCTTTTAATTCAGCCTGGCCTCCGGCAATGCCCACGCCGTAAGTATCGCGCATGGTCTTAACGAGTTTTTCTCCGTCGATATTATCCGGCAGATTAATCGCTGTCACCGCATCAGATAAATCCTTGGCAAAAATGCTTAAACCTATTGCCTTAGCTGCTTCGCGCGCTGCTCTTGCGTATAAAGAAAATCTTGCAAACCTTTTAGCTAAACCTTCTTTTTTGATTATGTCCAGAGCTTCTTTTAGCGCAATAACCAAAGACACTGCAGGAGTAAAAGGCGTATCGGTCTGATCCCAGGCTTTCTTTGCCTTGCGCATATCAAAATAATAACGCGGACTCTTAGCGTTATCCATCAAATTTTGCGCCTTAGAGCTCATGCTGATGAATGCCAAACCCGGAGGCAACATCAGGCCTTTTTGCGAACCAACGACAACTACGTCAACTCCCCAGGCATCTGTCTCTAGATCAACAGCTCCCAGGCCGCTGATCGCATCTACAACCAGAACTGCCTGGGAATTTTTTACAATCTCCCCGATTGTCTTTATGTCTACAGCAGTAGCTGTTGAAGTCTCGCAGAGTGTAACAAATACTGCCTTAATATTGCTGTTTGCCTTTAATTTATCTTCGATTAACTTGGGATTTACGGCATAGCCCCATTTAACATCAATAACTTCTTGCTTAATACAAAAGGCCTTGCAAAGTTCTGTCCAGCGCTCGCCGAACTTTCCAGCTTGCACGCAGATTGCGCTATCATTAGGAGATAAAAGATTTACAACTGCAGCCTCCATTGCACCGGTTCCAGAAGAAGTAAGCATAAAAATATCGTTCTTCGTCTGGAATACCTCTTTTAAACCTTGGGAACACTCCTTAAGTACATTTTGAAATTGAGAAGTGCGATGATGAATTATCTGCCTAGCCATTGCCTCTCTTACTTCCTGCGGTAATGGCGTTGGCCCAGGTGTGAGTAAATACGTCTTGTTCATTTATTAATTCCTTCCTTGAATTGGTTTTACCTTTATTTGCTCTTCTTCTGCTCAAGCACTTCATCAACCAAACCATAGCTCTTTGCCTCAAGCGCTGACATAAAATAATCCCTGTCAGAATCTTTCATGATTTTTTCCAGAGGCTGGCCGGTGTGATGTGAAAGTATCTCATTAATCTTATCTTTTAGGCGTAATATTTCCTTTGCCTGTAGCTGTATATCGCTAGCCTGGCCTTCAACTCCGCCCCAGGGTTGATGAATCATAACCCGGGCATGAGGAAGGGCGTAACGTTTTCCCTTTGTACCTGCAGCCAAAAGCAATGCGGCCATGCTTGTAGCTTGACCGACGCAATATGTTGCTACATCCGGTTTAATAAACTGCATAGTATCGTAAATTGCCAGGCCAGCGGTCACTGAGCCGCCCGGACAATTAATGTAGAGGCTGATTTCTTTATTAACATCCTCCATCTGTAAAAATAAAAGCTGGGCAATTATCAGGTTTGCAACATGGTCAGTAACCGGTGTACCGATAAAAATTATCCTGTCTTTAAGAAGCCGGGAATAAATATCATAAGCGCGCTCAACCCTGCCTGTGCTTTCCACAACCATCGGAATTAGTGTTTGCATATGTTCATCCATCTTAACCTCCTCAATGAGCACACGATTTAGCGAACCAATCTTTACGGTGAGCTAAGTCGTCAGTGCGAATTGTAATTTCATTCATTCCCACTGGGCATGCTCTAATAAAAATTCTATCGCCCTTTGGGTAATCTTAGATTGATCTTTAGGTTTAATATTCTCTTTCCTGGCAATTTCTTCGAGTAATAAAATAATTTTTACATCCTTCTCTGCTTCTTGTTCCAACTGATTTTGAATCTTTTTTATTTCTTCCTCTATCTTTCCGTCATCTTGATTATAAACCTTCATCCGGTATTTTAATTCCTCTATACGCCTATCCAGCTGATGTTTAACCAACCCCTTGGGTACTGATAGAGGGTTATTTTTCAGTAATTCTTCTACGAGTTGATGTAAACAATTATTATATGATTCCTCCTGCGCCTGCAAAAAAAGTTGTTTTCTTACAGAATCCTTTAATTCTTCCAATGTCGCATAGCCTAAACTTCTGGCAAAATTATCAGTTAAATCAGCCTCATGCTCTCTTTCTTTGGCGATTTTACTTATTTGCTGCTCAACAAGTTCCTCTTTAACCTCCGGCCTCAATCTATTAATCTTAATTGACTTGTAATCTTTTAAATCTATGTCCGGCCGTACCTCAACCTTAGCCTTAAATTTTAAAATATTATCTTTTAACGAAACATCAGCAATATCAGCGTGGCCATAGGCAATTATTTTATGCTCTTCCAGACTCTTATGATAAGCTTCATTGACTAAAGTTTTAAGCAGTTCCTCTTGGGCTAATTTAGAATGATGTTTCTCTAAAAGCTCACGTGGCGCAGCCCCGGGCCGAAAGCCGGGAATCTTAGCTGTTTTAGAAATCTCCTTATAAATCTCGTCGAGCTTACTCGTTACCGTATCACTCTCCACCTCAATATCTATCTCTCTGATACAAGCGTCAAGTTTTTTAACCTCTGATTTCATATCTATCCCTTTCACATCTTAAATTTCTCACCAAGATAAACCTTGCGTGCTTGCTCATTTTCAATAAGATCTTGCGCCTGGCCAGAAATAAGCACGCGGCCCTCATTAATCAAATACGCCCTATCCGTGATTGATAAAGTCTCGCGGACATTATGATCGGTAAGTAATATCCCTAAGCCTTTTTCTTTTAATTCCTTAATCAATTCCTGGGCCTCAGCAACTACTATCGGATCAATACCGGAAAAAGGCTCATCCAGTAAAATAAATGACGGCCGGGTGACTAAGGCCCGGGTTATCTCTAATCTCCGTCGCTCTCCCCCAGAAAGCAAATAGGCTTTTCTGTTAGCCAGATGCGCAATCTTTAATTCCTCAAGCAGCGACTCTAATCTGCGCCGGCGCTCACGCAAAGAAATCGGCTGTGTTTCTAAAATAGACATAATATTTTCACGCACAGTTAGTTTCCTAAATATAGAAGGCTCCTGAGACAAATAAGCCATTCCCTGACGCGAACGCTTATGTATCGACATTCGAGTTAAGTCTTTCTGGTCTAAGATAATCTTGCCCTTATCCGGACTGATAATACCCATGACCATATAAAACGTAGTGGTCTTTCCTGCACCGTTAGGGCCAAGCAATCCGACAATCTCCGAGCGGCCAACGGTTAAGCTTACGTCATTGACAACCAGATGCGTACCATAAGACTTTGATATATTTTTAATTTCCAAAAGTAACATCTTTTAAACCTATTCGTAAATTTTTAGGGCCTTCTGCCATAAACCTTGGGATTTAAGCAGAATCTCAGCAACCTCTCTTACTGCGCCGCGGCCGCCGGTTTTTCTAGTAATATAATGAGCGATTTTCTTTATTTCATCGCAGGCATTAGCTACGGCAATAGACAAGCCGCATCTTTTCATTATCGAGAAATCCACCAAATCATCTCCGACAAAACAGACTTCTTGCGCGCTTACCTTAAATCTTTTCTTCACTATTTCCAAAATCTTTGATTTAGGAAAAATATCCTTGTATACTTCTTCAACAAGCATATCCTTTGCCCGATGAGAAATTACCCCGGAATTCTTTGCGGTGGCTAATACTGTTTTTATTCCCATGAGCCATAAGAGATAAACTCCTAGGCCATCGTGAACATCAAAGAATTTTAAATCACGGCCTAAATTATCATAGATAATCCGGCCATCAGTCAAAACTCCGTCAACATCCAGCATTAATAACTTAATCTTTTTAGCTCTCTTCAGAACTGATTTCATATATTAGTTATGGGCTTAAACAATTCCTGCCTTAAGTAAATCCTGAACATCAAGCAAGCCAACCGGCCTCTTGTTTTCATCAACAACCGGCAACTCATCAATCTTTTTTTCCTTTAGAATTCTCAATGCCTCAACCGCCAGGCACTGTTTATTTATAACCAGAGGATTCTTAGTCATAACCTCCTGAATCCGGCGATTAAGTAAATTTGATGTTTTTCCCACATGGCGGCGCAAATCTCCATCAGTAAAAATTCCAATTAATTTTCCATATTTGTCTACAACTATTGCTGCACCAGCCCGCGCTTGGGTAATTGTAAAAAGTACTTTAGAAACTGAAATACCTTCTTTAACTATTGGATTATTTTTTCCTGTGCGCATAATATCACCAACCGTAAGCAATAATCTTTTGCCGAGTAAGCCTCCGGGGTGATATAAGGCAAAATCCTTCTCTTTAAAACCTTTCATCTCCAACAAACACACAGCTAAGGCATCACCTAAGGCAAGCATTACAGTTGTAGAAGCAGTAGGCGCAAGGCCTAGTGGGCAGGCTTCACGCTCAACTCCCGCATCCAAAACCACGTCGGAAAATTTGGCTAATGTGGATTTTTTATTTCCGGTAATCGCAATTAATTTTGCGCCGATCTTTTTTACTATGGGCAAAAAATGTTTCAACTCTTCTGTTTCTCCGCTATTTGAAAGCGCTAAAATACAGTCATCCTTAGTCACTCTGCCTAAATCGCCGTGACTTGCCTCTGCAGAATGCAACCACAGACTTGGGGTACCGGTGGAAGACAGTGTTGAGGAAATCTTCTGGCCGATTATTCCGGCTTTACCCATACCAGTTACGACAATCCGCCCTTTAGATTTGTATAGCATATCCAGGGCTTTTAGAAAATTTTCATCCAGACGGGAAATCAACCGGTTGATAGCGTCAGCTTCTATTTTTAAAACCTGTTTTGCTTTTTTTAAACTCATTTTAAGTCTTTCCTGATTTTAACTACAGTTTCCAAAATTTGGTCTAATTGTTTCAGGCTAATCATATTTGGGCCATCGCAAGGAGCCTTATCCGGCTTTTCATGAACTTCTAAAAAAAGCCCGTCACAACCAAAAGCAACTGCTGCCCGGCTAAAGCCAGCAACAAACTTGCGTTCCCCGCCTGAGGCGCTGCCATGCGCACCCGGAAGCTGTACAGAATGAGTTGCATCAAAAATTACCGGATATCCCAACTCGCGCATAATTGCCAATGCCCTTAAATCAAAAACAAGATTGTTATAACCAAAACTCGCGCCTCGTTCAGTAAGCAAAATATTTTTATTTTGCCGCGATTCAATCTTCTTAATCACTTCTTTCATATCCCAAGGGGCTAAGAATTGGCCTTTCTTTACGTTAATCACCTTGCCCGTATCAGCTGCAGCTAAAAGTAAGTCTGTCTGGCGGCAAAGAAATGCCGGAATCTGAATAACATCCAGTACCCGAGCCGAAACTTCAATATCCTGCTGGCAATGCACATCGCTTAATATCGGTATATTAAGAGTATCCTTTACCTCTTTTAATATATTTAGCCCTTTAGCTAAGCCGATGCCCCTAAAAGAACCCATGGATGAGCGATTTGCCTTGTCATAGCTTGATTTAAAAATAAAAGGGATTTTGTAAGCGTCGCTAATCTTCTTGATTGAGCGTGCCATACGCAAAATCAAGTCTTTACTTTCAATAACGCAAGGCCCGGCAATTAGGACCAAATTTTGGCCACCGATTTTAATATTTCCTACCTTAACAATTTTTACCATAACTAACCTTTAAAATTTATGAACCGCCTAGAATCATTTCAACCTTTAATAAATCCTCGGGCGTATCCACTCCAATTGTATCAAACTCAGTTTCAATAATCTTTATCTTATAATTATTTTCCAGGACGCGTAATTGCTCTAATTGTTCTGCTTTTTCCAGGCTAGATTTAGGCAACGTCTTAAATGTAAACAAAAAGTCTTTTGTGTAAGCATATAAGCCGATATGTTTAAAAAATTTTGTAGAAGCAACATCGCCGGACTGATTTCGTAAATAAGGAATTGGGCTGCGGGAAAAATAAAGTGCAAAATCAGCCTTATCCTTAACCACCTTGACTACGTTGGGATTGGTTAGCTCTTCGGGGTTGGTTATACGCTTGGCTAACGTTGCCATATATATTGACTTATCATGAATAAGAGCGCTGATTAACGAATCAATCATCTGCGGCTTTATTAGCGGCTCGTCTGCCTGGATATTAACTACGTTTTTTACATCCAAAGGGTTGACGA
>JAGVEL010000036.1 GCA_020058285.1 Candidatus Omnitrophota bacterium
CCAGTCATAGCATAACCTTTAGAGAATCCATTTAGATACACAGTGCGCGAACGCATGCCCGGCAAGCTCATAAACGGAGTGTGCTTAAAATCAAAACTCAGCTCAGAATAAACTTCGTCACTGATAACCAGGAGATTTTTTCTCCTGATAATCCTGGCTAAATCTTCTAACTCTTTTTTAGTATAAGATACACCTGTAGGATTGTTCGGGTAATTCAAAACTATTGCCTTAGTTTTGGAATCAGCGCTCTTTTCAATCATCTCGGGTTTTAATTTAAACCCATCTTCGAAATTTGTCGCAATAATTTCTGCATGCGCTCCGGTTAGGGTAACTAAAGGAGCGTAAGCAACGTAGCTGGGAATTGACACAAGCACTTTATCGCCTTTTTCAAACAAGGCGCGCATTGTTAAGTCTAACCCTTCAGATACTCCAGTTGTAATTAGAATTTCAGTATTTGGATCGTAAGACTGGTCATAAGTATTTTTAAGGTAACGGTTAATTGCCAGCCTTAATTTCATCAAACCTTTATTTGAGGTGTAGCTGGTCTGGCCTTGTTCCAGAGAAAAAATCCCTGCTTCCCTTATATTCCAGGGTGTTACAAAGTCTGGTTCGCCTACACCCAGAGAGATAACATCCTTCATTTCTAAGACCAAATCGAAAAATTTACGGATTCCCGACGGTGGAAGGTCATTTACAATATTTGAAATAAGTTGTTTTTTCTTTTTCATTGTTAATAACTTATGGCAATACGCCGATTATCAGCTTTGCTCTTTAATATATCTCCATCCTCTTTGTATTTTTTCAGCAAAAAGTGAGTGACTGTGCCTTTTACGTGTTCCATGGATGATAATTTTTCAGCTACGAAATTAGCCACTGCCTGGATATCCCGTCCTTCAACTACCAGCAGTAAATCATAAGTACCGCTTAATAGATAGCAGCTTTTTACCTCGGGGAATTGATATATACGCTCCGCAATATAATCGAACCCTAAGTTTTTCACCGGCGTAACACTTACTTCAATCAATGCCCTTACGCTTTTATGATTATCTGCGAGCAATTCCTTATTTATCAATGCCTTATACTTTAAAATAATGCCTTGTTTTTCATATTTTTTTATTGCTGCTTCTACTAACTTTAGGCTTTTACCTGTCATCTTGGCAATTTCCTGTGGCGTAGTCCTTGCATCATGCTCTAGGATTTCTAATATTTCATCCATGACAATTCCCCCTTTAGTGAGCAGATAACTTATGGAGCGCTAAGCGCGACATAAGTTATAGCTTTCCGACGATATGTCAGAGCGTCTGCGAACTAATCCCTCACCTTTTAAATATTCAAACTCTTTTTAATTCTCAGTTTTGATTTATAAATATAATACGTCTTCAATAGCTAAAAAGGTGAGGGATAAATTCGGCAACAAAGTTACGTTCGCTAACTCTCCGTAACTTTGGCCTCATTTGATATTATAATGCCCGCTTCTAATTTCTAAAAGCGGGCATCAGCTAAAGAACAAAAAGAGTAACTTTTATTTTACTACTTCTTTGATACTGTTTGCTGACTTAACATAACTGCAATAGCCAATAAAAGCATTACTGCGGCAAAGCCGATATAGGCTCTTGCTTCAACTACAATAGGCTTAAACATAATCCTGGAAATGATTCCAAGCACAATCGCTATTACTGCAACAAATATTGAAAGATTGGCAAGTTTTTGCATCTTTCCCCCTTTCAATGACCCCGCCGCATTCCCGCAGAACGCAAGAAGCGGAGGAATTGAACCTACTGACTAAATAAATTACCTACCTGGTTTAATTTTACAACCTCTAAACCGAGGTGTCAATTCAATTTTTATTTAAGTTACTCACCTTCCAAATCCGAGATAACCTCTTTTATTATGCCAGCATCAATTGTTTTTGCTTGCTTGCTAAAACCAGTTAAAAGCGCAAGATCGCAAAGATGATTAATCCGGCGGGGAATTCCTCCGGAATTTTCAAAAATTAACCGGACAGCTGAAGCTTGGAACAGCTCATCAGTCCTACTAACAATTTTAAGCCGGTGTTTTATATATTCGCCGACTTCTTGTTCGGATAAATGCGAGAGATGACAGCGTATAGCAATCCGCTGTGATAATTGTTTGTTGCGCTCAATTATATCTCTTAATTCTGGTTGGCCTAAAAAAAGCACATTCATTAAAAAGGAATTCTCTGTTTGAAAATTCAATAAAAGTCTGAGCTCTTCCCAGACGTTTTTATCATCAATTACATGCGCCTCATCAATAACCAGAACGGTCTTCTTCCCATCCTTGAAATTATTCTCTAAGATTTCATTAAGCGCATCCAAGACCACATTGGTCAATACATCTGTGCGCTTGGTTGGCAAATCCTTAGCGCCCAAGCGGTTGGCAATTGTCATTAACAGCTCCACATATTCCATTTTGGGATTAGCGATAAATGCCGTCTTATAAACTTCTTTGCTAAGCTCGGTTAATAGAGTCCGGCCTAAAAGAGTTTTACCGCAACCGAATACACCGGTAAGGATAGCGGCGCCTTTTTGCTCGCGCACTGCATAAAGTAAACGCGAAAG
>JAGVEL010000009.1 GCA_020058285.1 Candidatus Omnitrophota bacterium
ACCGAATTAAAGGCTAATTCCGGCACTCAATTTGACCCTAAAATAGTGCCGGTTTTTATTGAATTGATTAACAAGGAAAAATATATTTAAATAAGTTTCCCTTCAATTGACAGGGTAATTAAATTATGTTAATATTAAAAAACTTATAACCTTGTCAATATTAACCAATTGCAATTATCAAAGGAAGGGAAAATGAAATATAAATGCCAGATTTGCGACCGCGAAATTGATGATTTTGTTGCTTTGTCTCACATAAAGACCGAAGAATATTTAATGAAGTTGATCCTTAAGGATCATCCAGAATGGCATGAAAAAAACCCTACTTGTTTGAAATGCATTACTTATTATAGAAAGCTGATTAACGACAGCGAAGTTTAAGTAACCTTGTAAGTAAACAGAATTTCGGGTATACTTTAAGAAGCCGATAAAGGTAAACCTAGAGAAATCTAGGGACCCAGGCAAAGTTTTAAGTGTTTTTGTCTTAAACTTCGTCTGGCCCGGCGAAGTCAAACACGATAAGTATTTTACGAAGCCGGGGCAAAGCCGCAAACCTGTAGCTGCGAGGCCCGAAATCCCGATTTTATCGGGAGAAGGCATGCAGTATGGTGGTTGGGCTGCCGAATGGCGAAACGCTCGCCTTTATCGGCTTTCTTATTTAGACGCTCAAGATGCTTTGAGCGTTTTTTTATTCGCCCAAAACATCTAAATTCTGTCAGCGAATAACCCGCCGAAGCTAAACGCGAAAGCAATTTAGCGAAGGCGGGTAATTCAGTGGTTAATTTTCAATTGTATATTGCCAAGATTAATTACAGATGGTAGAATGACTTCACTATGAGCAAATACGATGTGGCAATAATTGGTTCAGGTCCAGCAGGTTATGTTGCCGGCATAAGACTAAGCCAATTAGGTAAAACTGTTTGCGTCCTGGAGACGTCCCAAGAGCGCTTAGGCGGCGTTTGCCTTAACGAAGGCTGCATTCCTACCAAATCTTTAATCAATACTGCTGAGATTGTTGATATTGCGAAAGCTTCTGGAAAATCAGGCCTTGATTTAGAACTGAAATCCCTGGATTTTAATAAAATGGTTGCTGCTGCCCTTGGAAATAGTGCTAAGTTGCGTAGCGGTATAAGCTTTTTATTCAAAAAAAATAAAATTGACCTGATTATTGGTCAGGCTAGTTTTAAATCAGCAAAAACCTTAAATGTCATTAGCGACGGAAAGAATCAGGAGATTTGCGCTGACTATTTTTTAATTGCAACTGGTTCGCGGCCTAAAGTATTAACTGGTTTAGAGCCGGATGGAAAGAGGGTTCTAATCAGCCCGGATATTTTTAAGCTCAAAATTCTACCTAAAAATATACTTATAATCGGCGCTGGCGCTATTGGCGTTGAATTTGGCTGGTTATTTCAGACATTAGGCTCAAAAGTTACGCTTGTAGAAGTTACTAATCAAGTTTTGCCACTTGAAGATGCTGATATTGCTTTAGAAATTACTAAGTACCTTAAAAAAAGAGGCGTGCAGATTTATACAGAAAGCAAAGTTGCTAAACTTGAGAAAAATGAAGATATCTGTAAGGTAGAAATAAAAACCGCAAATTCAGATATAAAAAGAGAATTTGATTATTGTTTACTTTGTGTTGGACGAAGCGCTAATATAGAGAATCTTGGCTTAGAGCAACTTGGCGTTGAAATGGATAAGGGTTTTATTAAGGTTAATTCTCATATGCAGACAAGCCAGTCTCATATTTATGCAGCTGGGGATTGTATTAATTCACCAATGCTCGCCCATGTTGCTTCAGCTGAAGGCATAGTCGCGGCAGAGGCAATTTGCGGTAAAAATCCCCAAGCCTTGAATTATGATAATATACCTTCTGCGGTTTATTCAGCGTTTCAAGTCGGAAGAGTAGGCTTGACTGAAAAGGCAGCCAGGGAAAAGGGATTAGATATAGCTATTAGTAAGCATTTCTTCAAAGCCTGCGGCAAAGCAGTGCTTTTAGGTAAAGACGAAGGATTTGTTAAGATTATTGCAGAGAGAAATATTGGCCAGATTATCGGCGTTCATATTGTCGGGCCTGAAGCAAGTGAATTAATCCACGAGTTTGTGATTGCCAAGAACAATAATTTAAAAATTCAGGATATTGCTAACACAATTCATTCCCACCCAACACTTTCCGAAATAGCTGTTGATGCAGCAAAAGCAGTATTTGATAAACCGATTCATGGATAATCTACGTCCCGCTTGGTTAAAGACTAAGTTTCCACCAAATAGCACTTTTAATAGAATAAAACAGCTGAATAAGAAGTTAAATTTAAACACAGTTTGCGAACAGGCTGCTTGTCCGAATCTGGGCACTTGTTGGTTGCAATCAGACCTTACCTATATATTATTAGGTAAGGACTGCACGCGCAGCTGCAAATTCTGCAATGTCAGAAAAAACGCCCCCCAACAGCTAGATGATAAAGAGCCAGAGGCAATAGCCAGGGCAATTAAAGAACTTGGTACTGATTTTGTGGTCTTAACCTCAGTTACCCGTGATGATCTGACGGATAAAGGCTTGGAGGCTTTTTTAAAGACAATAAACTCAATAAACCAGCAATGTCCGCATACAAATATTGAAATTTTAATCCCTGATTTTGGCAACGTAGATGAATTATTGAAACGCATTGCCAATTCTAATGTTGCAGTCATCGGCCATAATATTGAGACTGTAAAAAAACTTTATCCGCAAATAAGGCCGGATTCGGATTACGAACGCTCTTTAGAAGTACTTAGCTCTATAAAGAAGTATAATCCGGCAATGCTTACAAAAAGTGCGATTTTACTTGGTTTCGGGGAAGATGAGCTAGATTTAACCCAAACTATTGAAGATTTAAACAAAGCCAGGGCAGATATACTTTACTTAGGCCAATACTTATCGCCCTCAAAAGATCATTGGCCGGTTAAAAAATTCTATACGCCTGATGATTTCGTCAGAATTAGAGACTTTGCTTTAACTTTAGGATTTAGAACTGTAGTTTCCGAACCTTTAGCCAGGAGCTCCTGGCAAGCTAAGAAAGCATTCGAAGAGGCGCTATGGACGTGTATAAAACAATAATTTCTCGTCGGACAATAAGAAAATTTAAGCAAAAGCCCATTCCAGAGAAGCTTCTGAATAGGATTTTAGAAAGCGCCAGGCTTGGTGCCAGTGCAGGTAATTTGCAGCCTTGCGAATTTATTGTGGTTAATGAACTAAAGGCAAAAGAAGCTTTATTTCCTGCCTTAAAGTGGGCTTTTTCTATTGCTCCTAGGGGCAACCCGGAAAAAGACGAAAGGCCGGTTACCTATATTATAACTATTGTTAATACTAAGATAAGTCCGTCCTGGGGCTTGGTAGATGCTAGTATTGCTATGGAAAATATGATTCTTACTGCCTGGAGCGAGGGTGTTGCTTCTTGCTGGCTGGGTGCGATTGATAAAGAAAATATCAGGCAAATTTTTCACATTCCCCAGAACTATAATATTGAGTTTGTGCTTGCCTTGGGTTATCCTAAGGAGAAATCCGTGGTAGAAGATTACAAGGGAGATGTTAAGTATTGGAAGGATACTAAAGGCAAATATCACATTCCCAAGCGAGCCCTCCGAGATATAGTCCACTTCGATATTTATTAAATTTCCATTATTTCTATTACAATAAATTAACAAATATGTTAACAAAAGATAATATAACCTCTTGACAAACTAACTTAAATCTAGTATGCTTATTTCTGTAGATAATCATTTTTGATTATATAAGGAAATACAATGAATTATACAGATTTTCGTAATAAATTCCAGCATTTGCCTATTATTGCCAGTAAAGATGTGGTTAGGCTTGAAAAAGGCAAACAGGCTATGCGCAATCAGTTTAATCGCTGGCAGAATAAAGGCTTGCTTATTCAATTAAAACGCGGTTTATATGCGCTTAATGAAAATGACCGAAAAGTAGGCCTGAATTTTCATTCTATTGCTAATAATCTGTATGCTCCTTCGTATATCAGTTTAGAGACAGCATTAAATTTTTATGGCCTTATTCCGGAAAGGACAGTTGACTTGACCTCTGTAACTACTAAAAAAACCGCAATTTTTAAAAATAAATTAGGAACTTTTATCTACCAGCATATTAAGCCCGGCGTGTTTAGGGGTTTTAAGGAGGTTAAGGATAATTCCGGTTATTCATTTTTTATCGCTGAGCCTGAAAAAGCGGTTGTTGATTTTCTTTATTTGAACTTGAGCAAATTTAAAACAGAAGACCAGGATATTTTCGAAATCTCTTATCGTTTTCAAAATGTTGAAGGGTTGAAGGCCTTGAGGATTTTAGAGCAAGCTGATTTGTTTAACAACTCAAAACTTGTAAAGGTATGCCAGAATTTCTGCAAATTTATTAAGGAAGGTGCATAAAATGATTGAAGTTTTTAAGCAACAGTTTACGCCAAATATGCCAACAGAGGAGAAGATTAATAAGGTACGCGAGCTTCTGCAGATTATGGCTTTAAAAATTATCTATGATAAAGATTATTTTAATAATCTCGCTTTTGTTGGAGGCACTGCCTTAAGGTTTTTATATAATTTAAGGCGTTTTTCTGAAGATCTTGATTTTTCACTCATTTATAAAAATAACTATAATTTTAAGAAAATTAATTCTGAGATTATTGATGGGTTTAGCGGTTTTGGCCTAGACATAGAAACAAAACCCAATGATCAGAAAAATGTCCACAGTACAATGATGAAATTCAAAGGTTTATTAAAGGCGCTTGAGCTTTCTAATTTAGGGGAACAAAAGCTTTCTATTAAACTCGAGATAGATACAAATCCGCCAGAAGGCTGGAATACTGAAACTAGCATCGTTAATAAGACATATCTTTTGAATATTGTTCACTTTGATTTGCACTCTTCTTTTGCTACCAAATTACATGCATGTTTTTATCGTAAGTTTGTTAAGGGTAGGGATTTTTATGACCTCATTTGGTATCTGGGCAAAAAAATCAGTCCAAATTTTGTATTATTAAATAATGCCATTACGCAAACCGAGGGCAAAAATCCCGGCATAGATGAAGATAACTTTAAAAGTTTCCTCTTGGAAAATTTGAAGCAAATTGACCTTAGTAAAGCAAAGAGTGATGTTGAAAGGTTTTTGGAGGATAAAAGCGAGCTTAAATTTTTTAATTTTGAGGCAATCAAAAATTCAATTGAATCATCTTAAGGGGAGATTAAAATGGATAAAAAGACATTAGAAAAAAAACTACACAAACAGCTTAAGGAATGGCAGCCAATCATTGAACAATTCAAAGCCCAGGCAATTAAAACCTCTGATGAGGTGAGGGAGGCATTTTTGGCACTCTTGGATGATTATAAAGCAAAGGAAAAGGAATTGTTGGATAAATTAGAGGTTATTAAGCATGAATCCGAAGGGGCGTTTAAAGACTTACAAGTAGGTTTAAAAAAAGTTTCAAAGGACATGGCTAAGACGTTTGAAAAAATGAGTTCACACTTTAGTAATAAGGTTACATAATGTATGACAACCGTATGACATTTGTCATAGAGTAGACAGTTTATGGCATCCGAGATCAGCGCGGTTTCGAGAATGAACTTGACAAATTATGCCCAATAAGTTATACTTAAATAGGTAAAAACATATAATTATGCTTAATAATAATAAAAATAATGAGCAAAAATGAGCTTTTGAAGATTCTTCAAGACTGGAACTTCTGGGAAAGCGCTCCTCAAACTGGAATACTGCGCCCGGAATATACCGGCCACATTCGTTCTTGCCTTAATGAAGGGCAGGTAGTGGTGATTACCGGCCCAAGGCGAAGCGGTAAGTCGTATCTCATGCGTCAGGCAGCCAGCGAGCTGATTGCCGCGGGAAAAGAGCGCAAAGAGATATTTTTTGTTAATTTTGAGGATCCCCGCTTTGTCCGACTGGACACGCAGCTGCTTGATGAGCTTTTTTCCGCCTATAACGAATTTTTAGCGCCTAAAGGTGCTCCGGTGCTTTTTCTTGATGAAGTTCAGGAAGTAGAGGGATGGGAGCGCTGGGTGCGTTCTTTTCATGAGCTGCGCAAGGGGAAGATTTGTATCTCCGGCTCTAATGCCAAATTGTTGAGCCGGGAGCTAGGAACTATGCTTAGCGGCAGGCACCTTGACGTGTCGGTATCGCCGCTTTCCTGGGATGAATTCTTGTTATTTAAAGGCAGGGATGCCACGGCTGAGCCGCTTTTGAGAGAGTATCTTGAATTCGGTGGGTTCCCTGAGGTGGTATTATCCGGGCGCAAACAGGAATTGCTTCTTACGTATTTTGAAGATATCTTGACTAAGGATTTGATCCGTCGTTTTCGCGTGCGCAAGGCTGAGCAGATGAAATCGCTTGCCAAATATTATTTCAGCAATATTGCCGCGCTTGCTACATTCAATTCTTTGGAAAAATCCCTTGGAATCAACGCCGCTACGATTGAGAAATTCTCCGGTTATTTTGAGGATGCGTATCTTTTATCATTCGTGAAGCGTTTTTCCTGGAAAGTCCGCGAGCAGGAAAAGAGCCCGCGTAAAGTCTATAGCGTAGATACCGGTCTTGCCAATGCCGTGGGATTTCGCTTTAGCCAAAATAGCGGAGCGCTGGCTGAGAACCTGGTTTTTAGCCAGTTAAAACGCCGCCAGGCGGCTGATGCTTCTTTAGAGATTTATTACTGGAAGGACGCCCAACACAGAGAAACCGATTTTGTGATTAAGCAAGGCAAAACCGCGATTCAGGCAATTCAGGTATGTTGGGATCTGCGGGATGAGCGCGTGCGTCAGCGCGAAATTAAATCTCTGCGCCTTGCCATGGATGATTTAGGGCTAAAAAATGGGCTGGTTATTACTGATGAGCATGAAGAAGAGCTGGTAGCCGCAGGTAAGACTATACGATTCATCTCACTTATGAACTTTTTGCGGGGAGTGGGGATATGAAACATAAGTAACATTAAGTAACCTTTAGCGTTATAAATCCAGTTGAGTATTATGTCAAATCTTAGTGTAGAGGATTTAAAAAAAGACGTCAAAGTAATATTCTACAAAAGCAGCGGGCCGGGCGGTCAAAGAAAGAATAAGAGAGAGACAGCAGTCCGGCTTCATCATATTCCTACGGGCGTTACTGCTATCGCCACAGAGCATCGCTACCAATCAGCTAATTTAGAGTTAGCTTTTAATCGCTTAAGGGAGAAGTTAAGACAATTAAACAAGAAGCGCAAGCGACGCATTCCCACCTCAACAAAAATTTCAGCAATAGAGACGAGATTGCAACATAAAAAGCTCCATTCCCAAAGAAAATCCCTCAGAAGAAAAGTCGATCCCTCAGAAGAAATATTCTAAAAGGCCTAAAGTTTCCTTAAATCTACTATGGTGTTTTTTAAAATATTTGTTTATTTCCGCCCGCATTTTATTATAACTTATTGTAAATAAATAGGTTATAATCTTAGTTATTTTGAAGGCCACTGGCAGTTTTCCATACGACGTTTAATTTAATAAACAACCTGCCAATTATCCATCTAATTTTTAAAATATTTCCAAAAAACCTCTAGTTCTAAACACTTGAAAATAAATATGTTACAGTTAATTAATTAAATTTCTAGCTTATTTTGAATGATGGCATAGAAAATGCTTATATTAGTTATATATAGACATAGTAGGTAATACTAGGACATACCAGGACAAAATATAACAAATGGAGGGTATCTTGAACAATCACAGGATGACAATAACCGATGTCGCGGAGCGAATTGGCGTCACTCCCAAGACTATTGTCCGCTGGGAGAAGTCAAAAAAGGTCACCGTGCCTAAACGAGATTGGCGCGGTTGGCGGGTTTACGACAAAAATGACTTAAAGAGATTAAAGGACTTTAAAGAAACGATAATTTATTTCGAGGAGGATGGCAATGGACAAGATAGTTAGATTCTGCGTATTTATTTTAATGTTTTTATTAGTTTTTAATTGCGCCTGGGCAGCTGAAGAAAACCTGCCAAAGCAAAACTTTAACCTGCCAGAAGCTGGTGATAATCCTCAGCAAAGCGCTGAATCAACAGCTGGGCAAGCAGGGCCATCTCCGGATCAACTGCTGGAGGTCGCTAAAGAAAGCGTAATAAATTTTACAGATATGACCAATTACACCCTAGGGGCAGAAGATGTCATACAAGTAGATGTCCAGCGCCATCCGGAGTTTAGCGGAATATTTCCCGTAAACTTAGATGGAAAGATTCAATATAAATTCGCCGGCGACATTGAAGTTACAGGCCTAAATAAAAAAGAATTGGAAGATAAGATAAAGAATACGATTTCCGTTTATATAATTAATCCCGATGTTACTGTTACTATTTTGGATTATAAAAGCAAAGTAATCTACGTTTTAGGTGAAGTTGGCCAGCCTGGCAAATATTTTATGCGCGCCGAATCAATGCCGGTAAGAGAGGCAGCTGTTCTGGCAGGGCTTCCAACATTGTCCGCTGCAATGCGCCGTTGCCAACTCATAACACCGGATAAATCCGGCAAAGCGAAAATAAAATATGTAGATTTGTATTCCTTATTATACGGTGGCGATTTGACTAAGAACATAGATATGCATGCCGGAGATGTGTTATACGTGCCGGCAACTGTAATGGCTAAAGTAATGCGGATCATCAGCCCTGTTACACAGCCTGTAATTCAAGCTGGCTCTGCAGCAACCGGAACAACTTCTACCAAGGCAGCTATAAATGCTTTACCTAGATAATAAACGATTATGCGCTTAACCGGAGATAAATGAGATGGAAATTAAAGAGTTCATTAAGAAACGCAATCCGTTAGACTATCTAAAAATTTTCTTCAGGAGAAAATGGCTATTCATAACTCCTGTATTTATCGGGCTTGTTTTAAGTATTATGGCAGCATTCTTATTGCCGCCAACTTTTCAATCTTCTACGGTAATCCTGGTAGAAGAGGAAAAGTCCATAAATCCCCTAATGGAAGGCTTAGCCGTTGCCACCACGACTGTCCAGAGAATGATTAATATAAGAGAACAAATCTTGGGATGGGAAAGCCTGGTAGAATTGACCAAAAAATTGAATTTAGGCAATGATGTCCGGACCCAACATGATTTTGAGCAACTTATCCTGGGACTAAGGAGAAATATCGTTGTTGGCATGCGTGGTCCGAACATTATACAGATTTCCTACTTCGGCAAAGACCCAAAAACTACTCAGCAGGTTGCCCAGACTCTGACCGACATCTTGATTGAGCAGAATATGCGTTCTCAAACCAAAGAAACCGACGTAGCAATACAGTTTATAAATGAACAATTAAAAGTCTATAAAAGAAAAATTGAAGAATCTGAAATCGCCAAGATGGAAGACCAATTGAAAAACTTGCTTGTTGACTCAACAGAAGAACATCCGCTGGTTAAGGATTTACGCGCTAGGATTGCTGCTGCCAGAAAAGAACTCGGGCCGGCTGACGAAGATTTTGCAACCGAAAAACCCATTGCCAACCCGGTTTACCAAAAACTTCAAAAGGAATTGGACCAGATAGTTCAAGAGCAGGTCGCTACTACAGAAGGCTCAGCGCTTGCTGCAGAAGATATAGGCGTTAATGATCCTAATGCCAAAATATATAAATTAATGCTGATGGATAAATTGGATTCTGTGCTAGCAAGGGATATGCGTGTAAATGAAAATATTTACAATATGTTGTTACAAAAACTAGAAACTGCAAAGATTACGCAGCGTTTACAAACTTCAAAAGAAGGCACTCGCTATGAAATTATTGATCCGCCGAGATTACCCTTAAGTCCTTCAAAGCCAAATAAACTTTTAGTAATTTTCTTAGGGTTATTTTTTGGGAGCTGCTCTGGAGTGGGCTTAGTCTTTGGAAAAGAATTTATGGATAATTCATTTCTAGATATTGAGGATGCTAAGTCTAACCTGGAATTGCCGGTTTTAGGCGCAATCTCGCGCATTACTACTCAAGAAGAGATTGAAAAGGAAAAATCTCGGCAGAGAAAAATTTTTATTATCACAATAGTAGTTGGTGGAACGCTTATTCTGATTACGATGTTTGTGTCGTTTTTCAGGTAATCTGTGTAAAGTAAAAAAAAGAGGGACAAGACAATGTACGAAAAATTCTATCAGTTAACAGAGAAACCATTCAACACTACTCCGGATTCAAAGTTTTTTTATCCCAGCCCGAAACACACAGAGGCATTAAACAGCCTTATTTATGCGATTAATGAAAGAAAAGGGTTTGTGGTGATAACCGGAGAAATTGGCGTGGGCAAGACTACTGTTTGGAGAACCTTGATGAATAAGCTCGAGCCAAACACTAAAGTCGCGATTATAACCAATACCCATCTTACTTGTAAAGAGCTCATTGCTGAAATTTTGGAAGAGTTTGAGGTTGAATATAAGCCAGGCACAAAGCAGAAATTGCTTTCCCAGCTGAATAAATTTCTTATTAGCCAGCTTGCTTCAGATATAAATATAGTGTTGATCATTGATGAAGCCCAGAATTTGAGCCCGAAGGTATTAGAAGAAGTAAGAATGCTTTCAAATTTGGAAACTGAGACTGAAAAGCTAATCCAGATTATACTTATTGGCCAGCCGCAACTAAAAGCAAAACTGGAAAATCCGCGCTTAGAGCAATTCAAACAGAGGATAGCGGTTTATTATCATATGTCTGGTTTAAGCCGCGAACAGACTGAAAATTATATTTTTCATCGTTTAAAATTGGCTAGTTCTAATGGCATTGATATATTTACCCCAAAGGCAGTAGATTTGATTCACAACTATTCCCGGGGCATACCCAGAGTTATAAATCTTGTTTGTGACAGCGCGCTCTTATCAGGCTATATCTACGACACCAAGAAGATAACCGAAAATATTGTTAGTGAAGTAATAAAGGAAAGAGATTTTAATAATTTACCTGCTGAAGAAGTATCTATATTAAATCCACAGGAAATTAAAATCTTTTGCTGCAGGGATTGTGAACATTATACCCGCTGCGATATAAAATGGAATAAAGGTACTCATGGCGAAGAACAGCTATGTTGTTCAAAATGCGCAGACTATTCCCGCTGTGTAGCAAATGTCAGAAAAGTCAAACTTAATTAGTTCATAAGGAGCGAAATAATGGGTAAAATAACTGAGGCGTTAAAGAAAGCAGCGCGAGAAAAATTATCGCGTTTAGAGAAATTAGAAGACAAAGCTCAAGTGAAGTATGAGTTCATTGCTAAAAAAACCGTGGAGTCTAAAATCGATCCCCGGGTTGTTTCGTTTCATGACCCTAAATCTACAGTTGCCGAGCAATACAAGATATTGCGCACCAATATCCAGGCCATAAATTCTAAAACTCCCATAAAATTGATTACCCTCACTAGCTCAACTCATTCAGAAGGTAAAACCATAACTTCTATTAATTTAGCCATCTCTATGGCTCATGATTTAGGCAAAAAGAATATTTTACTGGTGGATGCTGACCTGCGCCGGGCAAGTATTAGCAGATATTTAGGTATTAAGTCTGAAAATGGCCTGGCGGATTTAATTGCCGATGGAGCCAATATAGATGATACGCTACTCAACATAGGTATAGATAACCTTACGTTCTTACCTGCAGGCAAAATTCCTCATAATCCGGCTGAACTACTAGGATCAACCAAATTAAAAAGTATCTTAAATCAACTCAAAGAAAAGTATGATTACATAATTTTAGATACCCCGCCAATTATACCCGTAACTGATGCTGGCGTGTTAGGCGCACAGACCGATGGTGTAATAATGGTAATTCAGGCCAACCGGACTCAGCAGGGAGTTGTTAAACATGCAGAGCACTTGCTGAAGCAGGCGCACGCTAAACTCTTAGGCTATATCTTAACTAACATTCAGTATCACATCCCAGCGTACATCTACCGCTATTTGTGAGTTTAGTAGTGAGAAGCGGTATCACGGATAGTTATAGCACATAGTCATAAATAGTAAAAAATTGTCATAAATAGTCAAATAATTGTAGAGAGGAGTAATGATTAAAGATTTTGATGATTTAGAAATTTATCAGTTATCCTTAGACTTAGCAGATCGGATATATGATTTGACAGCTGATTTTCCTGCTGAAGAAAAATTCAATGTAATTTCTCAGCTAAGAAGAGCATCAACTTCAATAGGGGCGAATATTGCCGAAGGTTTTGGCCGGTTTCATTATAAAGAAAATATCCAATTTTGTAGGCAGGCAAGAGGCTCTTTATCAGAAACAAAACACTTTATGATTTTCAGCAAAAAACGTAAGTATATTCCTGAAGAGATTTATGAACAATTTACAGCTAATTACAAAAAATTACAAATAAAAATAAACAACTATATTAACTCTATTGGTAAAAAGCATACTGACAACATATGACAATTATGTGACAACAATATGACAACTTATGACCCCATGTCATTCTAAGGAGAGATTAAATGAGTAGAACAATTGATAATTTAAAAAAACTTCAGGAAAGAAAAATAAACGGTTATACTGAAACTTCAAGCAAGCAAGAGGAAAGTAGTCCACAGTACAATTCCACACATGGCCATTTTGCTTTTAAGCCTTCTTTAATTTTTGCTTCTATTTTTGTTGTAATTACCTTATCTTTATTTGCCTTTAATATTAAATTGTTATTCTTTGTAAAAGATATGAGCTTAGAAAGAGCAGGTACAGTTACCAAGCTAGGCAAGTTAGAGGCTTTATTAAACGAAAATAAGAAAGAGATGGCTACGATTTTCTCTGGTATAGAGCAGATTCAGAATAAAATTTCCCAAGTAGAAAAAGATAAAGATTCTCAAAAATTTGCAGTTGAAACCTTAACCAAGGCAAAAGAAACCCTGTTTAAGCGGATGAATGAGTTAGAGGGGCAGCTAGACAAGATTAAGCTTAACGCTAACGGCCAAAAGTAGGATAGATTCTCAAAAGAAAACATGTTTAAAGAACTTTTCAAATACCGTGATCTATTATTAATGCTTACCCTGCGAGAGATACTAATAAGCTAAAAGTAAACAATCGAAAAATGAAAAAAAAGGTATTAGTGTTAGCTTCTAAAATCGCTTATCAAAATAATAGGTATTTATTGGAACATCTTGAGCAAAATGGTTTGGACTTAATTGTTCAGATAGTCCCTACTTATAAAATCTTGAAGTACTTTGCTCTGATTTTTAGTTTCAGGCTTGGAAAAAGTATAAATGAATGGAGGAATAAAGCTGTTATTTACTATGAGAAAATGCATAAAAGTCCATGGATTTATTCTAAAAGAACGAAATTCTGTAAAAAAATCATTAAACAAATGAAAGGCAAAATTGATTTAATCTTTCAATTTTATGGTATGTTTATGCCAACAGATGATTTTAAAAATTTAAATATTCCGTATGTAGTATTTTTAGATTATACCATGAAATTGGCAGAGAAATATCATCCCTGGTTACCCTTTCGTTCTCAGTTAAAAGGATGGTATGAATTGGAGACATCCTTGTATAAAAATGCAGTTTTTAATTTTACCTGGAGTGAAAATACGCGCTTATCTTTGATGAATAATTATGGTGTTGGTGAAGATAAAGTTATTGCATTGGGGCGTGGAGTGCCTCTTGATAGATTGCCAAATAAAGAAAAAAAAATTGAGGATAAGACGGTCTTATTTGTCGGAATCGATTTTGAGAGAAAAGGCGGTTTTGTATTATTGGAGGCTTTTGACAAAGTTAAAAAAGAGATCAAAGATGCAAAGCTCATTATTGTTGGTCCTAGAAAAGAAGCCCTAAAAATAAAAAATGCGGGAGTGGTTATGCTAGGTAGGGTAATTGACAGGGAAGAACTGGGAAGTTTATATGAAAAGGCTTCAGTTTTTGTTATGCCATCATTATGTGAACCGTTTGCCAGGGTTTTTTTAGAAGCTATGGCATATAAATTACCCTGTATTGGAACTACAACTGACTCCATACCTGAAATCATCGAAGACGGCAAGACAGGTTTTCTTGTGGCGCCAAATAATTCAGAAGCCTTGGCGGAGAGAATGTGCTTTTTATTAAGTAGGCCTGAAGTAATGAAAGAAATGGGCGAGGCCGGGTATGTACGCTTAAAGGAAAAATACAATTGGAATGAGGTAGCTGAAGAAATAAAGCACAATTTACTGATTACTTTGGGAGATACTTTAAAGTGAGTTTAAAAAAACAAACAGTGTCAGGTGTAAAATGGCTAGTAGGTTCTAGTTTTATCCAAAAAGCAATTTCATTTTTAACTACCGTGGTTTTAGCGCGTATTTTTAATCCATCAATTTTTGGTTTATTTGCGTTAGCTTTTGTAGCCGTTGATGCTCTGGGGTTATTTAAAAGCATGGGGTTCGATTCAGCATTAATAAGAAGAAAAGATAACATTGAAAAGGCGGCGAACACCGCTTTTTTTATTATTCCACTATTGGGATTTATAATTTATCTAATTTTAGCCATTTCTGCACCATTTATTGGTAAATTTTTGAATAGTAAAGACGTTGTTGGAGTCCTTAGATTCTTAGGTATTATTTTTATTTTTAATTGTTTTGGAAGAATTCCCGCCGCTCTTTTAGAAAAAAATATGCAGTTTAAGAAAATATCTATAATGGAGATTAGCTCAGGTGTAGTCTATTCAATAACAGCGATAATTCTTGCTTTGTTTGGATTTGGAATCTGGAGTCTAGTTTTTGGCTATATCATAAAGGTTTTGATACAAAACTCCATGGCATGGTATTTTAGTAATTGGCACCCTAAATTTGAATTTGATAGAGAAATCGCTTGGGAAATGTTTCACTTTGGAAAATTCATTTTTTTGGCAGCGCTTGCATGGTTTTTGAGAATGAATTTAGATAATATTTTAGTTGGCAAATTACTAGGAGTTGCAGCATTAGGCTTATATGCAGTTGCTTTTGGAATATCAAATTTTGGAGCAGACTATTTTAGTGGAAAAATTTACAGAGTTACATTTCCCGCGTATTCAAAATTGCATGAAGATTTAGATAATTTGAGAAAAGCATTTCTTAAGGTCCTTAAACACATAAGTTTGGTTGCTTTTCCGTTAGGCATCATTCTATTTTTACTGTCAAAAGAGTTCTTAATAACAGTTTATGGTGAAAAATGGGTTGGGGCAGTTGATGTATTGAAAATTTTAGCAAGTTTAGGAATATTTAATACCCTACTTAGCGGTTTTGTAAGTATTTTTTCAGCTTGTGGTAAGCCGAGAATATACTTCTATATAAATTTAATACAGGTTTTAATATTTGTTATCTTCATTTCACCAATGGCGAAACTTTTTGGAATAAATGGTGTTGGAATAGTGGTTGGGTTGTCCAGTTTTGTGGCTTTTATAGTTGCTTTAATTTTAGCGAAACGATTTTTGTTTTTAACATCAAAACAAATATTTCATAGTTTCAGGACGCCCTTGCTTTCCTCTATCTATATGACTATAGTTATGGTATTGTTTAAAAAGTCAATATTACAGTTCATGTTTATTCCTATTCAGTTTAAATTTGTTATTTTGTTATTATTAGCTATAGGTGTTTATAGCTATTCTTTATTTAAAATTGATAAATCATTTGTTAAGGAAATAAAATCATTAATCTTTATTTAGACGATAAATAAATGCACACAAATAACCATTTTAAAGTTGTTTATATTGGAGGCTTTAGGGGCGAAAATAATCTGGGTGATTCCGCCATGGCACTTAATATGATTGAGCGTTTAAGTGAGAAGGTAACCAATATGAAGATTTTGATTTTATTAAATAATTTCAATAATCAATTAAAAATACGCAACGCATCCTACTTATATTCTTTTTTTCAGCATAACGCTAAATTTATGGACACTATTGATTCAATTTGGCTTGGAAAAACATTTAAGAATTTCTGTCAACTAATTAAATGTATTTATATATTGCTAAACGGGTTATTCTATAAATATTTTAATTTTTTCCTACCTATTAAATCTACGATTCGCGATAATTTAATCGCTTTATCAGAGTGCGATTTATTATGGTTTGGCGGCGGTGGAGTCATAAATGATATTGCAACAATTTCCGGGGTTTACAATACAGCATTGCTTTGTCTCTTAGCTGAGATTTTTAGAAAAAAAATAATTATGACTGGCCAAGGATTTGGGCCTTTAAGGAATTTTTTCAACATTAAAATACTCTCTTTCGTTTTGCCTAAAATAGAATTTATCGCGGTTAGAGATTATTCTTACTCTAAAAATTTACTTTTAAATCTTGGTGTACCCGAATCAAATATTATTTTAACCGGGGATGATGCCGCGTCTTTAAAAACAATTAGTGATGAAGAAATTAAAAAGATACTTATTAGCGAGAAGATTTCTAATGTTAAACCCATGATTGGTGTAAATTTTAGACCGTCAAATTTTATAAGGGAGTATAAGGACAAGGAGAGGGCAGCTTTTGCTCAAAAGGAAGAGATTGATAAATTTGCTAAACTCTTGGATTATATTTCTGAGGTTTTTAGTGCAAACATTATTTTTATTCCCACAGTCTATAGAGACTTGCTCGATGATAGAGAATCAGTGTTTAAAGTTTATTTGAAAATGAAATATAAAGAAAACGCTAGTTTTTTAACAAATGAATACAATCCTTTTGAGATTAAAAGTATTATTGGGAAAATGGATTATTTTTTGGGTTTTTCCTATCATTCTTTGCTTTTTGCGTTAACTCAAAATGTTCCAGCAATAGGATTTTATAATAATGATTACTATAGTTTAAAACATAAAGGCCTTTTTGAATGGTTTGGGTTACCAGAACATGCGAAATATTTTAGAAATTCTGACCTTGATGGCTTAAAAGCCGCCATAAAAAATATGATCTTAAACCATGATTTAATCCAAGAAAAATTAAAGTATGGGGCTATTGAAATGAAATCAAGATTGGAATCATTAATCGTGCGTATGCAAGATACAATACCCAATAAAGAGTTTAAATGAAATGATTTTAAACGTTTATTCTTAATTTTGGTTATGATTAATGAGAACTAAAGAGGAAGATAAGCAATGGCGAAGGTAAGCGTTATTATTTCGACTTATAATCGAGAAAAATATTTACCAGAATCAGTTCAAAGTGTTTTAAATCAAACTTTTAGGGATTTTGAGCTTATCGTTATTGATGACGGATCTATAGATGATACAAAAAATATCGTTATTAATTTTAGCAAGATGTGCCCTGATAAGATCAAATATTTTAATCAGGAACACAAAGGTCAAGCAGCTGCTTTAAATAGGGGGATAAAAGAGGCAAAAGGGGAATACGTTGCATTTTTAGATAGCGACGATATCTGGTTACCCAACAAATTAGAAGTTTATTTAAATTATTTTAACTCAAATTATGAAATTGCTCTAATTGGAAGTCGTATGGGGGTAATAGACGACCAAGGGAAAAAAATAGATAAGCTGAAGCCGATGTCTTCTCCGGGTAGTGATTTTAAAAGTTTGATTGAGAGAGGCGGGTGCTCAACATCATCTCTGATGGTTAGGAAAATTATCTTGGAAAATTTATCTTTTAATGAACAATTGCGTAAGCATACGGACTTAGATATTTGCCTGAAAGTTTCTGATCAATATAAAATACAGACATTAGATCAGGTTTTAGCCTTGTATAGAGAACACGATGAAAGTACGACTTCAAATAAGATTAGCTCATACCAGGGCCAAATTGAATTTTGGCTTGACGTTATCTCACGTTATAAGCTAAATATTGACGTTAAATTTTGCAGAAAAAAAATATCATATTTATATTATTTATTAGGGAGAGAATATTCAATAATTAAAGATTATAAAAATAGCGTAAAAAATATTGCTTCCGGGCTCAAATATAATTTATTTCTTGGTAAGGAATTTTGGAAAAAGGGAGACTTGGAGGGATTAAAATTTATCAAACTCATTAAACCAGATGTTCTATTTTTTGTCAATATTTTTAAATCCATGTTTCTTGTTGATAATAATAGAAATGAAGTGAGGATACTTTTTTATGAGTCATCTTCTGGATTTGGTGGTTCTTCCAGAGCAGTTAGTTATATCATTGATTACTTGGATTATAATAAATTCCATCCATTTCTTGTAATTAAAAATTATGGTCCACAATTTGATAAAATAAAGAAAGTTGTGCCTATTAAACTTAAGTCTTATAGAGGCCATTTAAATATTATTTCGGAAGTTTTAAATTTGCTTCGCTTGATTACATCTAAAAAAATTTCGATAGTCCACATCAATACTAATATATCCACAGGTATTCCAGCGATTCTTGCTGCTAAATTAACAGGAGTGTTTAGTGTTTGCCATATTAGGGAGACGAGGGCTTTAATAAAAAGAGAAAGAATTTTTAGTCATTTGGTAGATAAATTTATTATTTTGAACAAAGATGCGTTATTGATATACAATCGGGATATTAAAAAAGATAAGTTGAGTATTATTTATGATGGTTTGGATTTGGAAGAATTTAAAGATGTAGAAAGTAATTTTCGACAGGAGTTTAACCTCGATTCACATCCGATTGTAGCTGTTTTAGGCAGGATAGTCGAGGGAAAGGGGCAAAAAGAATTTGTCTTAGCCTGCAGGGAAGCTATCAGAATCATCCCAAGGGCAAAATTTCTCATTATCGGAGAAGCTAAAGGTGCCGAAGATGCCTATTATAATGATTTAATTGAATTGGTTTATAGGGAAGGGCTAGATAAAAATGTAATTTTTACAGGCTGGAGAAATGATATTGCGAATGTGATCTCGAGTTTAGATGTGCTTGTATTGCCTTCTACTACTTATAAAGAGGGATTGCCTAATAGCATAATTGAAGCAATGGCGTTAAGTAAGCCAGTTGTCGCCACGGATATTGCCGGGCCTTCTGATATTGTAGCTGATGGCGAAACCGGATTTTTAGTGCCTGCCGGAGATATTAAGGCAATGGCTGAAAAAATTGTCTATTTGCTTAATAATCCTGATATAGCTAAAAGAATGGGCGAAGTCGGCAGGAAAAGAGCGCAAGAGTTGTTTGATATAAAGAAGCAAGTTAAAAAAATTGAAGCGATTTACGAAGAGGTTCTTAGTCACAGATGATCGCCGATAAAAAATCATGAATAAAATTTGTTTTATAATTGATAATTTAAAGATAGCGGGGACGCAGAAGCATCTCCTAAGGCTAGTTGATGGCTTGGCCAGCAAGGGATATTCTACAGAGATTATTTCACTGGGAGTTAATGATGGGAATTTAATTAAAGACATAGATGCGCCAATTACCTATTTTAAAATGGATTATATTTGGCAACCGCGTTTTTGGCTGGATTTCGTCCGTTTAGTTAGATTTCTTTCAAAAAATAAACCTTACATAGTTCACACTTATCTTAATACTTCCAATGTTTTTGGGGTTTTAGCAGCAAAAATAGCCCAAATATCTATAATTATTAGCTCAAGGCGTGATTTAGGCCAATTTCGCTCCAATTTCATCGGAGAGATTGAGTCCTTCACGGCCAGATTAAGCAATAAAGTTATATGTGCTTCTGAGGCCATTAGACAAAATGTAGCCTTAAGAGAGCGTGTAGATTTAAAAAAAATCTCCATTATTAATAATGGAGTTGCATCGCAACTGCCGCTAGATTATAAGACTTCAGAATTGCTAATAAAAGAGACATTGGGTATTAGTCATAAAGATAGCGTAGTTGGAATAATAGGAAGTTTATTCTGCATAAAAGGGCACGGTGACTTCATTGAGGCAGCAAGGTTAGTTCTAAATGAAATTCCGGATGTGAAGTTTCTCATCGTGGGAGCAGGGCCACTTAGAAACAGTCTAGAATCCGTAGTCCATAACCAACAGTTAGAAGAAAAAATAGAGTTCTTGGGTCAGAGGAACGATATATCTGAGTTGTTATCTATAATGGATGTGTCGGCGAATGCTTCTTATTCAGAAGGAATGTCTAATACAATTTTAGAGTCGATGGCAGTTGGCGTACCGGTTGTGGCTACTGCAGTAGATGGTAATCTTGAGACAGTGGTAAATGGTGAAACAGGTCTTTTAGTTCCGCCAAGGAATCCTCAAGCAATGGCAAAGGCGATTATCAGAATACTTAAGGATAAAGACTTAGCCGTTAAAATGGGTCAGAACGCCAGAAAGCTAGTTGAGGAAAAATTCAGCCTTGAGCGAATGACTCAAAATTATTCAATCCTTTATGATAAGTTAATTAATCCTAAAAGGGTTGGTTATGTTGTATCTCTTTTTCCCTGTTGGTCTGAGACTTTTATATTAAATGAAATTATAGAGCTGGAGAAAAGAGGTTTTGATATAACCATTTTTTCTATAAGAAAAGATTTGGAAGAATTTACTCAAGATAAGGCCAAACAGTTACTAAAAAATACAAGATATGTTTATTCATCAAAAGTCATAGTTGCTTCATTATACTGGTTACTAAAGCGGCCGTTAGTTTTTATTTCGCTTATTTTTATTGTTTTAAATCAAAGATACTCACTTATTAGAGAAGCGTTAAAAAATATCTATGTTTTTTTTAGCGGTTGTTATTTTGCTTCTATTGTCAAAAACGAACGCTTAACCCATATACATGCGCATTTTGCCACATATCCGGCTTTGGCAGCATTGGTTATGTCCAAACTAACCAATATTCCATTTACCTTTACTGCGCACGCTCATGACATATTTTTAGAAAAAACTTTATTAAAAGAGAAGGCCAGAGCCGCAAAGGCTATTATAGCTATTTCAGATTATAATAAGCGCTATGTCAGCGATTATTGCCAGAATGGCATTTATTCAAAAATGAAGGTAATCCATTGTGGTTTGGATTTACCTGAATTTGTCAACTTCAACGGAAAACCTAAGGAAAATTTAATTTTAAGTATTGGTAGATTAACAAAAATGAAAGGTTTTGAATATTTGATTAAAGCTTGTAGTCGGCTTAAAAATCAGATACCAATTCAATGTCGCATAATTGGTGACGGGCCTTTGCGTGATGAGCTGGAAAGATTAATCATTAATTTAGGAGTAAGAGGCTGTGTAAGATTAGAAGGAGTAATGGACAACAATAAAATAAAACAATTACTACAGAGTAGTAGCGCTTTTGTTTTGCCCAGTGTTTGGGATGAACAAGATGGCCAGGATGGCATTCCTGTTGTTCTTATGGAGGCAATGGCATCAGGCATTCCTGTTGTTTCTTCTAATATTTCCGGTATTCCGGAGTTGGTAGAAGATGGCAAGACCGGGCTGTTGGCTGAGCCTAGTAACGTTGAACAACTGTCGCAGAAAATATTGCAGTTATTGAGTGATAAAGAGTTACAAACACGCCTAGCTGAGGCCGGCAGGCGTAAAGTCGAAGAAGAGTTTGATGTTGTTAAAAGTGTTGAGAAGCTTGTTGGGGTGTTTAGCGATGCGAATTAACGTTCTACATATAATCTGGTCCCTGGAAAAAGGAGGAGCCGAGCGCTTTCTGGTTTCCTTGGTAAAACATTTTGATCAGACTCGTTTTAATTCCATCGTTTGCTGTTTAAATTGGAAAGGGGAATGGGCGAAGGAACTGGAAGATAATGGCATCAAAGTAATAGCTTTAAACAAAAAAGGAAAGTTTGATATCTCTGTAATCTTTAAATTAATCTCTGTAATCAAGCAATACGATATTAGTATTGTCAATACTCATCTTTGGGCAGCTGATACCCTGGGTAGACTAGCTGCAATTATAGCCAGTGTACCTGTAATTATTAGCAATGTTCAGAATGTTGATATCTGGAAACAACCCTGGCATAGGTTTATTGACAAGCTGCTTTCTTATAAAACCATTAAATTTATTGCGGTTTCGCAAGCAGTAAAGCAGTTTTTAATTGGAACAGAAAGCATCCCGGAAGATAAAATTGAGGTAATCTATAACGGCATCGATATTTCTATGGACCATAGACCATCGACTATTGACTTGAAGCAGCAGTTCGGCATTAGGGTTGATGATATTGTTCTGACGGTAGTTGGAAGATTGGTTGAGCAGAAGGGGCATAAATATTTATTTGAAGCACTAAGTATGCTGAATGGTAAATACAGCCTAAAGCTGCTGGTGGTGGGAGAAGGGCCGCTTAGAAACAGTCTACAGTCCATGGTCAATAGTCTACAGTTGAATGATAAAATTAAATTCTTAGGGCAAAGAAATGATATAGCACAGATATTAGAGATTTCTGATTGCTTAGTATTGTCTTCGCTTTATGAGGGTTTGCCTGTATGCGTTTTAGAGGCAATGGCAGCGGGTAAACCGGTTATTGCTACAAAAGTTGGCGGAATACCGGAATTAGTAAAAGACGGCAAGACAGGTTTTATTGTAGAGCCCAAGAATTCTGAAGTTTTATTACAGGCAATTGATAAGTTGACAAATTTACCTGATATAGGAAAAGAGATGGGGGCTAGAGGTAGAGAGATAGCAAATAATAATTTCTCTATTATATCAATTGCTAAACATACCAAAGAATTGTTCCTTGAGTTGTTAGAAAACCATGGATAAGTAAAATTAAAAATGAAAAAATTTATCTTAGCAGCTTTTATTTTATATTTGCCTTTTCAATTAAGACTGCCAAATATCCCGTTTTTCAATATTATAAATATTTTTTTAGTAATTTTATTTATAGTTTTTCTTTTTGCCAGATCTCCAAACCCTTATGCGAGAAGTATTGATATTCCACTCTTGTTATTTTTAATTATTTGGTTAGCTTCTTTTGCGCACACCATGTTTTATCCCCCCGGGGTTTGGAAATATGCAGTAACTGTTGATTTTAAGCGGCTTATTTCTCTTGTTTTAGCATATTTTGTTTTTAGCCGTTGCATAAAAGACAAAAAAGATATGAAATTTTTATTTTATGTAAGCTTGCTCAGTTTAGTATTAGTCGCCTTGCATACGTGGAGAGGCGGGGTATTAGCTGGGCCACATTTTGCAGATTTTAAACGCTCATCTGGTCCATTTGCTCAAGATTGGAAAGGTTCTGATATTGCCGGAGGATTTTTAGCAACTTTTACACCCTTTTTGTTAGCTTTTACTTTATTGACTAATAAAAAGATTTTAAAATTAGCTGGTTTTGGAGGATTAGTAGTGTGTAGTTTGGGTCTATTTGCAACTTACTCCAGGGGTTCGATTTTAGCCTTAGGAATAGCCTCTATTATATGTATTTTACTTTCAGTAAAACAAATTTTAAAGACTTCAAAAATAACCTCTATTATAATTTTTGTAGCATTTATAGGCATAGGTTTAAACTGGGAAAAATGGGTTCCGAAGTCGATTGTCCATAGAGTGCAAGGAACAACTGTTCAAGAGGAAACATATAGCGGGGAGTTATACCTAGATGAAAGTTCGCAAAGCCGAATGAAAAAATGGGAAGCAGGATTAGAAATATTTAAAATGAACCCCTTATTTGGGGTTGGTTATAGAATACCAGAATTTATAATGACTGCAGATACTCATAATTCCTTTATTCAAATTGCTGCTGAGATGGGGATTTTTGGATTTTTAATATTTATTTGGTTTCTTATAAGTATTTTAATAAAAGCAAAATCACTACTAAAAACCGAATTTGACTGGCTTGGAATAGGTTTTATCGGGTGTGTAATTTCATTTATATTGGTAAATATGTTTTATAGTAATTTTTTTAGAGATACAGTTGTGGGGACTTTTTGGGTATTACTGGGTATGTTAGCATCAGCTAAAAAATTTACAATTGAAACAGCAAAATAAACGGGGGTGTAGAATGAAAAGAGGAAATATTTTTAGCGCTTATTTATTGATTGTTTTGTTATTGGGCGTAGCCATTGTGTTTATTAGAACACAGACTAATACTGCTGTTAGAATACCTGCGGTTGATGAAAAGGGTATCACTATTGTTAAGACTACGCAACCTAATGCTCAAGTTAATAGCGCCGCTGGAGCTTATTTGCTTACTCCGTTTGAAACTGAACTTGCTTTGCGTTCTGCCCCGCTTAGCCGGAAAGGCAACACCGCTGTTAAGGTTGAGCCAGGCAGCACCCAAAGTAACATTGTTAGCAAGGCTTCTGCGGTTAACCTAGCCAGTGCGCAGACTAGTACAGCGGCAGCAACTCCTACGATTAGTACTGGTTCGGTTAGTACTGGTACAACGCAAACTAAGAAAGCTGGCAAAGGTTCTGGTGGTAGCGTTCGAACTGAGGCTGCTACTAAGACAACTACCGAAACTCCACCGGCTGCTACTAGCGGCAAGACTCAAGAAAATAAACCTGTTAAGACTGTTCCCGAAGCTAAGGCTAATAAAGAAACAGCTACTGCAGAAAAGACTAGCAATGTCGTGACAACTCCACCAGTTATTACCTCTCTTCCTGAAGTTCCAGTTGAAGTTCCAAAAAAAACCATAGAAAGTGCTTTGGTCACTAGTAGTATGAGAACCCTTTATGTAGATGGTTTAAACGGCAACGATGCAACGGCGAACGGTTCTTCTGCAAAACCCTGGAAAACTATAAAAAAAGCCTTAGGCTATCTCAAACCCGGTGATGTTCTCTCTATTATGGGAGGAGTGTATAAAGAACGCTTTACTATCAAGAAAAGCGGGACGCCGGATAGTAGAATTATTATTGGCGCTTTCGGCAACGGAGAAGTTATTATTGATGGTTCACCGGCAATCGGAGAATGGGCACTTGCTACGGACACTGTAGTCAAAGGTATTTATAAAGCAACTAGTTCTTTTACTCCTAGAGCTATTGTAGTAAATGAACAGCCAATATTCCCGGCTTTTTCTCTTGTAGATATAAAGGAGGGTGAATGGTATTATGATAAGGTACAAACTACTATTTATTTACTTCCTCCCGCAGGCGTTAAGCCATCTCGGGACAATATTGGAGTAATTTCTGATAACCAATATAACGATGCAGTACTTATTAGTGCTGCTAACTACGTTACTTTATATGGCTTGACGGTGAAGTATGCCGGAGGTAGGGGAATTTCTATATTAGGTAGCCACAATGAGATCATAAGATGTAATGTTAAATTTAATGGTGGCATCGGAATTAACATGTTTAATACTAAAACATTGCTTTCAACTGATAATATAGTATCATGGAACCATATTTACCATAACTTTTTAAGGAATTGGCCTCGCGGTCTCTATAAGTGGGGTGGCTGGGGAGGTGGGTCGATAAGCCATGGTACTTCAAATCCAAAATTCGTAGGTAATGTGGTTCATAAAAATGGAGGCGAAGGATTAGTGGCTTATGATAATAAAGGCGCTTCATTTGAAAATAACATAAGCTACGACAATTGGAGTGTAAATATTTACGTATCCAGTGAAACTGATTCAGTTATTGACAATAATTTAGTTTTTTCTAGCGAGCCCGATCAAAGGGATTTATATCACAATGGAGATTCCGCTCCAAATGACAATAGAAACTTTAGGAGATTAAGGCCAGAGGGAATTATGACTGCAGACGAAAGTGCGCCAGCTAGGTTAAATAATATCAAAATTACTAATAATAATATAGTTGGCTGCCGCAGAGGAATAAATCATTATGGCAAGGCAACAGGTTCGGGTTTAAAGAATGTTCTTGTGTCTAATAATACAATTATTGTTCCTGATGCTGCGGGGGCAGGAGAAAGTTTCGTAGGATTGCAGGTGCCGTATAACAACGGTAATAACAAAAATGTAGTTTTTGAGGATAATCTCATCTATGCCACCAATGCCAGTACCTACTTGCTATATTTAGGAACTGATCCTACGTTACTTCCGACTATAGAGTTTTCTAATATCACTTTTAAAGGGAATACCTGGTATCACGCCGCTAATCCAAAGCCGTTTCATATAGGACCGGATTATCATACAATTTATGATGTTGTTTTTAATAAGTGGCACACAATATGCGCAGCTAATTGCTTTGCGGATTCGTATAGCAATATTACGGCAAAAATTAAACCAATATTAGATAAAATTGCCTCAATCAAAGCAACTTATAAATAAAAGATGCAAAAAATTTTAATTTATCACTCGATAGGTTTGCAAGTCAGTAGCGAAGCCGGTGCGCAGCTTTATACTGTAACTGAAGAGAAGTTTAGGGAGCAAATGGGGTATATCGTCCACGGTCCACAGTCCACGGTCCACAGTGAAGTCGCTATTACTTTTGACGATGGGGATATAACTAATTACACGACTGCTTTTCCGATTCTCAAAGAGTTTGGCCTTAAGGCGTATTTCTTTGTGCTTGCCGGAAAATTAGATCATCCTGATTATCTTAACTCGCAGCAACTTAAAGAAATGAAGGATGCGGGGATGATTATCGGTTCTCACGGTATGCATCATAAATTTTTGACAGAATTAAGCGATATAGAGCTTGATTACGAATTAAGAGAATCTAAGCAGATTCTTGAACAGACTTTAGGTTGCGAAGTCGAATATCTTTCAATTCCCAGGGGATTTTGCAATAATCGCATTATTAGTAAGGCTAAAGAAATAGGCTATAATGCAATTTTTGCGTCATATCAGGAAAACTTAGATGGTTTTGTTTTTGGTCGCATTTCGGTTAAGTACAACTGGAACCTAGCTCATTTTAAAAATATCCTGAACAATGGGTTATCTTACAAGGAGAGACTGGAAGAGGCTGTCAAGACTGTAAGCAAGAAAATCCTCGGACCCAGGGTTTACGATAAGATAAGGACGGCGATTTTAAATAAATGAAATTTATTTTCTGGGCTTCTTTAATCATAATCGTCTATACGTACATCGTCTATCCGGCTTTGGTTTATTTATTGAGTCTGTTTTTCAGAAAGCTGGTTAAGAAGCAAGAGATTTATCCGACTGTTTCAATTTTGATTGCCGCGTATAACGAAGAAAAAAATATTGAAGGTAAGATTAAATCTATACTTGAACTTGATTATCCAAAAGAAAAAATTGAAGTCTTAATTGGCTCAGATGGCTCAACTGACAAGACTGACGAGTTAGTTTCAAAGTTTACAAATGAGCGCTTCAGCCTTCTGAGGCTGCTAGTGAGAGAAGGTAAGCCTGCAGTGCTTAATTCGTTGGCAAAACAGGCAAAAAACGAAATCCTGGTATTTACTGACGCGCGGCAAAAATTAGAAAGAAGTTCACTTAAAGAGTTAGTAGGTAATTTTGCGGATAAGACAATCGGCTCTGTCAGCGCACAGTTAGTTTTTGAAGATGGTACCGGAAACAAGGGGGTTGGCGTTTATTGGAATTATGAGAAATTTATAAGAATCAGCGAATCAAAAATCGGTTCAATGCTGGGAGCTACAGGCGCGATGTATGCGATCAGGAAGAATTTATTTTCCAATTTGCCGAATGATTTAATCCTTGACGATGTTTTTGTTCCTTTGAAAATAGTCGCAGTCGGATTTCGGGCAATTTTTGAACCAAAGGCAATTATTTTTGATTCTATTACTCGGGACGCAGGCCAGGAATTCCAGAGAAAGACGAGAACTTTGGCTGGAAATTTTCAAATATTCGGGCTTTTTAAAAGCCTGTTTAATCCGGTTAAGAGCCCGGTAGCAATTCAGCTATTTTCTCATAAATTTTTGCGGCTTCTGGTTCCGTTTTTGATGATTATTATCTTTATTGCTAATATTGCAATGCTTGATAAAAATACTTACTTGTTAATTTTTGCCTTACAAGTTTTATTTTATTTTGTTGCTTTTTTAGGCTCTATGCTTAAAAAGAATAACAGGATGTTTGATATTCCTCATATGTTTTGCGTAATGAATTCTGCAGCAGTTATTGGGCTTTACAGATTTTTATTTAATAAACAGGCAGTAACGTGGGAAAAGACTGCTTGATATCAAGGAGAATCCATGAAAAAACAGGACTTAATTAAGTTGTCAACGTTGGTTGGCCTTACGCTACTCGCCTACACACCAACCTTTATCTGGATGTTTGACCGGTGGAATGCTAAGGATACTTATTATAGCCATGGGATATTAGTTCCTTTTATCTCAATTTTTATAATTTGGCTAAAACGGGAAACATTAGGCAAGATTGCAAAGAAGCCGACAAATTGGGGATGGGTATTTTTTATTATCGGCATTTTAATTCATGCGATAAGCGCGCTTTTGCGGGTGTATTTCTCATCGGCATTTTCGTTAATCCTTGTCATAATCGGCTTAGTATTATTATTCTTAGGGAAAAAATTCCTGAAAGAATTAATATTTCCCATACTCTTCTTAATTTTTATGATTCCGTTGCCCTTGGTGGCAATTGCCAACCTAAGCTTTAAATTAAAGATTTTCGCAGCACATATCTCTACAATAATAATCAATAAATTAGGTATTCCGGCGGTTAGAGAGGGCAGCATTATAAAAACTCTGCATTCTTATATAGTTGTTGAAGATCCTTGTTCTGGAATTCGTTCATTAATTTCTTTAATTGCCTTAGGCGCATTAATGGCATATTTTAGTAATATCTCCAGGATAAAGAAGGCAATTCTTTTTATGTCTTCAATACCGATTGCAATAGCTACAAACGTAATCAGGATAGTTGCTTTATCCTTAGTCAGTGAGATGTATGGGTCAAAGCTTGCAACCGGCACATTTCATACGATAATGGGTGTGTTGGTGTTTGTGTTTGCTTTTGCGGGATTAGCCTTAGTCGGAAAAATGTTGGAATGAAGGAGACGTTATGAACAATAAAACATTCTATATAGTTTTATCTATTTTGCTGGTGATTGCGTCTATCAGTCTTGCATCCTACTTGCCAGCGCGAAGTGACGTAGCTTTAAAAATTAAAGTCACTGATTTTCCGTTAAAAATTGGAGAATGGCAGGGGAAAGATATACCAATTCCAGAACGTGATTACGAAATTTTAGAAACAAGGAATCTATTTGTCCGAGAGTATAAAAACAGAAAGAATGAATCGGTTTATTTATACTTGATCTATTCCGAAGATAATCGCAAAGTAAGCCATCCGCCAGAAGTCTGTTTCCTGGGCAGCGGAATGACAATAACCGATAAATCGCCGATAAAAATTCTAAATTCAATAAATGCGATAAAAATGTTAGTTGAAAAACAGAATGTTAGAGAAATGGTCGTATATTGGTTTAAGGCCGGAAGACTCTATACGGATAATTATCTAAAGCAGCAAATTAAGATAGTCATTGATAGGATTTTTGGCAAACGAACTGCTGGTGCGTTGATTAGGTTGTCGGCGGTGATTAAAGATGATGATACAGAAGGAGCGGTGAGGTTGATTACGTCTTTTACTGAGAGCTTTACTCCTCTTTTAGCTAAATATGTTCCGTAGTTAGGCGAGATACCTACCCAGTTCTTCTTTAGTACCACCCCAAATGTTTCGCAAACCTCAAAAACTGTTTATTTAAATTAAGACTGTAACTTACTTATTTAAAATAGGTTATGGAAAAATGCGCCAGCCTATGTTAAAAGTGTTGTTTTTTATGAACAAAGCCGAGTAATTAAGTACGTTCAATATTATTACAATTTTTTTCATTAAAAGTTCCCCATTATAACTAATTGATATTAAAGAAGTTAAGGAATAACAAAAATTACCTGAATATAATTAACATTTTGGCATAGAAAATGCTTATATTATAGTGATGTTAAATTTTCACCCCTTTTTCAAAATGTACTCAATGTTCATCAGAAGTCCTAAAAAAATCGTAATTACCAGCAAAAGAGTTAGTATTATTCTGCTAGTTCTATTGGGTTTATTATTATTTGAACCCAGCTTAAGGGATGCCTTAACTTTTGCAGTTCCCTACATTGACTCTCCGCAAGTTTCTACAGCCAACATCAGAATTACCCCACAAATCAACAAGGATACTTCTCATTCAACACCAGCCAGACAAAAAGCTCACGCACCGGAATTTAGCAGCTTATTTTTACTCTTAAGCGGCATAACCGGTATTATTGTTCGATTTGTCCGTAAGAGCTTTGACCGGCTAAAGAGAGCAATGGATATCTTAATATCCCTGATTGGCTTGACTATGTGTTCACCTATACTGCTTTTGACCGGTTTATTGATTCAATTAACGTCAAGAGGCCCGGTAATCTATAAGCAGGAGAGGGTCGGAAAGTTTGGTAAGGTATTCAAGATTTATAAATTGAGAACAATGTGCATTGATGCTGAAAAAAACACTGGCGCAGTTTGGGCTAAAAAAGACGATCCGCGAGTAACGCCGCTTGGCAGGATATTGAGAAAAACACATATTGATGAAATCCCGCAATTATTAAACGTCTTAAAAGGCGAAATGAGTATTGTCGGGCCAAGGCCAGAGCGGCCAGAGCTGGTGAGAGATTTAAAAACATTAATTTGCGATTACGAAAAGCGTTTAATAATAAAGCCGGGCATTACTGGCCTGGCCCAGGTTTGGCATAAATATGATGAAACAATCTGTGATGTTAAAAAGAAGATTAAATATGACTTACTTTATATCCGCAAGATGTGCTTAATGGTTGATTTAAGAATTCTTTTTAGGACTTTTGTAGTGGTGTTTTCAGGTAGGCAGGCGCAATGAAAAAGATAATTAAAAAATTAATGGCTTTACTTGGTTTTATTGGGATTATTTTAAAATTTTAATTATGACTAAAAAAATTATACTGATAACTTTATTTTTTTTAGGTGTGTCTTGGGTTAATATTTGTCAGGCCACGCCGCCAACTCCTACTTTCTTAGACTTTATCAATTTATCTGGGTCGTATTCGGCGCTGGGAGGCGGAACCTACCAATATTTGTATACCCTAAGTGCGGGTCCGCAATTCGGGACACCGGGTTCAGGATTAAGCCATTGGTGGATTGAACTTTTAGAAGAAAAAATTCCCACCTTAAGTAATTTTAATCCGGATGATCCAAATTCTTCTGATGATGTAGAGACATATTTTAATGAAAATCACGGCCCTGTTGGAATTTATACCACTTTAGGAAACTTATTTAATATCCACCATTACGGCGTGAAATGGAATTACGATGATTTAATCACTTATTCTTTTATCAGTACCCATGGACCGGTTTTAGACGAAAACGGAAATGTAGATTTTGGGGCATATTCCTGGATGGCTAAGGGTGGTCAGTACTACGATTACGGCACAACCTTAGGCCCAAATGGTCATGATATAGTCCCTGAACCAGCCACAATGTCGCTTTTAGGTTTGGGTTTGATTGGGTTATTGGGGCTAAAAAAGAGGAGAGGCTAAATGAAGAAAATTATATTTTTGACTTTTATTGTTTTTCTTATCGGATTTTCCCAGCCGGCATTTGCGTATTTTGTTGGTTCTGAAATACCTACTTTGAATGGTATATACGGCCTGTCTTGGGATGGGGCAAGCAATGAATTATGGCGCGTCTTATCTAATAACGGTTATGGCGCCTTGGCCAATGATGTCCAGACTGACGTGTCAGGGGGAACGCCGTCTTCAAGTTATCACGTTTACAGGGACACTTTTTGGAAATCTTCCGATTATGCATTTTTAATGATTGATGAGGTGGCTGGATATTCTGGCAACAACCGTTTTGGCTGGTATGAGAATAATCACTCTGGTGACGTAGGAGACATTACTAAATCTACCTGGGGCCAGCTTTTCGCAGGAGCAGCTTCCCAGGGTTCAACCGCAAGCCTTTTAAATCCAAATGAATTAGGCTTCTGGATCAATCCAGATGGAATACCCGGCAGTTATTATTTTAGTGATAGCAGCCTTAATGGCGGAGATTTGCAAGCTTTAATATTTTCTTTAGAAGGCTATGAGGGTTTTGGCAAGGATTATCTAATTTGCTTAGAAGACTTGAAGTATTCAGGAACCACGGATAGAGATTTTCAGGATATGATTATTAGAATTCGTACCGCAACAGTTCCTGAACCGGCAACGATGTCTTTATTAGGTTTAGGATTACTGGGAATATTAGGACGCAAGATACGAAGGACGAAGCAGGAAGGACGATAGACGAAAGGAAAAGAGGATGAAGAAGTTATTGGTATTATTAGGCGTTATCGGAATACTTCTATTTTCAAATCAGGCGCAGGCTATTACTATTGTTGAAACCGGAGAATCTGCAAGTGATTGGGGTGGTCCTGTTCTTGGGGGAGGTCAATGGTTAGCGGCTCGTTTTGACCTCAGTCAACCATACACCATAACGGATATCTATGGCTGGATTAAAGGCGGCTCAGGATCATCTTATGATGGGATTATTACGCTCGCGATTTATCCGGATTTGGGCGGTTTGCCAAATGGTTCTCAACAACTATTTGCAGATACCTTCAGCACTTACAATCCTGTTGATGCGCTTGGCTGGCATGGTTTGTCAGGTCTTGATTGGTCTTTAGGTACTGGACAATACTGGGCTGCTTTTGAAGTAAGAGATCAGGGTGGTTATTCGGGGTATATGACTCCCGTAGTAAATCCATTGGGCTCTCTTGATTATGCCTATTCATCAGCTTCCCAGACTTGGAATTATTGGGAAAATGGTAATTATGGGATAAAAATTTATGCTGAACAAGGCGGTTCGGTAGTTCCTGAACCTGCAACATTGTCGCTTTTGGGTTTAGGTTTATTAGGATTAGCAGGATTAAAAAGAAAGGAGAAAAAATAATGAAAAAGTTTCTTTTAGTTATCGCGGCGATTGTTTTTTGTGGAAGTTTTATAACTCCCAAATCAGCCGAAGCAGTGTTTTACCCAATTTCTGATATAGATTTTAATAATTCTACTATTTTTGGCCCAACACAATTTTCTCCTCAGTCTAATCAAGTCGGCATACCCATAACCGCCGTGAAAGCTAATCAGTGGGGCTCGGTTTCTTTCGGAGGCGGAGAAAGTGCCAGTTATGCGCAAGGTAATACAAATCAGCCGATAGGTATTTATGGAGCAGGTGTTCCGCTTGCGCCCTTAGCAGCAATTGTTGGGTACACTCCTTATGGCTATAATGTAGAGTTTGATGTTAAATTTAAAACATATGATAGTTCCAGCTATGATAGGTTCATGGCGGTTATTACAAAGGGAAATTATTATTGGGCAGGCGGTGAAGTAATGGGCCTATATAGTTGGGGAGGGCTTAATGAAACGGGTTTAGAATACTATAACGATGTTAATACTATAACACATTTAACAACTTTGGTTACTCCCGGTTCAGATTACTATCTTAATTGCATATTAGAGACAACTAGCGATCAACAATATCCTTCTTGGGGTAGATTTAGTCACTTTGGAGTAGAACCAATAGTTCCTGAACCAGCAACTTTGTCACTTTTAGGTTTTGGTTTATTAGGTTTAGCAGGTCGCAAGATACGAAGGACGAAGCAGGAAGGACGATAGGCGAAAGGGGCAAAAGCATGAAGAAAGTATTAACAGTATTGAGTATAGTAAGCATGATATTAATCGCTTCAAGCCAGGCACAAGCCGTTGCTTTGTTTACTGACCGGACAGCGTTCCTCGCTGCGACCACGGGCATGACAAACATCGATTTTGAAGAGAATTCATATGGTGCCTTTACTTACTATCCATCTGGAGCGACGTTTAGTGGCGTCAATTTCGTAGGATCTGGTTACCTTTATACAATAGACCCCGCTCTTGCTACAAGTATTTATGATTGGGATTCTGGAGATATTTTATCAGACCAATATGAAACCGGCCCTATCAATGTTGCACTCCCGGGAGGAGGATTCACAGCAGTTGGTAGTGACATTATGAGTTTTGACCCATATGCATCTGATTTTATAATTACCCTTTCTACAGGTGATGTGTTTACGGTCAGTTCAGCGAATTATCCAACTCGGGCGTTTGTTGGCTTTACCTCAAATGTACCTATTTCCTGGCTTACCTTTGACGCAACCTCGAGCGTGTACGCTAACTTAGATAATTTCGTCTTCGGTAGTGCGGGTATCACCCCTATTCCTGAACCCGCAACTTTGTCACTTTTAGGTTTTGGTTTATTAGGGTTAGCGGGTTTGAGGAAAAAGAGGAGTTAATTATTAACGAGTTTTCGCCGTAGGCGGATCAGCCTCCGGCTGAAACAAGAAAGGGGGATGTAGTGAAGAAATTAGTTATATTAATCGCAGTTGTAGTAATGATGTTAGGTTTATCAATGCCAGCCCACGCGTTTTTTCTTAATTTTGAAAATGGGTATGGTCGTAATGGACAAACAATTAACGATATTCCCGGGGTTTCTTTTATAGTGACTGGTGGCTATCCTTGGATTTATGGAGATTCATCAACAAATCTTTATAATACTAGATCCATTGATCTTGGGACTAGTTGGAATCAGCATCTTTACCAGCATTATGGAAATGTTTTTGCTTATTTGAGTACTGCTTCAAGCGCTAATCAAGGCAAAATAGACTTTACAAATAATGATGGCACATTGTTTAGAACCGGCTACACTAGCTCTAGCAATTTCTATTTAGAAGGTTATGACACCAACGGGATAATGATTGCGTCTGCTTCCGGCGGTGGCAATCTTTCTCAAACTGATATGGGTTGGTTAACTATTAATGCACCAACTGGCCAGTATTTTGATTATGTGATGATTCACGATACCGGTAACTACTTTTTAGTGGATAATATGAGTGGTGATGCAACAGGTGTAGGTGACGTAATTCCTGAACCAGCAACTTTGTCACTTTTAGGTTTTGGTTTATTGGGTTTAGCAGGGTTAAGGAAGAAAAGAAGTTAAGGAAGTAACATCCGCCATAAAGCTTTGGCGGATTTAATTCCCCGCCACTAATTTGGCGGGTCAGTAAAAAATCTTAAGAAAGGAGGACAAAATTATGAAGAAGTTATTAATAGTAGTGTTGTTTGTGGGAATGGTTTTAGTTACTAGCCAAGCTCACGCTATGCTTACCGCTGATTTAGGTTCATACGGAACGCTGCTACCCCTATCCTTAACTCCACCAACAATTATTGATGTGGATGCGTTTGGTGGTGGGTTAGCAACACAGGGCAGCGTTGATTTTGCAGTGTTGTATGATTCTTCAGCTTCGATTTATTCGTATTTCTATCAAGTTGAGAACCTCGGCGGCGGATTAGGTGACGTGCTTGGCAGAATCACCATCGATAATCCGTGGGGCATTTCGTTATTAGGCAGTGGCATTATGCCTGATAGTTTGGCTGATGTTGTGCTCTATTCAAACCCGTCAACTTTCGGCGCAAATCCTGTAGCAGGAGACAGTTGGGCGGTAGGTGAAAAGACGAACCGTTTCTTTTTCCAATTCAGTGTTCCGCCAGGAAGCACTTATGCATATTTGATTGACGGAGGCATTGGAGAGGGACAAGTACCTGGTCCGGTAGTTCCTGAACCGGCAACATTGTCGTTATTAGGAATGGGTATTTTAGGATTATTTGGTTTAAGAAGGAAAAATGCCTAGGTTTTTCTTTTTAAAATAATCCGGGATGCCCCCTAGTGGTGCATTTTCGAAATTGCATAGGAAAAGGGGGCAAGCCGATAAACGGTTTGCCCCGTAACACCAAATTTTAAAAATTTATGAAAAGAAAAACAATTAGTTTAATCGGAAATTTATTTTTAATGTCTTTTGTTATCCTAACCTTAGCTGGTTGTTTAGGCGGAGGCGGAGGTGGGTCAGGCAGCTCTTTTGGCGGAAGTGGTAGCAGCAGTTCCTTTGCCAGCTCAGGTTCTGGTAGCAGCGGTTCAGGTTCTGGTGCGGGTAGTGATGTTGCCACAACCCACAACCCTGAACCAGCTAGCATCCTACTTCTTAGCAGCGGCCTTCTAGGTTTGGCACTTCGTTACAGAAAAAGACATAAAAAATAAAGTTTAAATTTATCAACAAAATTACGTAACTTGAGTAAAAACAAGTAATTTTGTTCTTGATAGAAAAAGTCTGCATTTTTTGCTTGACACAAAGCCGGTAAATTGATAAAATTAAACACTCTAAATAATCAAATCCAACCCTTAAACCCTGAGAGTGATGAGTTCCAGAGAATCCGGCATTTCCTTAGTAAAAAAGTCCTACAAAACCACGATTGAGTCCCTCAAGGACCATCCTTCAATTTTTTTCCCTTTCATAATTTTCGCAATATTTGAATTCTTAGCCCTGATGTTAATTTATCTTGCTCCGCGAATGCCTTTAAAAATCATATTTGGCCCGCCAATTAGGACTTTCTGGGGAGAGATTTTCTTGCATTATCCGGCAAATTTCCTTTTAATCCCTAAATTAACCAATCTGGCGAGGATGGGTTTGTCCATACTGCTTGGTTCAGTATTAACCGGTATGGCTGTAACCTTAATTTATGATATTTACACTAAGAAGAAGGTAAGCTTAGACACAGCGTTTCTTACAGCAGTTAAAAAATATCTGTCATTATTCACAGTTGTCTTTTTATTAACTGCTTTATTTTATTTTATTGAGAAATTTCTCACCATAAGTTTAATAAAGTATTTCCGCGCTGGCCATATTAAGTTATTGTTTTTGAATAAAGGCTTATGGCTTGGGCCGATATTGATTTGCTTAAATTCACTTATGGCGATTATTATTCAGGCAGCGTTTATTTATGCCATACCTATTTTAATGATTGAAAAGGAGAAGACATTTAAAGCAATAATCCGATCTTTCGTTCTATTCAAAAAGTTAGCCGTTCCAACCATTATCTTAGTCGGCCTGCCAATGCTTTTTTATATCCCGATACTTGTGCTTAGTTATAATTCAGCATTCTTAATTGATAAGATTTTTCCGGAATTTGTTATTCTTGTTTCGTTTTTAGGCATTTTAATCAGCTCTTTGGTCATAGATATTTTAGTTACTGTTTCAACCACAAATTTATATTTAATAAATAAAGGAAATCAATGAAAAAAAATATCTGTCTTATATTTATTGTTGTTTCATTTTTTTTCCTTTCTGGCTGCGGCTCTGACCAGTATGCAATTGAACAACAATATTGGAAAGCGCAAAGGCGCGCAGAAAAGATCTTTAATAATCCAGATGCCTCTCCGCCAAGAGAATTAGCAAAAGTTGTTTCCTTATTTCAAAACTTCTCCAAAAGAAATTCTACTGATAAATTAGCCATTGAAGCTGATTTTAATATTGCCCGCCTTTATTTAGTAAAAGATGAATACGAACTTGCCCGGACGCAATTAAAAGCAATAATGAATAAATATGTCAAGTCGGATGCAGTTTGTGCTGAGGCAACTTTTATGGTTGGTAATTCCTACGAAATGGAAGATAATTGGGCTGCTGCCTTAGGTCAATACAAAAAAATAATTAGAGATTATCCATTGACTGTCCGGGGTCTAAGCGTTCCGGTATATATTGCCCAGCATTATAAAGTTAAATATCAGCCGGATAAGATGATTGCGGCATATCAAGAAGCAATAGCCCATTATCGGCAATTATCCGATAAATATCCGGCTACACCGCTTGCGTTTAATGTTGACTTGTTAGTAGCGAATTGTTATTCGGCAATCAAGGAGTGGCACAGCGCAATAGACACTTTGAATAGTATAATTACCAAATATAAGGGGAAGATTAAAATGGATGCCATATTTTTGAATATGGCTTTAATCTATAATAAAGAGTTAAAAGATAACAAAAGTGCAAAGGAAATTTTGAATAAATTGATTCAGGATTATCCGGATAGCCGAATAATTCCGGCAGCAAAAAAATTATTAAAAGAGATTAAATGAGGCAAAAGTTACGGAGCGTATAAAATGGAAAAGCAAATTTTAGTATCAGAAGAAAAAATGTGGAGCGTTTCATTCCAGAACTTCCTTAACACTATGCTTAAGGATATCATGTCGATGCTTGGCGCGGAATGTGGCTCATTATTTTTATTTGATTCAGAGAATAAAGAGCTTGTGCTTGATTCATTTTATAATTCAAAGAATATAGAGATAAGAGGGCTAAAGCGTAAAATTGGCGAAGGCATATCCGGAAAAGTTGCTGATAAAAAATTGCCGGTTTTAGTTAAGGATATTGGCAATGATTCGCGTTTCAATCAAAACGGCTTTAAGCATTACCGCACAAGTTCGTTTATTTCTCTGCCGCTGGTTATTTCTGAAGGCTTAATCGGCCTGGTAAACGTGGCTGATAAATCTTCTGGTGAGTCTTTTTCTGAAAAAGATTTGCAGAATACAATTACAATTGCAAAATACACCTGCCTGATTATAGACATCTCTAATAAAAACCTAATTCTGAAGAAGGAGAGAGAGGCAGTTATTAATCAGAAGGCCTTATTAGAAAAATACGCCTCAGTTGGCAAGCTTGCAGCTAACGTGGTCCATGAGGTTAATAATCCCCTTGATGGTATAATTCGCTACAATAATATGGCTCTTTTCCTTCTTGAGCAGATGGAAGGAGCTAGTGTTGCAAAGGAATATCTACTTGAGGTAAAAGGCGGCCTTAGCCGTATAGCCAAGATTACAAAATCATTGGTTGAATTCTCACAATTGGTTAATTCCAAAGCAAATGATTTAAGGAAAATGAGCGAAGCGCATAGCTTGCTAGATGAATCCCTGTTACATCTAAAAGAAAAAATTCATTCCGGGATTATTGTGCGCAAAAATTATCACAAGGATGAAGTAAGGATTCACGACATAGGGCTTTCGCATATTTTTGTGAATATTATGAAAAATGCCTTAGAGGCAATGCCGGAAAAAGGCAGTTTAGAGATTTCTACGAGATTAGATGATTCTGACTTTGAAGTAAGTTTTAAAGATACCGGCTCAGGAATTCCTGCGGATATTCAGCACTTTATATTTGAGCCGTTTTTTACCACCAAGGGCAAGAGCGAAGGTATGGGTTTAGGCCTGGCAATTTGCAAGGAAATAATAAATAGATATCAAGGCCAGATTAACGTGGTTAGCTGTTTTGAACGGGGAAGTATTTTTACGATAAAGATTCCAAAGAGATTTTTAGAAAATGGCTAAATTTAACGCTAAACTTAACGGACACGCGCACATCTTAATAGTTGATGACGAACCCTTGATAACTCGTTCGTTAAGCGAGGTATTGGCGCTTTCCGGCTACAGCGTAACAACTGCTTGTGACGGTAAAGAAGCCCTGGAATTATTAAAGAAGTATATGATGGATATTGTAATTACAGATATCCGCATGCCGGATATAGATGGCATCAGTTTATTAAAAAATATTAAGATTACCTCTCCGGAAACTCCGGTTATCCTGATGACCGGCTACGGCAGCATTGAAAGCGCAGTCGAAGCAATGAGATACGGCGCTTATGATTATATTACAAAGCCGATACAGGATAATGAAATTAAGATTGTTATTGAGCGCATAATGCAGGCGCGTAAGCTCCTAGATGAGAATAAATTATTAAAGGAACAGCTTTGCGCAAGTAGCAAAGAGCGGTTTTTAGACATTGTTGGTAAAAGTTTGAGTATGCAGAAGATTTATACGCTTATTGAAGCTATTGCCACTACCCGGGCCACAGTTTTGATTCACGGCGAAAGCGGAACAGGCAAGCGCATGATTGCGCACGCTATACATAAATGCAATGAATTTGAGCGCGATAAACCATTTGTTGAGGTTAGCTGCGGCGCTTTGACCGAAACCTTGCTTGAGAGTGAACTTTTTGGTCACGTAAAAGGCGCTTATACCGGAGCAATTAAAGACAGGATCGGCAGATTTGAGTTGGCAGACGGCGGAAGTATTTTCCTGGATGAGATTGATGCTTTTTCGCCGGCTTTGCAGGTTAAATTATTAAGAGTTTTACAGGAAGGCGAATTTGAGCGGGTTGGCGATACTAAAACAGTCAAGGTTGATGTAAGAGTGATTGCTGCAACAAACCAGGATTTACAGCACTTGATTAGCAATGGAAAATTCCGCAAGGATTTATATTACCGCCTGAATATTATTTCCATTGAACTTCCGCAATTAAAGCAAAGAAAAGAAGATATTCCGATTCTTGTTGATGAATTTTTAAAAAAACACTCGCAACATTTAAAGAAGAAAATCGAAGGTTTGTCTAAGCAGGCCCTAGAGATTTTAATGGATTATAACTGGCCGGGTAATGTGCGGGAGTTAGAGAACGTTATTGAGCGTTCTGTAATTTTATCTAAAGGCACGACAATTATCCCTGAAGACTTTCCGGAGTTTTTGCAAAACACTGCTTGCGCTAACCTGGGTATTGATTCACTTAACCTTAATTTGAGGCAGGCGCTGCAGGATCCGGAAAAAGATATAATTATTAACGCGCTCAATACCACTAGCGGGAACAGAAACGAAGCTGCAAGAATCTTAGGCATAAACCGGACTACACTTTACAAGAAAATGTGTAAGTTCGGACTATTAAAAAACGGTGCAGAAGCAATTAAACGAAGATAGGCAGCCCTAAGTGATAAACCGGCAATTAAATTTAGCAGATCTTATAAATGTAAAAGATTGGCAGGAAATTCAGGATAATTTTTCCTTAGTTACCGGAGCCAGTCTGCGTATCGTTGATGAGCAAGGTGAGTTAATTACTTCTCCTAGCGGCCAATCCCGCCTTTGCCGCGAATTAATTCAAGAATCCCCTTTTAAAGATGCTATCTGCGGAAAATGCCTGCCGACTTTTTTAGGCGGCAAACAAGTCTTAAACAGAAATCTGGATTTTGAATGTTTGCCAGGTGTGCATAATTTTATAAGCCCCTTAGGAGTTGAATCCGGCAAGGTTTTAGGCTATCTTATTGTTGGCCCGGTTTTTTTAGTCACGCGCCAGCCAAAACAAGCATACCAAAGAGTTGCTGAGGAATTCAAGATTGATTTAGATGAATTTTGGGCAGGTTTGCTTGAGATAAAGGTAATTTCTTATCAGGGCGCTCAGTCTTTGGTAGAGTTAGTCCGGGATGTTGCCGAGTATATTTTAAAATGCGCTTATCAGAGTGTTAATCAACAAAAACAGGCAGCGTTATTTGTCAGCCAGCCGGAATTAAAGAGGGTTTTAGAGGTATTATTAGATGTGGCTTTCCAGGTAAGCGGTGCAGATATTGGTTCAATAATGTTTTTTGAGAAAGACAGAGATTATCTGACTATCCAGGCATCAAGAGGAATTCCTGATGATATTGCTAGAGACGCAAGGGTCCGCCTCGGCGAAGGTATATCTGGTATTGCCGCAAAGGAAAACAGGGCGCTTTTAATCAATGATAATATAAAAGATAACAGGATAAAATCACTGCTTTCCCGGCCGCAAATTAAATCTTCAATGGTCCTGCCGATAAATGCTCAAAGTAAGACTAAGGGTGTGATGAATTTGGGGGTTATGAGAAGCTCGCCGTTTAGCTTTAATGAGGATAATGTAGGTTTGGTGAATAAGCTTATTGACTTGGCAACAATTACAATGTCTTCAGGCAAGTCAAAAAACCTTTCTAGCGTTCCCGCCTAAACGAAGTTGAAAGTATCTTGAGTTCTTCCCGGTATTTAGCTACTGTCCTGCGCGACAACTTCAGGTTATTTTGTTTGCTGATAATCTCGCAGATATCCTTATCAGTTAAGGGTTTTTTCTTATCTTCTTTTTCTATCAAAGTTTTAATGATTTTTTTAACAAAACTTGACGATACGCATTGGCCGTTAGTATTAGAGATAGAAGAGGGAAAGAAGTTTTTTAAAGCAACAACTCCTGAAGGGATTTTAACATATTTATTCATTATTGCCCGGCAAACCGTGGTTTCGTGAATATCAAGAATACTTGACACATCATGAAAATTAAGCGGCTTTAAAAGAGACAAGTCTTTTTTTATTGCCTCTTGTTGGATATCCGCAACTGTTTCAATAATCCTGCGTAATGTTGACTGGCGGCGCGTAATTGAGCGCAGTAATTCTATAGCGCTGCTAAGTTTCTGCATTAAAAATTCTCTTGCTTTTTGATCCAGATTTTGATTTTTAAGCATATTTCGGTAATTGCGGCTGATATGTAATGTCGGGAGGTCTTCATTGTTTATGGTAATTTTTAATTCATCCCCATCAAGGTCAATGATGATATCCGGGATAATATGTTGCGGATGTTCCTGGCTGTAGTTGCGGCCGGGTTTTGGGTCAAACTTTAGGACATCTTTAATTAAAGGCTCAATTAACTCCAAGGGCTGTTTTAAAGATTTGGCTATTATTTGAAACCTTTTTTTCGCCACATCTTCTAAGTGGTTCTCCATGATTAATTTTATTAGCGGGTTTTGTTCATTGGATTGGCTTAATTGGATAAGCAGGCATTCAGAAATAGACCTGGCGCCAACACCGCTTGGCTCAAATTGCTGGATTAATTTTAGGGTGTTTTCAATTGGTTTATTTGGCAATCCCAGGGTCTTAGCAATTTCCTCAATTGAAGCCTTTAGGTAGCCGTTATCATCAATATTACCGATTATTTCCTCACCAATTTTCAGCTGTTCATCATCACAAGCCATTATACTTAACTGCCTTAATAAGACTTCCTGGAGGTTCATTTTTCGGCTTACCAGGGTAGCGTGTAGAGTGATATTAGAGGCTTCTTTTTGGCCAAGGTATTTGTCAGGGTAGTAGCTATCTGAGTCTTCAAGGATAGAGAGGAGTTCAGAGGTTTTGTCAGAAACACCTGCTTTTACAACTACGGTGTCTTTTACAACAGACTCTTCTAATAGAGGATTGTTTTCCAGCTCCTGGTTTACAAGGTCTTTTAGTTCTGGCAAAGGCAAGGCCAGAATCTTTAAAGATTGCTGCATTTGCGGAGCCAGAAGTCTTCTTAGTTCTAATCGTTGCTTTATCTGCATAAGTGACTAAATTATAACATATAAATTAAAAACTGGATAGTTTTTATTGACTTAGCCTTTAAGTCGTGTATACTATTAATGAGTACATACTCATAATAACTATGGGGTTAGTTTTCACATGAAAAATCGTGGTCGTCCCAAGAAAATCAAGGTTATAGAAAAAGCCCCGGAAATCAGCAGCTTTAGCCCACGTGGCAAGCCTGGTAGGCCGGATGAGGTAGAGATAAGCCTGGAGGAGTTTGAAGCCTTAAGGTTGTCAGACTATTTAGGCCAAAGCCAGACCCAGGCTAGCGCAAGTATGGCTATAAGTCAGCAGACCTTTAGCCGGATCATTAAAAAAGCCAGGAAAGCAGTGGCAGAAGCATTGGTCAGGGGTAAAAGAATAATGATTCACGGAGGTAGTTTTTATTTGACCAAAGACCAGCCAAACCCGCCAAAGAAATAATCCGTTCAATATTTCATCCAAATCTTAGCTATACTTACAACCCAAAGCCTTATAAACCTAAATAATAGCCTAAATAGGGTTACTGCGCAACTTCCTATAATATATCTTATGTTAACTTCGCCATATATGAGGATATTGGCACAACATATTGGTATATAATGATTTGCATAATTTTCAAAATAAGCTGTGGAAAACCGAGTTCAAACTTACCGGGACTTACTTGGATTTATGGCTGGTTATTGTTTAAGGAGCTTTGTGGTATTAGTTGGTATTTTGAATGGTGTTACGGAGTGATATTCGGCTTGATATTTGTGCCTATAAACCTGTCTAAACCCAGGTCATCCTGGACCCAGCCGTTTATAAGGTTATTACTAGTCATTTCTTGCCTAGCCTGGTCATACTCTTCCTTGGTTATCCTGCGTGCCAACAGAGGCTCATCAGAGGCCTTAAAACAAGGAAAATACTGGCTCATCAAAGCAACATGCACATTTTCAGAGACTTCTTGTGATAGGAACTTCATAATTGCGGAGGTTCCGGAAAGGTTGTTTGGTAGGACTAAATGCCTTATTATTAACCCTTTTACAATTACGCCATTTTCATCAAAGAGGCAATCCGGGGTTTGTCTGTACATTTCTTTTATAGCCTGGCGGTTGTAAACCGGGTAGTTTTTAGCCCCGGAATATTGCTGGGCTATTTGCTCATTATCATAGCGCATATCCGGTAGGTATATATCAATGATTCCATCAAATAACTGCAGGGTTTCTAAACTGTCATAACCTCCGGTATTATAAATGAGCGGAATCTTTAAACCCTTAGGAATTGCCAGAAAAATAGCCTTTAAGATTTGAGCGGCTACGTGGGTTGGGCTGACAAAATTGATATTGTGGCATCCGCGGTCCTGGAGTTCGAGCATTATGTTAACCAATGCTTCTAATGTGATTTCTTTGCCGTTTTCAAGCTGGCTAAATTCATAGTTTTGGCAATATATACAGTTCATATTGCAGTTTGAGAAAAATATGGTTCCAGAGCCTTTTGTACCTGAAATCGGAGGTTCTTCACCATGATGAGCTAGCCAGCTATATACCTTAGGTAGGCTGCCGGTTTTGCACACCCCCCTCTTATCCTTAATTCGGTTTACGCGGCAGTTATGAGGGCAAATAGTACAGGATTCCAGGATCTTATAGGCCCGGTCAATCCTAGCTTGGAAGTCTTTAGGGTCGGTTTCGTAAAGATTAATATAAGATGGTTTAAACATGTAAAATTAGTAGATAATCAATGCCTAATGTTCAATGACTAATTAATTAGGAATTTAATAATTAAAAAATTAATTCGGCATTCGGGTTTAGCCTGCCTGTCGGTAGGCAGGCTAATTAGACATTTAATAGAAGCTAATGGGTACTCGTTAGTGGAGGCATTTTACTTATCGGTTACTCAGTAAAGACCTTTCAGCGTGCTCACGAATATCTTTAAAAGGGTTATTTTTTGCTGCGTGTTTTAGCGCCCCAATTGCTTGAGGCGTATTAATAGCAGCAAGTAAACTAACTGCGCTAAAAGAGGCCTTCCAGCGGCCCCTTTCAAGAGATTGGATAATTATATTAACATTCTCATTGATTAGTTTTTTTGATTCCGGTTGGCCATACATATACAATACATATAAAGCATCGATAGTTTCACCTTCTTGTCTTTCACCTATTTTTTTGTTTTTAAGAAGATTCAGGAGTGGCTCGGTAGCAACAAATTTATGGCTTTGGCCAAGGGCGTAAGCAGCTTCGCTTTTTACTTCTTCATCAGGATCGCCTAGCATCTTTATTATTTGAGGAATTATTTTATCAGCCTTCTGGAGCCTAAACCATGTAATCATGCTTCTAATTGCTGCATCCCTAACTCTGGGGTTTTCATCCTCAAGCAGGTTCTTAAGTGTTTCTTTGGTCTCTTGACGCCGGCTATTGCTTAGGTCTATACAAGCCCTGACTCTTATTCTTTCATCCTGATTATTCTCTTTATTCGTTAAATCGATTAAAGCTTTCACTGATTCTGGAGTATCGTATTGGGCAAGGGCCAAACTCGCATTATTAACCAGACGGGAATCATTACTTTTAGTCGCCTCAATGATTAAAGGAATTATCTTTTCATCATTTATAAATTGTAAGCCGGAAAGGGCTGCAGCGCGGATATCATTTTCCTTATTTTTTAATAAGGCGACAAGGGCATCTTTATAGTTTTCTCTAAGTTTACTGGAAGAAATCCTAGTAGCAATGCAATTGAGGGATTCGGATTTTAATACCGGATTTGAATTTGTGGCTAGGTTTAACATTGCGTTAATCTTTGCAGCCTCATTTAAAGGCGCTATTTTAACAAGTTGTTTTATTGCCTCTATTGAATCTTTTTTATCTGAAATGCCAGTTTTGAGCTCACGTATGCCTTGCCCATTTTCAATGACAGTAAATATACCAGTTTCACCCTTGTTTAAGAATAATCCTATTTCATGATTGATTTGAACATTTACAAAACTTCCTACACAGCCTTGTACGGTTATTGGAGATATTAATATTGTTTTTCCAGTTATTCTGCCTTTTAGTACCTGTTCTATTTCTATTAATGCTGTTTTTGTTCTGATTTCTTGGACTTTGCCAATAACGATAAAATTACTCTGTTCAGCAAGTTCTAGGATACTAAAATATTTCATATCTGCAGAGGTAAGTTCAGGCGTAATGAAAATTATCAAAAATGTTAGAGATATTATAAATCTAGTGATGTGAACTAACCGCCTTGTATTCATTATGCCTCCTTTTTATTTTTCCAACCGAGCTGGTTCAAAAAAACTCCCGGGAATAAGTTTGTACCCTGTTGGTATTTCCGGAAACTCATCAGGTGCAAAATTTTTAAGTTCTTCTACAGTCAAAGAATGAGACATCGTCGCCTTCATTTTTTCCGGGTCATGATTATTTATAAAGTCTTGTCTAACTGACCAGCTTGACTTAAGCTGTAAAATTTTATCCAGTATTTTTAGGGTATTTTCTTCTTCTTGAGTAAACAGGTTACCTGTACTGATATTAAAAGAAAGCGTCCTGTTATCATTAGTTTGAACATCGAAGGCATAATCATCAGCACCTAACCAGCGAAATCCGATAATTTTCTCGAAAACAGTGTAATGGGAAACACTACTACTGACGTTGTTTTCTTTCCCAGCAATGTCCAAGGTTGAATATTCTTTAAGCAACTTGCCATCTTTGTAAAAGGCTATTGCTAAATGATTTGCACTGGCTTTGCGGCCGCGCTGCCAAGGTCCTAAGCGGACCAATCCCCGGTAATCCATTAAATAAATTTGCTTAGAAAACCAATCATAAGTAGCAATAAGTTGTTCTGAGCCGTCTTTAGGGTTTATACTGTAAACCAAAGTCTTGCCTTTAGGGCCGTAAGATTCATCAGGAATACATTTGGCAAAACTAGTGCCATATTCAGAAGATTTAACATAAGCACGATTTGATGCTTCATCATCAGCAAGAACATTGCTGCTTAAAATTAAGATTATTGCAAAAATTAGCAAAAAGAATAGCTTTTTATTCATTATGTCTCCCTTTTTAGGCTTTAATGTGAGACTCAATTGTCTTATATACAGTATCTCTCAGAGTAGTGAAATCAGCAGGTTTTAGATCTGCTGTTTCAATCGGAGCAAGAACAGTTAACTTGCCAAACACCTTAGTACTAAAAACCCAGCTTCCTTTAGGGATAGCATCTTTGGTTCCTTCTATTGCAATGGGAAGTATTGGTTTTTTTTCTTTTATCGCCAGCTTGAATGCGCCATTCTGAAAATTATCCATATCTCCGGTTTTGCTCCGGGTGCCTTCCGGAAAAAATAATACTGACATATTGTTCTTGAGCCAATATTCCGCCTGTCTATAGGCCTTTTTTATACTTGAAAGTTTTCCCCGCGATAGTTTTATGTGTTTGGTTAGTGATAGGCACCAGCCAATAAACGGTACCATAAACAGGCTATCTTTTGCTACCCATTTAAACTGCATATGAGTTTTGTATAAAATCACGATGTCCCCAAGGCTTTGATGGTTGGCGACTATTACATATGTCCTGGACTTGTCAATATTCTCTAAGCCACTTGCCTCTATATGCCAAAATGGGTTAGAACCAATTACAGCGTTTGCCCACCAGAAGCATTGAGCGTGAATGATTTTTCTTTGTTTATCAAATGGGAAAAGGATTATTACCAGGATTAATTCCACAAAAAATAACAAAATTGTAAGAATTGTAATAATCAACCATATCCCAATAGAAACTATTGAGTTCATTAATATACTCCTAAATCTTCAAGGCGTTCATCAGATATTCCGAAATGGTGTGCGATTTCATGCTGGATAATATGTTTTACTTCTTGGCGGATGTCCAATCCTTCTGCTTCACATTCGCGTTCGATATTTTGCTTATAGAGAGTAATCTTATCCGGTAGCACCATGCCGTAATAGTGAGTCCTGTCTTCTAGGGGCACACCTTTGTAAAGTCCTAAGAGTCGGCCTCGGGCACCCAGGTTAAGTGTCTTTACTGTGTCCATATCAAGATTTTCTTCTATAACTATACCTACATTTTGCAGTTTATCTTTAAACTCTTTTGGAAGTTCTTTTAGAGCCTTTTTGACTATTTTTTCAAATTCTTTGCGCGTCATATTTTAATCTTGCGTTTCTTAACGATAGTTGCAAAAACTAAGCGGTAATGGGAAATCAATTTTCCTTAGATGAGCGATAACCAGTTGCAAATCATCTTTTTTAGGCGAACTAACCTTTATTTTTTCGCCTTCAATCTGGGTTTGGACTTTTAAGCCGAGTTTTTTTATAATGCCTGTTAACTCTTTTGCCTTTTCCTTTTCAATGCCCATACAGATTTCAACTATTTGGCGTAAATACCCCTGAAAAGCTTTTTCCGGAGGATTAAATTTAAGTGATTTTAATGAGATGCTTCTTTTTGCCATACGCAG
>JAGVEL010000035.1 GCA_020058285.1 Candidatus Omnitrophota bacterium
AAAAAAAGTAAGAAAATGTTTTTTGACTAATCGCTTGCTCCTGAAGAAGCTTGCGCTGCCCTATTTTGATAAGTCTTCAGCACTGCCCAGGTTTTTGGCCCAACCTGGCCATCAGCAGTCAAATTATTTTTCGCCTGAAATGACTCTATTGCCTGCTTTGTTTTAGGACCAATTATACCGTCTACCTTGCTCGCATAAACACCGGCGTTCTTTAATGCCTGTTGTATATCGCGCGGTGTGGGTTTTTCACTGGCCACTGCTTGAGGCAGTGTTGTTGCGGCTGAGGTTACTTTTCCTGCTGTTAGACTTTTAGTTTCAGGAAGACTAACTGCGGATTCACTCTGAGGAACTAATTCTGTTTCATTCATTACCTGGTCTGATTCAAGCGACATCTCTTCTTTTGCTTCTTTCTTAGCGCAACCGCTTGAGAATATCAAAAATGTTATCAGCGCACCTAACACCATTATTTTTTTCATTTTTTTATCCCCTTAATTATTTTTAACTAATTTGTTTCTAAATAACCACCTATTCACTCCGCCATATAGATTTGGCTAAAAATTCATTCGTCTGTTCATTTAAGCACTCCATAGTAATAAAATTACCGGAAAAACTCTTCGCTCTGTTTTTCACCCCCTTATTGCATTCAATACTTAAAAATCGCCTGTTTACTTACCTTTGGTCTATTTAACCATTAACTTAAATAATATAAAAATTTTACTGCAAATTTAATATTTGTCAACAGATTCCTAGATTAATGTTAGACGCTCTCCGGCCAGCGCTTTAGGCCGATTACCCCGGCCAAAAGTTCAGAATTATTAATCCCATCCACTTGTTTTACCTCTTTTAAGCTACGCGGAATAAATAAACTTACCAATAATCTCATGCAACCAGAAATAACAAACAGGCTTAATATCTTAAACGAGAACAATTCTGGTAGTCGAGGTGCAAGATAGCCTCCGATAAGCGCACCCAGGCAAAGCCCTAAGCCATTAAATAGATTAAAATAGGAAATGCAGCGAGTCCGCTTCTCGGGGGTCACGCAATCGTAAATAAAATTAGACGAACAAAGGTTAAAACCAGCCCAGGCAAATCCGGATAAAGCTTGAACAAATAATAAAAACAGAGGATTGCGATTAATAACCCATAAAAACGGGATTATCCCGATTAACGGAGAAGTAATACGCAAAATCCTTAAATTACCAAACTTGTCTGCAAACTTGCCCCAGCGTTGCATCAGGCAATATACTGTCAATGTCGCGGTTATGCTGATAATTGTATAAAGCAGATAACTAAAATGCAAATCCCTAAGCATTAATACGGCAAAAAACGGTGCGGCTAAATTTACAGAGAAATTCATTAGGGATATGAATAATGCAAACCTTACAAAATTACTTTCCCTAAACCTTCGAATAAATTGAAAAAAGGTAAAGCTGTATTCCTTGCTATGCGCAATTTCCGGTTCATGCATCTGTCTTAAAAAATTCCAGGAAATTATCCGACAGACAAAGGCAAATAGAAAGATTAATACAAATCCATAAAATATATCCCACTTCTTAACTAGTTGTAGGATAAGACCGGCAAGGAGGCTGGTACCAACCACTATCAGCCCAAATATCTTATTACGCCAGCCAAAATATTCGCCGCGCTTAGTCTTATCTACAAGATCAGACATTAAACTTGACCAAGCCGGCATGACTAATGCTCCGCAAGAAGTAAATAAAACTGCTAAAATAATGAACACAAACGGATGCGTTCCTCTTTTCAGAGCAATAAAAACCATAGGCAAGAGCATAATCGCTTGCAAAAATACAAAAAAGTTTATAATCATCTTACGCGACTTAAGTCTTACTGTAAGGTCCGGGCTTTTAAGTTGGATTAAAGATGAAACCAAGTTAGGGAAGGCGCTAAGCATGCCGACATGGCGGGTCGTCGCACCCAATAAAAGGATAAAAGGTGTAAAATAATCCTGGGTAAAACCAACCATCCCGCTGGCAAATATTCCGTCGAGCAAAGAGAATTTAAGGCTTCTATTTATCTTATCTTTATCTGAAGTCATCTTAATAAGTTTTGCTTAAAATCTGTTTTATTTTTGGCTGTTAGAATCCTTACGGTTGGGAGGAAAAATGATGCAGGGTTAATTATTTTAGCTAAAAAATTGCATTACGCCTTTTCTAACCATCATAATCGCAATAGCCGCTAAAAGAAGGCTGGTCACTTTTGAAAGCGCCTTAGAACCGGCTTCTCCAAAAATCTTGATAAGAATTCCGGACAGCGAAAAAATAAAACCAGCTATTAAAACATTTATTACTACAGAGAGAAGTGTCGCGGGTAAACCATATTCTTCCAAAATAATCAAGGCTGTAGTTAAAACCGCCGGGCCAACGATTAAGGGCGTACCTAAAGGCACTGCGCCCAATTCTTTAATCGGTAAGTGGCGTTTCTTTTCGGGGTTAATAATATCAATTATTGCAATGCAAAAAAGAATTATACCGCCGGCAATCATAAAATCGCCAACAGTAATGCCTAAAAATTTGAACACTGCTTTGCCTAAAAATATAAAAAAAACTGCGAGACAGATTGCAGTAATCATTGATTCTATAATAATCTTCGTCCGCTCCTTGCTCTTTAATCCATGCGTCAAGGAAACAAAAATAGGCAAAACTCCAATAGCATCAACTGCTACAAATACCGGGATAAAAGCCAATAAGAAATTTTTAATCATTGTTTTTTAAGCCTTATAAACTCTATAATCAATTTCCGGGAATAGATTATATTGCCTGCGTCTCCTATCTAGCCAATTCTTATCAATGGAATCATTCTTTACCATTTCATAAAGTCTATTAAAACAGTCAATATGATCTTTTACTCTCTGGCAGGCATACTCAATGAAAATATTCGTTTTCATCATAAATGGCCAGTCGCTGGATTGGGCCAGGAGAAGCTCTCTAGCTAAATGATTCAGCGCCTCACCCAAGAGGCCGTTAGCATGAGGGCATTGATTTGCCAATTCAGTCATCCGCTCAATCATCATATGTAAATGCGGATAAATCCAATCATTAGAGCCTTCCAGCCAAACCTCACTATAACCTTTCCAACCCCAACTGGAAAATGACGGGCTAATGACCTGAAACTTATCATATAATTTAAGGTATTCCATAGGGGTTATCAACTTAAAAACCTTTTGATCAAAGTTAACTTTTCTTATGACAAAATTTAACCAATCTATGCCTTCAAACCACCAGTGGCCGTAAAGTTCAGCATCATAAGGAGCAATAATTATCGGTTTTCTACCCAGCTTTTCATATAAATACTCTATCTGTTTTTCACGGTTAAACATAAAATTACCAGCGTGACTGGCTGCGGTTTCTTTTGCCAAGTAGGGGTCATAGAGCTCTTTATTGTCTGTCCTACCGGTAATCTTATGATATTTAATTCCGGTATTCATCCGGCCATGGCCGCAATTTATATATGGACGGATATATTCATACTCTAAATCATAACCAATATCTCTATAGAATTCCCGGTAACAAAAGTCTCCAGGATAGCCTTCTATCGCGCTCCAGACTGCCTTAGAACTTTCTATGTCCCGGCCAAATGCAGCAACCCCGGATTTGCAATAGTAAGGGTTGTATACTCCAAAACGCGGCCGGGGCTCGGCAAACAATATAGCGTGCGTATCAACTATAAAAAATCGTAATGCAAATTCTTTTAATATATTATCTAGGCCCGGATAATACCCGCACTCCGGAAGCCACATCCCCTTGGGAGAATGACCAAAAACACGCTTGTAAGTATCAACGGCTATTTTTACCTGAGCTCTAGCTGCTTGCGGATACATCTCCATATTCGGCAAGAAACCATGCGTGCCTGCGCAAATCATTATCTCTACTTTACCTGAGGCATCAAATTTCTTGAATGCTTCCATCAACCGGCAATGATATTTATCCGCATAGATGTAGAGGGATTCTTTGAATATGTTGTTATACATCCGGGCCAGATTATTTAAGCGCGGATCATGCTTAGTCCGTTCAATCTCCTTGTAGGAAAGTTCCAGCAGGCCTTCTAATTTTTTCTTATAACGGTTATTAAGAAGCTCATCCTCCATCATTGCGATTAAAGTCGGACTTAAGGAAATAGTCAGAGCAAAATCTATTTTCTCATCAAGAAGCTGGTCAATCATTTTTATTAATGGGATATAGGTCTCGGTTATCCCTTCATAAAGCCAGCTTTCTTCCAAGAAAGAATCGTGCTCAGGATGCCGGACAAAAGGCAGGTGTGCATGCAGTATAAAAGCTAAATATCCTTTTTCCATAAAATTTTTATTCTGGGTTCTTGGTTTATCTTTTTTGTTGCAGCATATGGCTGGATAAACTAAACACGCCAATACCTCCGGAAGAAATCCACTCTTTAAGCTGCCGCTGGAAAAGCTCTTTCATCTCCAAGGAACTTTTTCCTACGCCAAATCCGCCTGAAACACCAAACAACCACCAATACTCCTCCTCAGAAAGCATCCAGGCAGTATCCAGGATATCTGACATTCCAAAGCGCGGAGTTCTAATTACATTTGACCGGGCTAAAACGTAAAACACACCCTGTTTAGCCATCAAACCAATCTCAACACAAAATTGCCTGCCCGGAGAACCGATATCTACATACCAATTCCTAACCATAGCTTTTAGGTCAATATCAAAATAACTGTTCGCCTGTTTTGGATTAGCATCTTTTACTCCGGTAATATCATATATCCGGATAATCGATTTTTCAAAATGATGGCCTTGACGTTGCATCTCTTCACGCACAGACTTCTCATTATTGGCAGTAATCTCCCAATAAACAAAAAACCACCAGGGGTCTCTAACCATTGCCACAATCCTATCCTTGCCATAGGCTACTGGCAGATCAATCTTTCTAGTAATATGTTCCTGGGCAAGGGGCTCCTCATATTTAGAACCCTCCACCTGCAGCTGGGATTTTCCTAAATTATTATTCTTATTTTTATTCTCGTCCATATTGCACCTCTCTTAAATGAAGCCATAACTTATGGAATGAAAGTGAACATAAGTTATCTGGCTGAATTTATCTAAGCGACAAAAAACTGATCACGGATCTCATTAGCTAATTCTCTAGCTGCAGTTAATTCATAAAAAAACCCTCTCTCGGTCTTTCTGTCTAGGCCAGAAGCAGCTATTGCTTTATAAGAATTAAGGATTGATTCTTCCTGCAAAATTAATCCCCGATTGACCAGGTTTATATCCCAATTCCGACCTTTATTTGCCCACCAGAACTGACAGCTATGCAAGGCTTTATCTAAAAGTTCCCGGCTGATATTATAAAAACGCGCAGTTTCTCCATTATTATCCTTAATAATTAATGCTTCATTTAATAGATCAAAAGCTATATTTAAATGTTCCCACTGGAGATTATGTATTGGATTATCCGGACTATTCCATAATGGGTAATAATTTTTATTTGTAAGGTCATCTTTGGAAGAACTCCAAGAAGATGATTTAGGCGGCTTTGAGGTTTTTTTAGGAAATTTTGATAATAGCTCACTTATCGTCACGACTTTAACCGGGGGGATTTTTGCAGACTGCAAATTTTTCGCCGACTTTTTTGATTTCGCGCCTCGCTTTGAGCCTTCGGTTGGGCTAATAATTTCAAAAGCGCGGCCTAAAAACAATTTTTCCCAGTGCTTGATATGATGGCCAAATGTTTCGGCATCCATTGCTGTAATACAGTAAATGTCTTTCTTATCATTACTTAAATTTATCAATTCCGAAATAAAGCTCGCTGCATCAACATTACGAAAGCTTATTTTATTGCTTATAATATCATCCCGGTAAAAAATGCTCAGCCTTGATTTTGTACAAGGAATATTGTAAATCTCTTCCTGGGGCCATTTATCCGGACAAGCTACGCCGCTTAATATTACCCACTCATAACCCAAACTACAAATAAGATTGGCTACCTCATTAGAAAAACACATCTCTGGAGGGAAAAATCCACGAACCTTATAGGCATCTTTAAAAAAATATGAATTTATCTTATGATTTAATTCAATCTGGCGCCTGGCTTCTTCCTTGGGAATTAATGGCAGGATTGCGTGAAATGCTGCTGAATCTACAAATTCTAGCTTTTTTTGCCGGGCAAGATTAGTTATACAGCTGAGGATATCTTTAGCGCCATGCTCATAAAGCATTTCAGTTAACACAGCGCACATATTTATGGTAACCTTTGCATTGTCATGCTGCATTAACATCTTAAACAAAGGCCGATAACACTCATTGCTTATCTTTTTTAATACCGAGTGCTGCTGTGTCGGAGGCTGATAAAAATGCAAAAAAGGTGCCCAATATATCATAATTTATCGGATATAATATTTGATTTATTAGTGCGGGAGAAGGGGGAAGAATCAGAAAAATTTCTTTTTATAACTTTTTAGAAATTTTTTAGTCCTCTACCCCATCCATATTTTTTACCCGTCCACTTCTGCTTAAAATAATATTAAACAGGGTCGAAGGATTGAAAAACATTACTTTATCTTCAGTTCTTTCCTTACTTGACGCTCTGCCTCAAACCAATCATTCCAAGCTTTACCATGAGAAAATCCGCGTTTTTCATAAATCTCATAAGCTCTTTTCTGAACCTTAGAGAAAAGATCGTTCTTTGGTTTTGTATTCTTATCTTTGCGAAAACTGACTGCCATTTCACACCTCCTCTCGTTTTTTTATCTGGGTTATAACTATTTATTAGACAAGCACATAGTGCCCGTTCCTTAGAAGCCAAAAATAGCCTTATTAAAGAGCAGGTAATAATTATACTACTTTGTTTACTTTGAGCAACAAAAATCTTAAAAATTTTTAAATCTACCTCTCTTTAACCTCGAAACTAATTTCTCCGGATTGAACCTCTCCGGTCCAAATGTTTGCGTCCTTACTAGCCAGGTAAGAATCAGCAGGCATTGTATAATAAAAAGATACATAAAAATTATCCGGCTTAGCCAGTAAGATTGGGAACTCGCCTAATAATTGACCATCAAATTTCAAAATCAAGTTACCGGATTCTTTCTGATGTTTAATTATCCAAGGCTCCTTTAGAGTTTCCTTGATTAATTTTCCCTTTAGATTAAGGGAATACGTCCCCTCGGGACTAATAACCGGATATTGCGCTTGCGCTTTCTCTATCATTATCAACCTGCCCAAGGGCACAGTCCCATCTTGGCGCCTAAAAGATAACATCTGATAAGGAATCTGATCTTGCCTATAGTAAAGTTTGACCTCTTTGTCAGTAATATTCTGCCAAGTAAGCGTCAGAACTATCTCGTCTCCAACCTTGTAGACTTTTTTGTCTGTCTGGATTTTGCAACGCAGGCCAGACACTGTTTTCCCCCAATTTGCGCTATCCTGAGTCGCTGCTGCCTGTGCTTTACTTACAGCTAGCTGCATTTCATCGCCTTGAGCAAAACAGATTGATGAAATAAACAAAACCATTGCCGCAGATATAAATATTTTTTTCATCTTCCCTCTCCTTTTATTTAATTATAATTTTTCCTAATTTTGCTTTAAAATTTCCCGGGCCTGCTTAAGAATTGATTTCTCGTCCTCGCTTAAATCAATCTGGCTCTTAAGATGTTCACCAGTCCAGCAATATAAACAAAGCCGCTCTTTAGCCAGGCCAATTGCATTAATCATATCTTCAACTGTCTGATAACGCAATGTTGTAACCTCCAGGTCCTTAGCAATCCAATCCACCATCTCTTTATATTTTTTGCTCTTCGGGTTTATATACTCTGATACGTCATCCAAATCCTGACCTTCAATACTTCTTATTGCCTTGCGCGCAGCTAATTCATTGATGTTGCGAGTAGAAAGATTAAACTTACAGGGAAACATAAGCGGCGGGCAAGCTGGCCGGATGTGCAATTCTTTTGCTCCGCAATCCCAGAGTTTTCTTACTGTGTAGTTTTTCAACTGTGTGCCGCGGACAATTGAATCCTCACAAACCACAATCCTATTTCCTTCTATTATATCTCTTATTGGAATAAGTTTCATCCGAGCAATCAGATCGCGAGTTTCTTGTGATGGCGGCGTATAGCTACGACCATAGCCAGGAGTATATTTAACTAACGGCCTTCTGTAAGGTTTTTTTGACTCCATAGCATAACCTAAGGCATGGGCAGTGCCTGAATCTGGCACGCCAGAAACAACATCCACTTCAATATCTTTATCCCGGCGGGCAAGAGAACGGCCGCAGCGCTCTCGAACTATCTCAACATTTATGCCTTCATAACTTGAAGCCGGAAATCCGGTGTAGATCCATAAAAATGTGCATATCTGGCTTAGATTTTTTATGCCGGATTTTTTCTGAGACATACCTTCATCGCTTATCAGAACAATTTCTCCAGGCTCAAGATTTTTTATAATCTTAAACTCTAAATTTAAAAACGCAGCTGATTCTGAACTCACCGCGATTGCATCATCGCGCTGGCCAATAACAAGCGGAGTATAGCCAAACCTATCACGCGCAGCATAAATACCATCTTTATTTAAGATTAATAAGGAACAAGACCCTTCGATCTGCGCAAACATCCTTTCAATACCATCTATTAGATCCGAACCCTGACTGATTAATTTAGCAATTAATTCTGTTGTATTAATCTTGCCCCTGCTTACTTCGCTGAATGACACGCCTTGATTCAAAAGACTCTCTGTCAATTGGCTACTATTTTCAACCAGTCCCGTACTTACAATACAGAACGGCCCTAGTTTTGAATGCAGGTATACTGGCTGCTCATCAAAAGCACTGATAACTCCGATACCTTTATTGCCTTTCATCTTTTTATAATCATCAAAAAATTTTGATTTAAACTGGCTCTGGCTGATGTTGTGAATCTGGCGATTAAATAATCCATCGGCAAATATTGCCAAGCCGCCGTATTCTGTACCCAGATGCGAATGATAATCTGTACCATAAAGAAGGGTTTGCGCACAATCTTCTTTACCAACTACTCCGAAAACTCCGCTCATTGTCCACCTCGTAGTGTGAAAACGTCAATCCAAAGATTTTTGCTTGGAATCAAGCCAGATAGTAACCGGGCCGTCATTAACCAGGCCAACCTGCATATTTTTTCCAAAAGCACCTTTTTTTATAACTACTGAATTCTCAAGTAATAAAGAATTAAATTCTTCCCAAAGCTCCCTGGCTTTAATCGGTTCAGCAGATTGTTCAAAGCCCGGCCGATTGCCTGCTAGGGTATCAGCATAAAGAGTAAATTGCGGGACACTTAATATTTCACCGTTAACCTGCCGGATAGCTAAATTCATTTTGCCTGAATCATCTTCAAAAATCCGCAGGTTTACAATCTTTCCAGCCAGATATTGTGCATCTTGTTTATCATCTTCGCGGCCGACGCCAACAAAAAGTAAAAGGCCCTTGGAAATTGAGGCAATTTCGTGGCTATCTACAATCACCTGGGCATTTTTTACCCGCTGAACCAATATGCGCATAGCTTGAAAATTTTAACTAGCGAATCATAGTTAAAACCATCTTAAATCTACTTGTTGCCTTTAAAGCGTGAGGGATATTCTGCGGCATTACAACAAACTGGCCTTTACAAACTTTTAAGCTCTTTTTACCAATTTTTATCTGTGCAGCGCCATCGATTATTTGCACAACTGCATCAAATGGCGCCGAATGCTCGCTTAAACCTTGATTTTTATCAAACGCAAAAAAAGTAATTGTGCCACTTTTATTATTGACTAAAGTTCTGCTGACTATTGACTCTTTGCAGTATTTGACAGCCTCAGCCAGAGTTATTGGTATTGCTTTGGCAAATTTATTTTTGGTTTTTCTTGCGCTCTTCATATTATAAATTTCTTCCGTTTAATTAATGCCCCGGCTTTGATCTGCTTTTGGATATCAGCAGAAATCCCTGGTTTATTCAACTTGTAATATAGATAATTCTTGTAACTCTCAACTCCGGGCTGATTAAATGCATTCACGTTTAACAACTCGCCTTCAAAGGCAGTTGCCATCTGAAAGAAAAACAATAATCCTGCCCAATTAAACGCATCTAAGCACGGTAAACTGATAGTGCAATTTGGCCTCTGGGCTCGCGTCAAAGACCATTGCGTTGCCTCTTGAGCAAGATCTAACAATTCACCTAAACGCCGGCCGGATAGGAAACTGTCAGATCCCGGTATAGAAATATCCTGGCCAAATTCTTCTATACGGACAAAAGTTATAATTTTATTATTTTCCCCCTCAACATTATTCTGTTGGATAGAATGTAAATCAGTCGTACCTCGGCAGATTACCGGAGTTGGCCCAACATTTACTTGTCGTTTTAAATCCTCAAGCCACTGTTCAGAACCATCCTTATTCTTAATTATTTTTCTCTCATATTTTTTTCCTAAGCTTTCCGCTAATAACTGCGCATACCAATCAGCAGTTGATTTCAAATTTTCACTAAACGGCATTAGAATAGATATTGGTTTTGACTTCTTCTTATAAAGAATAAAATGCAACGCGGCATAAAGATATGCGGGATTTCTATACAAATCTCCCCTGTTGCAACGTAAAGCCATAGCTTTTGCGCCTTCCAAAATATTCCTGATATCCGCGCCAATTATTGCCAGATGCAATAAACCCATATTAAATTCAGAGTATCTTCCGCCGATACCTTTAAGCAAGGGCAGGCTGCGGAAACTTAAATTGTCTTTTTTCTGCTCTAAGTTCACAACTTTACGCAGCGATCCCGATTCAGGATCAGTAATCGCCAGAATCTGACGGCCGAAACTAGCGCCTAATGAATTTTGTAGCCAAGCCTGGATAGCCTCAAACGCTGCCTTTGTTTCGGTTGTTTCTCCGGATTTGGAAATCACTATTACAAAAGTTTTCTTTGGATCAAGATTTGCCAACAGCACCTTTAAGGGTACTGGGTCGAGATTATTGCCTTCAAAATAAATTTTCGGCCGGTTATTGCGAACTGTTGAAAATTCATTGTAATAAGGCGCACACAGCGCATCCTGAGCAGCTTTCAGGCCTAAGTAAGAGCCGCCAATGCCCAAAGAAATTACATTTTCAAAATTTGCGCAGATCTCTGCGGCAAGTTCTTCTACCCGGTTAATAACTTTTTCATCCTGATAGGGTAATTGCGTCCAAACCAAATCCAGGTTAAACCGGCTTTTAGGATTTTTAACTACTGACTGCAAATGCTCGTGGCATTTTCTAATCTTCGGCTCAAGGCGGCCTATATCAATAAGACTTACTCCGTGTTTAGGCCCGATATTGAAGTTAAGCAGATTATTAAAATCAAATGTTATTTCGTTCATTTTACTCCTGATAGTTTTTAATTAATTATAGGGCCACCACTCCTACCTACTTGTTCGCCTCACGGCGAAGCCGTGGGCAGGCAGGAATCCCTAGAACTCAATCCCCTTTCCTCTCTCGCCTTCAATGGTTGATCAATTTTGCTGTGAGCTTGCGGGTCCTGACTTGTCAAATTTCTCGCAGGAACGTTCGCTTTTCCCCAGCGGGTAAAAGCTCACTCTTTCGGCTTCCTCGCTCGTCCTCGCACTGTGTGCTCAGACACC
>JAGVEL010000020.1 GCA_020058285.1 Candidatus Omnitrophota bacterium
AAGCGAGCGTTCCTGCGAATACAAACCTTGACAGGACCAATTTTCCAAAGGGCATTAAAGAAGAAACAACAGAAAGCGAGAAAATTGGCAGGGTCATTAAAAATATTCGTAGTAAATCTTTCTTGCTTTGTGGAAAGTTTTACTTAAGGCGTGGACGTGTTCGCGAGTATCATAAGGCGAGCTAAAAAGGTAATCTCCTAAACCAAGCCGAACTAACCCGAGCAAAGTAGCCTGCGCAGGGCTTTTGAAAAAACTGTTACGTTTATGCAGAGGCAAGTATTCAACAATCGGCAGCCCGAGTTTAACCGGATGATTGATTTTGCTTTCTAGTATTTCCAGAAATCCATCTAACAAACTCATTCCTCCGCAAACAAAAATTTCTGAATTCGGCTTTAAGCAAGTATTCAGGTATTCTTTTATGAAGTATATTAATTTTTCAACCGATGGCAATATTGCCTTACAAAGTTCGCCGTGCTTAATCGGCTTATAAGAGTTGCTCGTTTTTATCATAATCTCTTTGCCTGATTCTAAATTTTCAGATGTGGCGCTGCCATATGTCTTTTTTAGCTCTTGTGCCAAATCAAAAGGTATTTTTAATGTGTTTGCCAGGCTTTCGGTGATATTGTCTGCGCCAAAATTAATAATCTTGATTCTCTGCGGAACCATGCGTAGCAAATTAACAAATTTTGTGCTAGCCGCGCCTACATCAATTACGATTACGTCTTGTTTCATTTCCAAGGGGTCAAGGATTGCGGCTGCGCAAGCCAACCCGGAGAATTTAATTGACTTTAGCTTTAATCCTGTTTGCTCAATTATTTTAGTCAACGCTTCGATTCCAGCGCTTTTAGCGCTAATCTGCAACAAATCTATCTCTAACTTTCTGGCTAACTTATCTACTGGACTTAATGTAGCCACTTCTGAATCCAGAATAAATTGTATTGGAAATTCATGGAGTGATTCTTCGTCAATCTTTAAACTAAGATTAGAAGCTTGCTGTTTAATTTTTTTAACATCTGAGGATGTGACGCGCCGCCTTTCTTTATCCACCAGGGCCATCGCTGCCCGGCTAATCTGGCAATTAACAAATACTGGATCAATATTAACTGACACATCCCTTAAGTGACAGTTGCTTTTCTTTTCCAAGGAAGTCTTTAGAGAAAGAATACAATCACTTAACTCTGTACCATATTTGTCTTGGCGGCTACGCGTGCTTCTTTTTACTGATTCGGATAACAAATCAAAAATCTTGTCAGCCTTGCTACAGATTGCTAAGGCAGCACTTATCCTGCTTGCTCCGATATCAACAACAAATATATGTTTTTCAGCCATTTTTTAAACCGACTAGAGGCTCCTTAAAGCGTAGGTCGATATAATTAACAGTATTCCAATCCAGATTAGCCTTTTTTAAGAAAATTTCAAAAATTTTAATTTTTTCTTTAAAGTTGCCTTCACCGATATTAACCTTTAATTGAACAGCTGCTTGGGGGTCATTTTTACGAATAAAAAAAGTACTTTCAGATAATTTAGCAACATCTACCTTTTCAAGCTGATAAGCACTTAAAGCCCGGGACCTAGAGAATAGCGTAATAAGCTCAATTGCCGATACTAACTTCTTATCCGGATTTAAGCGAAAATTTTGAGCATTCCTGTCAAACTGATTAGGATTAATCCCGGATAAAATTGGCAAATTTTGCAACTTGGGCTCATATTTCTGTTTAGCCAGAAGAAAGCCGTTTTTATCAATTAAAAAATTAGGGCTGGATTCTAAAGCCGCGATTGGTTTCTTAAGGCTAAACGTTATATATATTGTATCTGGCCAGAGTTTGGAAAGAGTTATAGTTTCAAGCTCAGGATGCTCTCGCCAAAGAATGGCTTCTGCTTTTTTTAAATCAATGTAAAAAAGATTTTTAGCAATGAGGAATCTCACGCTTTGCTCTAACCAGCCAACATCACCTTTGATTTTCACCCTGTTTATCTGAAAAAAATTACTATTGATTAGCTTACTAGCTGAAAAATTAATAATAGAAATCAATAAACCTAAGATAAAGAGCAGGCCGATGAATTTCAGGCCTATTTTGCTCTTCTTATTATTTTTGTTACCTGCTCTTATTTTTTGGCTCATTTAATCAACATTGTTTAATGTTACCTGGCCTTCTGCCTAATCAATCTTGCTGATTTTATAATCCTAATACAAAGCTCAGGAAAATCAATACCAACGCATCTCGCTGCCTTGGGCAACAAACTTCTTTCGGTTAAGCCGGGAATTGTATTTACCTCAAGTATAAAAATATTATTATCGCTAAGAATCATATCTACTCTTGAAAAGCTGTTACACCCTAAGCTAGTATGGGCGCGAACGCCGCAATCTTTCAGTTTTTTCAAAAATTGGGGGTCAAGCTCTGCTGGCACAATATAGCGGGTACCCTGGCTTTTGTATTTAGCTTCATAATTAAAAAATGGTTCGTCAGTAACTATTTCAATCGGCGGCAGGCCAACGTTATCTAAAATTCCAACAGTCAGTTCCCGTCCTTTAATAAACTTTTCGATTATTACTGAATTGTCAAATTTTTTGGCAAGATTAACCGCTTCATCCAGATCACTATTTTCCCTAACCAGGGATAGCCCAATACTTGAACCACAACAAGATGGCTTAACCATCAATGGAAAACCAATTTTAGTTTCAATCTCTTTTTGGCTGTTCTGGTTATAATCACTAATCAATAGAGATTCCGGAACATCCAACCCCGCATTTGCAAACATCTTTTTAGCCGCAGTTTTATCCATTGCTAATTTGCTCACCACTGAATCAGAGCCGGTGTAAGGCATATTTAATTCTTCAAGAATCTTCTGCAGTTTACCATCTTCTCCAAACTCGCCATGCAAAGCAATAAACACTAGGTCAACTCTTTCAAGATCAAGAAGGCGGTTTATCTCAAATTTAGCAGTAGTTTTAATATCCACCTTAACCACATCAAGGCCTAAGCCCTTCAGGGCATTGTACACTGCCTCTCCTGACTTTAAAGAAATCTCTCTCTCGCTCGATACTCCCCCTAAAAACACAGCAATTCTTGTTGATTTTAATTCTTCGTTTATCATAAAAATCTCACTTTCCCGCTAGGCAGAAATTTCCGGCTGTTAGAAATAATTTTTATTTCCGGCTCAAGTTCAATTGCGAATTTTTGCAACACCTTTTTCCTTATTAATTTAATTAGCCTTATAACGTCCCCTGCCTTTGCCCGGCCAAGATTTACTATAAAATTCGCGTGCTTTTTAGAAATCTGCGCTCTTCCAATACTTCTGCCTTTCAAGCCAGCTCTGTCAATAAGATAGCCTGCGCTTATTCCAGATGAAACATTATTAGAAGGATTTTTAAAGATACAACCTGCAGATGGTATCTTTAACTCCTGACTATTAGCTCTTCTTTTAATATTCTTCGAGATTATTTTATTAATATTATTTCGGGACTTATTTTTTAAATTTAATCCTGCAGAAAGGATAATACAATTAGGAAGGTTGGAAGTTTTATATCCGAATTTTATTTTGCTCCTTTTTATATTGCTTATTCGGCCATTCGGAGTCAATATCCGGACTTCATCCAGGATATCAGCCGTTGAATAAATTTTATCTTCGGATATAGCTGCGGCGTTCATCCAAATCGCTCCGCCCAGGGTTGCTGGAATGCCCGCTAAAAATTCTAATCCTCCCTTTTTAGCTCTAGCACAGCGTTTAATCAACTGGCCTAAATTTATCCCCGCGCCAGCAACGATTTCCTTAGAATCTATCGAAATCTTTGAAAAATTTTTAGCAGACAAATTAATTGCCAAGGCTTCAATAGAATCATCGGATGCTAAGATATTGCTGCCATTGCCGATGATTAAAATAGGAAGCCCACTTTCGCCCGCAAATTTTAACAACAATCTTAGCGAACTTAGATCGTTTGGTTTAGCCCATATCCTTACCTTGCCACCAATCTTAAACGTTGTCTGACGGCTTAACGGCTCATTAAATTTTATTTCGCCTTTAAATCTTTTTAACGCTTTGGGCAAATTCATCAGCTATTTTAGTAATGTCTCCGGCTCCGAGAAAAACCACGACATCCCCTGAGCTTAAATTCTTTAACAAATGAGGAATAATATCATTTTTCTCAAGATAGTAAACGTTATTCGGCTTATTTTTTTTGATCTGACGATATAGCACCTCTGCATCAATTCCTGGCAAGGGCAGCTCGCTTGCAGCATAAATATCGGTAATAATTAAATGGTCGCTTAATCCAAAAGACCGGCTCAATTCCGGCAAAAGAAGTTTGGTGCGGGAATATCTGTGCGGCTGAAAAACAGTGATAATTTTTCTATAGGAATTATCTGCGAGCATACTCTGCTTTATTGCTTTTAATGTGGCCTGAATTTCAGTAGGATGATGTGCATAATCATCAATAACAATAAGCTCAGGATTTTTGAATTTTAATTCCTGCCTGCGTTTTGTACCTTGAAATGAGGAAATTGCCTTTTTAATTATTTCAAAATCAATACCTAACTCCAGGCCCAATAAAATTACCGCCAAACAATTGGTTATATTATGCTCGCCGATAAGCGGTGAAGAAATTCGCCCCATTTTGGCTTTAGCTAAAAAACAATCAAATTCACAGCCAAATTGTCTCATATTTATATTACTTGCCCAGATATCTGCTTTATCTGTCAGGCCAAATGTCTTGAATTTCTTTCCTGACCTTTTGGCTAAATTAAGCAAATTTTTATCGCGAAAACTAACAATTAACAAACCGCCTTTTTTTAACAGAGAAATAAATTTAGCAAAGGCATTTAATAGTGATTTAAAATTTCCGTAATAATCCAGGTGTTCCTTGTCGATATTAGTAATTATTGAATAATCCGGAGTGTAGTTCAAAAAAGAACCGTCACTCTCATCAGCTTCAGCAACAAAGTAGTCGCCATCGCCCATCCAGGCATTAACTGAAAAATTTCTTATCAAACCTCCGATAGCCACAGTAGGATGAAGGTTTGCTTCATAAAGCATAAGCGCGATTAATGAAGTTGTGGTTGTTTTGCCATGAGCTCCAGTTACAGTTATTGTCTTTTTGCCTTGCATTAGATATGAAAGTATTTCAGCGCGTTTAAATACATTTAGGCCTCTACGCTTAGCCTCGATGAGCTCTGGGTTATCTTGTTTTATTGCCGAAGAATAAACAAGCGTATCAATCTCAAGTGCTAGGTTATCTTTGTTATGACCGATATAAATTTTAGCCCCAAGCTTTTTTAAGGAAGCAATCAGCTGACTTTCTTTAACATCGGAACCGCTAATATTGATGCCTTTTTTTAATAAAAGGCTGGCAATGGCACTCATTCCAATCCCGCCAATTCCAACTAAATGTATATGTTTCATAATTAGTCTATCCTAAATTCGGTTCTTAAAAAATAGCGCCAATCTTCCTCTAGATATTTTAATTCATTATAGCGCGGATAGGCTTCTTTAAATGCCCGATCAAAATCCTTTTCGTCGCGAATAAGCCTACAGAACCTTACAAAATTATATTGGCCATATTTTTCAATCAGATAGCGAATCAGGCTTTCTGATTCAGCATAAAATAAATTTGCAGTAGCCTGATCAGGAATAGTGCGTATATCCATATTAGTCAGCTTGTCTAGAGAAATTAGCGAAGAATTCTTCAATGCATCAATCAACGCCTTTCCGCGCGTTGATCTGAAATTCACTTCCTCCTGATAAGAAGCAACTCCTTCATCAAACCAGAGCGGAATATTCACATCTTGTCCGATAAATTCTCTGAAAATTATATGGCCAAGCTCATGAGCAAGTAGATGGGTGAAAAAACCCTGTGCCCAGGGAAACGATTCAATTGTCTTGGTAGAGTAAATTGCTCTGCCCCCAGACCAGCTAGGCATGTTAGTCGCCTTAACATAAGAATCTTTGTCCTTATAAATATAAATTTTAGCCCTATTTTCCCAAAGCCAGTAATCATAACGCCTGAATCCCAGGGTATCTGTAATCTCTTCATAGAATTTTTCAGCATAGTCAACAGTTTTATTAAGAAACGAGCTATCTACACCCTCCTGGTAATAAATTATAAAGTGCCGGCTCCTCTCGGTAAGCCAACCCTCTTGCGCATTTGCGTTAGAAACACAAAATAAAAACAGGCAACTGATTAAAATTAAAATTCTTATTCGCTTCATAACCCTCCCCTAATCAGTTTAGCGAGAGTCTCATGGCCGCTAAATTTTAAATCTGATGGGAAATTATTCCTCATTTCTAAAAGTTTATTCTGATTATGGAGCAAATCAGATAATTCCTGCTTAAGTCCAAATTCAGCGGCTTTTTCTTCTAAAAGTATTGCACTATTAACGCGGTTTAAAACCAAAGCGTTTTCGTATTGATGGCCGCCGGCAAAAGGATATGGGATTATAATCGCAGGAAGCTTAAAAAATGTTAATTCATATATTGTAGAAGCGCCACTACGGCAAACACAAACATCAGCCAAGCTAAAAGCAACGGGCATTTCTTTTAGAAAAGGAAAAACTCTCGCCTTTTGGTTTTGGCGCTTGTTATAAAAAGATTTGACTTCTAATTCATCACCAAAACCAGAGATATGAATAATCTGGGCATCATTAGGTTTAAACACGCTGTCAACACAGTTTAGAAAAAGCCGATTAATTGCCCGGGAACCCGTCGATCCGCCTAGTACAAGAACAGTAAATTCTTTAGGAGAAAGCTTAAAAAAATCCGCAGCCTGGGCCTTATCAAAACGCTTAAGATCACTGCGCAAAGGCAAGCCGGTACAAACCATCCTTTCTTTAATTCGAGAGTTTTTACAGGAATCTTTTGTCTGGGAAAAGCTCACAGCTAGAGTATCGCTAAAATTAGCTAAAAAGCGATTGGCCTTACCTAAAATCACATTCTGCTCATGAATGATATTACGAATATGAAACATGCGCGCAATTAAGACAGGCATCAGGCTAACGTAGCCACCAAATCCGACAATAATATCTGGCTTCAGATTCTTTATAGTATTAAAAGTTTTTAAAGAAGTAATTAATAATTTTACAATTGAGTTTAAGACCGATAAGCCAATATTGAAAGGCAAGCGGCAATCCAAAAAGACTATATTAAATTTAGTATTTTTAAGTATCTCAAGGCTAATTTTATTTTTTTCAGTTAAAATAAATACCTGGGCAGAAGTGTCTTTTTGAATTAATTCTCCAGCGGTGTTTAAAGCCGGAATTAGATGGCCACCTGAAGCACTGCAAGCAAATAATATTTTCATTAACTCCCTTTCTGAACTTCTTCGTGTTTGGCAATATTTAATAAAAGGCCTACGCTGGCCATATCAAAAACCAAGGATGAACCGCCATAACTTACAAATGGCAATGGCAAACCTTTTGTCGGAAAAAGCCCGAGGTTTACGCCAATATTAATAATTGCTTCTAGCATGATCTTTGTCATTAATCCTAAGCCTAATAATTTTCCGAAATAATTTTTTGTTTCCTTGATTATAATAACGCAATGCCAAAAAAATAAACAAAACAATATCAAAACTGCGCTGGCCCCGATTATCCCTAATTCTTCTGAAATTATTGAAAAGATAAAATCAGTATGCGCTGCCGGGAGATAAAAAAGTTTCTGCTTGCTTTGACCAAGACCTAAACCAAATAAACCGCCTGAGCCCAAGGCAATCTGCGCTTGAATTATTTGAAACCCACTTCCCCGCGGATCTAGCCAGGGATTTAAAAAAGCAAGTATTCGCCTACGGCGATATTCTACGCTAAACACTAGAATATATAATAACGGAATGCTAAAAATTAATAACGCAAACAACTGACTTAATCTCACGCCAGCAACAAAAAACATTGTCAGGCCGACTAAAACAAAGGAAACCGCCGTACCCAAATCCGGCTGCAGCAATAACAGTATAACCATCAAGCCGAGAATTGATAAACCCGGGACAATGCCTTTCCAAAAACTATCAATAAGATTTCCTTTACGGCTAAGGAAATCTGCTAAATAAAAAATTAAGACAAAACCAGCTAAGGTTGAAGGCTGAAAACCAACACCAAGCAAACTAAACCAGCGCCGGGCACCCCCAACCTGTTTTCCTAATCCCGGAATAAGAACTAAAATAAGTAGAAATAAAGCAATAAGCACCATTGGCTTAATGAAGTTGCGAACTTTGCGATAATCAAAACTCATAACCAAAAAGGTAAATAAAAAACCGAGAAACATAAAAAAAAGATGGCGCTTTAAGAAGAATGCGCTATCTTGGCTTTTCTGCCAGGCAAATATCGCACTGGAACTATAGACCATCACTAATCCAAAGCTCAAAAGTAAGAGAGTTATTATTGCTAAGCCATTTCTAGTCTGCTTCATTTTTTAACTTATGTTTGCTTTTCGCTCAACTGGTTAACAAAATCTCTAAATATATCCCCTCTCTGTTCATAGTCTCTAAACATATCAAAACTTGAACACATCGGAGATAGTATTACGCAATCTCCGGCATTAGATTTTTCAAATGCCGATTGTATTGCTTGCTCTAAAGAATCAGCTTTGTATACCAAGGTATCCTTATTGAAAATATTAAACAGTTTTTCTTTAGTCTGGCCAATAACATACATGCATTTGACCTTTTCTTTCACTCGATCCCGGATAAGGGAAAAATCAAACCCCTTATCCTTGCCTCCGGCTATTAAAATTATCGGCTTGGTTATCCGCTCTAAAGCCCATATAGTAGAATCTGTATTTGTTGCCTTTGAGTCATTAATAAAATCTACTCCGGATAAAGAACGCACAAATTCCATGCGATGAGCAATGCCTTTAAATTGCCTAAATACCTCAAGGCACTTTTCTTTATCTAGTTTAAGTATTGAGGCTACTTTAAAAACACAACGCTGATTCGGATTCAAATCTTTCTCGCTAAGATCATTTGGCTGGTTAAAAAATATAACATTAGCCTTTATTTCATCTTTTAAACCTTTTAGTGTACTATCAATAAAATTTAGCACTACCCAGTCATTGCGGCCTTGGTTAAGATAAATCCTTTTTTTAGCTGTTAAATAATCATCAATTGATTTATAGCGGTCTAAATGGTCAGGTGTAAAATTTAAGATAACAGAAATGAATGGCCGGAATTCATCAATCTTTTCTAGCTGGAAAGAACTAACTTCTAAGACCGCATAATCATCCTTAGTGGCAGTTAAGGCAAAATTACTAAACGGAACTCCGATATTACCGCCAACGAATGCCTTTTTAGCGTTAGCCTTTAGAACTTCACCAATTAACGTTGTAACTGTTGTCTTGCCATTCGTTCCGGTAACCGCAATCACAGTTGCCGGACAATTCTGATAGGCTAACTCCATTTCGCTTATAACCGGGATATAATTTTGTTTTGCATTTCTTATAAATGGTGTATCTTCGCTGACCCCGGGGCTAATAACAATAATATCACTTTTTTCTACGAATTCCTGTTCGTCTTGGCCAATTTGCGCCAAAATACCCTCGGATAAAAGCAATTTTTGATTCTTGCGCAAAATATCAGAATCATTAGAATCAATCACTGTAACTTCGGCACCAATATGCTTTAGGAGCCGACCAGCAGCTAAACCACTCCTCGCCATTCCCACAACTGTAACTTTGGCTTGCCTAAACTTATATCTCATCTCAGTTTTAATGAAGCTAGAGCTAAGAGGGCAAAAATTGCAGCTATAATCCAGAAGCGAACGATAATCTTTGACTCCGACCAACCCAATAGTTGGAAATGATGGTGCAAAGGCGCCATCTTAAATATTCTTTTACCTCTAAGGCGAAAAGAAAGAACCTGGAGTATTACAGAAAGAACCTCGGCAACGAATACGGCGCCAACTACCAACAAAAGAAACTCTTGTTTTATTAAAACGCTAACCAAGCCAATTGTTCCGCCAAGGGTAATAGAGCCAACATTACCCATAAACACATTTGCCGGATAACAATTAAACCATAGAAAGCCTAATGTCGCACCAAAGATACTGGCGCAGAATATAGTAAGCTCTCCTGCGCCATTAATATAGGGAATAAGCAGGTAGCTAGAAAAAAACTTATGCCCAACGATATAACTCATAATGCTATATGCAAGACTTACCATAATCATGCACCCGCTAGCCAGGCCATCTAGACCGTCAGTCAAATTTACAGCATTAGAACTTCCAACCATCACCAGAATAACAAAAGGAATAAATAGTATTCCCACATCAAAAATCGCGCGTTTAACAAACGGGAAATAAATATTTATATTAAATTCCGGATCTAAAAATAAAATTACCCCAATCAATAAAGCTAGGGTTACTTGTCCAAATAAAATAACACTGGCGCTAAGGCCAGTGGAACTCTTATTCTTAATTTTTAAATAATCATCAAGAAAACCTAAAACACCCAACCAACACGTAGTAAAGAGTATTAAACGAATAAATTTATTACTTAAATCTGCCCATAAAAAAGTTGAGAATATTATGCAAAATACTATTAGAATTCCGCCCATAGTCGGAGTACCTTGTTTATGCTGTTGGATATCATACAACGTCTCGCAATATTTCTTTTTTATATTCTCCCCAACATTCAAGGCCTTTAATTCCCTAATCAAATACGGGCCGATAATTACGCTTAAACAGAATGAAGTAATTATCGCCAGGGTTGCACGAAAAGTGATATATTTAAATACATTAAATGGTGAAAAAATATCCTGAAGAGAATAAAGAATTGAATATAACATAATCAGTCCTTCCCAAGCTTAATTTTCTTGGTTAAAAAATTTACTATTCTTTCTAGGCGCATCCGCCTGGAACCCTTAACTAAAATAATATCACCTTTTTCTAATAAAGAGAAAAGCTTTCTTTTAAGCTTTAGAATATCCTGACTTATATAAACATTGCGCTTATCAAAGCCACATTTTAGCGCACTATCGATAATCAACCTTGACAACTTCCCAAAAGTTAGCAAAAAGTCAAAATCTTTAGTGCTGATAAGCTCGCCTGCCTGCCGATGCAGGCTGAGGGATTCTTTGCCCAATTCCAGCATATCCGCGAGAACTAATATTTTTTTCCTGTTTTTTTTCATTGCAGCCACTGACTCTATAGCATTGGTTAAGGAAAGCGGATTTGAATTATATGTATCGTCAATAATCGAAATTTGCCCTTGATTAATTAAGTTAAATCTAGATTTAGGGAACTTAAATGCATTTAATTTTTTAGCTATTGATTTTTGGTCAATACCAAATATAACGCCTACTGCTATGGCTGCTAAGGCATTATAAACATTATGTATTCCAAGACTCTTGATGGAAAACACTTGCTTACTGCCAGATAGTTTGAATCTTAAGCACTGCTTATCGAAAACTATTTCCTGAGCAAAAAAATCACAAGGCTTTTCTTTAGCAAAACCGAATATGTATTTATGTTTATCGTCTAAAGAACGTAAATACTCATCATCATCATTTACTAATCCTATCGCCGGAGCAATTAATCCCGCCAGCAGTGCTTTTTTTTCCTTAAACACCCCCTGCCTATTAATTAAACCTTCTAAATGCGCCTGGCCAATATTCGTGATAATCCCGACATTAGGCTTAACGATACTTGTAAGCCTAGCTATTTCTCCAAAAGAATTTGTTCCAAGCTCTAAACAGGCAATCTGGAAGTTATTATTTAATTTCAATAGATTTTGCGGCACGCCGACAAGATTGTTCTCTGTGCCAATAGCTTTAAGAACCCGATAACGGCTGCTTAAAACTTGGGCAATCATTTCTTTGACAGTAGTTTTACCACTACTTCCAGTAACAGCAATAACTGGAAATGAAAATTTAGCGCGATGATCTGACGCGATATCGCCCAAAGCCTTCAAATTATCTTTTACAATTATACAACAAAGTGTTTTACCTAATCTATCTAACAATTGCGGATTATTTGCTAAATTTCCCTGTTCAATTAAAACAGCTTTTGCGCCAAGTTTAACTGCCTGAGGTATGAAATTATGTCCATCAAAATTACTCCCTTTTAAGGCAATAAATAATTCTCCCTTACTAATCTTACGGGAATCAGTGCTTACTGCTTTAATCCGTAAATCAGATGAGCCTCTTAATAATTTGCCTTCTGTGGCTTTGAGTATCTCTTTTATTGTAAACATAGTGTTAACTTATCTGGGCTAAAGCCTGTTTTATAGCCAGGGAATCATTAAACTTTTCAGCCCTGTCTTTAAAAATCTGTAGATTCTCATGGCCTTTACCTGCAACCAAAACCAAATCATCATCCTCGGCGAGCATTACAGCTTTCTTTATTGCTTTATATCTATCTACGATAGAGATAAAGTTTTTCTTATGAATTCCTTTCTCTATATCCTCAATAATATCCCTGGGGTTTTCGCTGCGTGGGTTATCTGAACTAAGTATCACAATATCGGCAAGTTTTGAAGCAATCCTGCCCATCTGCGGCCTCTTAATTTTATCGCGCTCGCCGCCGCAGCCAAATACGACAATTATTCTTTTCTTATTTTCTTGCTTCTTTAAAAGGTTAAAAGACTCCAGGACTGTTTTTAATGCTATCGGCGTATGGGCATAATCGATAAATATCCTTGCTTTACCTTTGCTTGCAACTAACTGTAACCTGCCCGGAACATTATCTAGGCGCATTATGCCTTTAATCACGTGCGCAGGCTTTATCCCTAAACTCAAACAGGTCCCGGCTGCTGCCAGGATATTTCTAACATTATAAATGCCAAATAATTTAGTTTTTACCGTTAGGTTAATATTTTTGAATTTCATCAAAAACTTACTGCCCTGCGGAGATAACTTTATGTCTTGGGCAGTTAAGATCGGCTTATCAGTTAATCCATAGCTGACTACAGGTACTTTGATACTTTTTATAAGAATCTTGCCAAAAGGATCATCAGTATTAATTATTGCCTGTCCGTATTTAGGCAAAATAAGTGTAAATAACTTACGTTTAGCGTAAAAATAATTCTTGAAATTTTTATGATAATCAAGATGGTCGCGCGAGAGATTGGTAAACACTGCTCTTAAGAAACTCAAGCCTCCTACCCTATCTTGATCTAAGGCATGGCTAGAAACCTCCATAATACAATACTTAACCTGCTCCTGATTCATAAGTGAAAAATACCTATATAATTCACTTATTCCCGGAGTAGTATTAACCGAGGCATCAACATGGTTAGGCAAATGATAGTCTATAGTTCCGATAAGGCCGGTTTTAAAACCCGCAGTCTTCAAGATACTCTCTATCAAATAAGTAGTTGTTGTTTTGCCGTTTGTGCCAGTAACCGCAATTAATTTTAAGTTACCAATTTTTTTCCTATAAAAAACTGCGGCCAATTTTATTAGCGCCTGGCGGGTATCACTTGCGCCAATAATTACTATTTTGGAAAACTCTTGGCTTAAATGAAAAGCAAGATTGCTGTCAACAACCAGGCAACTTGCACCGTTATTCACAGCTTGATTAATAAATTTATGGCCATTAACGTGATAGCCCTTGAGTGCAAAAAACATTTCTCCTTCTTTTATGTTACGAGAATCAGTGTTAATACTCTTTACATCTAGATTCTTAAAATTATAAATTTTTAACTTTTTATCTTTAGGGAGTAATTCTTTTAGCCTCATACATAACCTCATCATCTAGGTTTCTTTTACGTAAATATCTCAGCGTTTGGCTGGCTACTTCTTTAAACACCGGACCTGCAACTACCCCTCCGTAATACGGATGAGGCTCATCAAACGATATGGCTATGGCAATCTCGGGATTATCTGCTGGAGCAAAGCCAATAAATGAAGCAATAAATTTTGTATGCGAATATGTCCCATTTGGCTCTACCTTCTGAGCTGTTCCAGTCTTGCCGGCAACTTTAATTGAGTCAATTTTAGCTGCCTTGCCTGTGCCGTCTTCGACAACCTTAACCAATATGTCTTTTAGCCTGCCAGCTGTTTCTTGGCTCATAACCTGCCTTAGAACTAACGGATAATTTTTTCTTATTTCAGTTTTATTCTCATCAATTATTGAGTCAACTATAAATGGACGCATAAGCATACCGCCATTAGCCACACAGGAGATAGCCGAAGCTAACTGGAGAGTTGTGACGCAAACCTCTTGGCCGATGGGTACTGCGCCAATAGATGTCTTTGACCATTGTGACACAGGCTTGGTGACCCCCTTGACTTCTCCTCTTAAATCTATACCTAAATAATCACCGAAACCAAAAAGCTTAATATATTTATAAATTAATTGCGGTCCGAGAATTTGAGCGACTTTCGTCGTACCGATATTGCTCGATTCGCTGATTACTTCGGAAAAAGTTAATATTCCATGCGGAGTGTGATCGTGTAAAATATGATTAGCTACGCGATATTCACCGTTTTCGCAATTAAATTTATCAGTCTCTTTAACCTTTTCTTCTTCCAAAGCCGCAGTAGCTGTAACTATCTTAAACACAGACCCTGGCTCAAAAAAATCGCAAATAGACCTATTCTTGCGTTGTTCAGCTAGCGCTTTATTAAATGTGTTAGGATTATAGGTTGGCCGATTAGCCATAGCCAGAATCCTTCCGGTAAATGGGTCAATAACTATAATGCTCGCGCCTTTAGCGTGGAATTTTTCAACTCCCCTTTCTAATTCTGTTTCAGCAATAAACTGTATTACCTCGTCAATGTTTAAAACCAGAGAGTAGCCATCCTTAGCCAACAAAACGCTTTCTTCAATTAATTTTCTTTGATGGGCATCGCGCAAAAATATTGACCACCCCTTTGATCCGGCCAGCTGTTGGTTATAAAAAAGCTCTATACCCTCTAAACCCTGATTATCTAATCCCGCAAAACCCAAAACATTTGCCGCTAAATATCCATTTGGATAACTACGCTTACTTTCTTTTCTGAAGCCCAATCCTTCAATCTTTAACTTTTTAATTGTCTGGGCTTGTTGCGGGCTAAGTTTTCTTGCTACCCAAACAAATGATTTGTCTTTAGAAAAATTTCTGACGATTTCAGAATACTCTAAATTTAAAATTTGGGACAGCTTCCTGGCGGCAGAAATCTTATCCTTGATCTCTTTAGGCGCAGCATATAGTGAATCTGCTGAGAGATTTATTGCCAGGGGCGAAAAATTCCTATCTAAAATCGCACCTCTTTTGGGTTCGATTTCAATAAATTCGCTGTGTTGTTTATTGGCAACTTCCTTTAAGAAACTTGAGCGAAAAAAATGGATGTAACAAAGTCTCAAAAATAATGAGGCGAGAAGGAAAGAAAAAACAAAGAAAATAAAAAATTTACGGCGGGCTACTCTTTTTTTATGCACAATTTAATTTATTCTCCGCCTTCTGCCTGAGCTTCAGCTGTAGGCGTGAGCCAGAAAAATACTTTTGAAAATAATGTTTGTTCTTTATTAGCTGCCTTAACCAATGAAGTCGCGGCTTTAACCTGGGAAGGCATCTGTATCAACACGACCTGTTTTTCGTGAGGTAAGTTAAAATTAGCTTCTTTAACAAATAACCGATCATTAATATTCCTGAGGGATTTTGAGTATTCTAATTCATATTTTAAATAATTACGCTTATCGGCTAACTGCTGCAGGAAATCTTCTTTTTGTTTATTTCTGTATCCATATTTTGTGATTTCGGTCTGCTGATATACAATAAGCAAGGCAAAAATGTTTACTGCTGAAATTATAGAAAATGCTTTTTTTAACCTCATATTAAACGCTCCGCTACCCGTAATTTGGCGCTTCGTGAACGCGGATTATCTTCTATCTCATATAGGCTTGGCCGTATTGGTTTGGGGGTTAAAATGTTCACTACCCTATCCTTAAATAGCAATTTGAATTTCTGCTTAACTATCCTGTCTTCCAGTGAATGAAAGGATATGATACAGATCCGGCCGCCAGGTTTTATAAAAGCAGAGGCTGTATCTAAACCCTGTTCTAGGGCTTCCAGCTCCCTGTTTACCGCAATGCGTATTGCTTGAAATGTTCTAGTTGCCGGATGGATATTCCTAAAATGACTTTTATAGCCGATAGCCTTAACTACAACCTGGGCAAGTTGGCTCGTGGTAGATATTGGCTGTTTTTGTCTTTCTTGAACCAAGTAACGAGCAATGCGATTATGCCATCTTTCCTCTCCAAATGTTTTTAATATTGATGAGAGTTCCTCTTCAGAAAGATAATTTATTAAATCATATGCCGAGATATGGCTATTCTTATCTAGGCGCATATCCAATGGCGCATCGTATCTAAAGCTAAACCCTCTTTCCGGGTTATCCAACTGAAAACTAGATACGCCTAAATCAAAAAGCATTGCATCTACCTGGGTAATTTGCAAATCTTTAAGAATCTGACTGAGATTACGAAAGTCGTCATGGACTAATTCTAAATTATTTTGATAATCCAAAAGCCGGCTCTTTGCAAAAAGTAATGAGTCTAAATCTCTATCAATCCCGATTAGTTTTCCAGTCGGGCCAATCCTCTCCAGAATTAGCTGAGCATGACCACCGGTGCCGATTGTTGCATCCAAAACACAGTCACCTTCTTTAATATTTAGGAATTCTAAGACTTCTTTTTTCATAACCGGCTTATGCACTTATTCTGGTTCATCCAATAATTTTTCTGAGATCTCTTCAAAAGAATCTTTTGAGTTATTATAAAATTCATACCAGCCTGTCTTATCCCAGATTTCTATCCTATTTGAGACGCCAATGACCATAACGTCTTTTTTAATACCGGCGAATTCCCGCAAATATTGAGCGATAACGATACGCCCTTGCTTATCCGGAATTATCTCCTGTGCTCCGGAAAAATATAAACGATTAAACCGGCGTGATTCCTGTTTTGTAAATGACATTCCTTTAAATTTTCTTTCCTGATTTTTCCATTCCTCTTCAGTAAACATAAAAAGGCATTTATCCAAGCCGCGGGTTAGAAAAAATTTCTCAATGTAATTACTTTTTGCAGTTTGCCTGATTTTTGCTGGCAGGATAAGCCTATTTTTCCTATCTAGCTGGTGCTCAAATTCACCATAGAACATACCACTTTCCTCCACTTTATTCCACTTGAAATCAAGTATAATTCATTATCAGGGCATTGTCAAGTGTAAATTGTTGATTTTTCAATGAGATACAACTTATTGGGGTGTCTAGGGCGAGAACTAACTAAATGTAGTGGTTTGAATAAGAACTTATTTGTGGAGGGTTAGATTTGATGCCTTTTTAATATCTTGGCCTATTGCCCGTTTTAGTTCGCGAAGAGTCTTAAATTCTCTCTCATCGCGAATCTTATTTACTAGAAATATTCTAACGTATTTTTTATAAATATTTTTTTTGAAATTCAAAATATGGACTTCAATACTTGGTGTTTTGGATTTCAATCCTAATGTGAGCTTAAAACCGATAAAAATCACCGCTGGAAATTTCTTGTCGGCCAATGAAAAAAATCCGCTAAAAATTCCTAAAGGTAAAAGCACTCCTGGAAGGTACTTAATATTTGCTGTAGGAATGCCTATCTTAGTCCCAAGCTTCATTCCGTTTATTACCCTGCCCTCAAGTTCGTAAGGCCGGCCTAATAATTTGTTAGCCTGTTTTATATAACCGGATTCCAATAGAGAGCGGATTAAAGAACTGCTAATCTTTTCTCCTCTGATTTTTAAAGTCGGAACGACTTTTAACCCAAAATTATTCTCACTAGCAAAATGGGCTAAAAGTTTTAAATTACCCTTAGCGTTTTTTCCAAAGCGAAAATCATTACCCACTACCACTATTTTTGGTTTAATCTTAAGTAAAATTTCCTTAACAAACTGTTGCGGAGAAAGATTCGAAAAACACTTATTAAAATAAACCACAAACAGGTTTTTAATCCCGAGATTTTTAAATAAAATTTGCCGTTGTTTAGCAGTAGTAAGCATTTTTAGCGGCTTGTTAGGATTAAGGATATTTAGCGGGTGGGGATCAAAGGTAAGTACATTTAAAGCTAGGTTATGTTTCAAGGCTTCCTGGCGCGCCTGGCGGATAACTTGCTGATGGCCGAGATGAAGGCCATCAAATATACCTAAACAAATAACGCATTTTTCTTTAGCGCTGTTTAATTTTTTAGCGACGTATATAACTTTCATTAATGTTGTCTAATAAAATCGCCTGTTCAACGTTAAAATCGCCCACGCGCATTCTTCTTAAAAATGTCTCGTAACCTCCGCAGCCTAAGGTCTTACCGATATCCTGACAAAGGCTGCGAATATATGTGCCTTTTGAACAGACAACCTTAAAATCTATAGATGGCGGATAAAATTTAATTAATTCGATTGATTTTATATAGATTGTTCGGGGTTTTCTTTCTAATTCAATACCCTTGCGTGCTAAGTCGTAAAGGCGTTGGCCTTTGCTCTTTAACGCTGAAACCATAGGTGGAACTTGTTTAAGCTCTCCGGTAAAATCTTTGAATGTCTTGTAAACATCCTCAATATTCACCTGGGAATACTGGAATTCTTGCAAAATTTTTCCCTCGGCATCACCGGTTGTGGTAGTAGCTGAAAGATTCATTGTAACTAGATATTCTTTATAAAAATTAACGAATTCGGAAAAATGTTTTGTCCATTTGCCCAGAAGAATTATTAACACGCCTGTAGCCATAGGATCAAGTGAGCCGGCATGCCCTACCTGCTGCATCTTAAACTTGTTCCTAATAAAATTTACAACGTCGTGGCTGGTTAGGCCTGCGGGTTTATCTATAATAATAAATCCATCCATCTTATTATAAAAATCTTCTTATTTCTTTTAGTACTGAATTTCTGACAAAATTAATTTCACCTTTAATCGTAGCGCTTGCTGCCCGCGCGTGTCCGCCACCGTTAAACACCTTGGCAATTTTATTGACATCACAATCAGAATTTGAACGCAAGTTTATACGCACATAGTCAGGATTAGCCAGCCTGCGAAATAAGACAAAAACTTCTGCCTGATCAATTAAACGCAAGATACTAAGCGCTTGATCCGCCAAATCTCTTTCCATTTCTTCTCCGAGGTTCGAATCAGGAAGAATTGTTAAATAAACAATCTTTCCCTCTTGCGCTAATTTAGCCTGCTGTAAATATCGGCCAATTATATTTACATAAGAAAGCTTATCAATCTTATACACTTGTTGATAAATCTTATTCACGTCTAAGCCCAAATCAACTAACTGCGCGGCAATCCAAAATGTCTTAGAACTTGTATTGGCGTAACGAAATGAACCAGTATCCGTCAGAATCCCGCAATAAAGATTAAACGCCGTAGCCCGGCTGATTTTAATCCTGAAGAATTTAAAAATTTCATAGACCATTTCGGCGGCAGAAGAAGCCTTACCTTCAACGATATTAATATCGCCAAAATATGAATTACTAATGTGGTGGTCAATATTTATCAATTTATGCTGGCTGCCGATAACCTCGCGGACCTTGCCAATCCGGTTTAAGTCTGAACAATCAAGGATAACTGCGACATCGAAATCTATCGCTTGGCCATAATCAAAAACCGCTTTTTCGCAACCCGGCATAAATTTATATCTGTCCGGGACTGATTCGTTATTCAGTATCAGGGCTTTCTTACCCATTGCTTTTAGCAGTTGATAAAATGCCAATTCGCTGCCCAATGCGTCCGGCTCGAGATTTATATGACTGGAAATCAGAAATTTTTTATTGCGACTGATTAATCTCTTGAGCTTTAAAAGATTATTCCTGTTCATCATTTATCTCATTAATTAATTTTTCAATTTCTACGCTGTAGGCAATTGATTTGTCAAATTTAAAATTAATCTCAGGATTGAAGCGTAAATTAAGGCGCTGACCGATTAATTTCCTGACAAACCCTGTCGCAGCTTTAAGTGCTGTTCCGGTCTCCAGTTGTTGTTTTTCGTTTCCTAAGATGCTGTAGTAAATATTAGCATTCCTTAAATCCGCACTTATTTCTACCCGGGTAATAGTTACAAAGCCAATGCGCGGATCCCGTAAATCCTGCATGAGCATTGAACTTACCTCTCGCTTAATCTCTTCGGCAACTCGTTCTATGCGCATTTATAACCCCTCAAATCATCTAATCAATCTTTTTAATGCGGACAACTCCTGGTATTTGGTCAAGAGTCGGGAATTTAATTTCTGTTTAAACATTAGCCCTAACAACTCTTTGAACCTCGGCCCAGGCCTGACCCCAAGTTTCTTCAAATCATTGCCGGTTAATTTAATACGTGTAAGGTTATAGCGTTTAAAAAAATTAATTATATGCCTTCTCGCTTGCTTATTTTTAATCTCGGCAAAAAAGAGCAAAATTACTTCGTAGCTTAAAGGATTGAGTATATTATAAACCTCGCTAGGTTTTAGTGAAGCTTTATTTAATTTTTTAAATATATCCTGGCTTCTCTTAAAAGATAATAATCTAATTGACTCCCCGCGTTTTAAGACAAAATCCTTGCAAATCGCTTCTAATTCATCAACTTCTAATCCGGACAAAAAAACAATGAAATACATAAGCCAGATATCAATTTTACGCCGCGAATAAAACTCCCGTTCAAACCAATCGCAGACTTCACGCACCTTGACAGATCTTTGATAATCAGCCGCTGCAAGGCGTAAATTTTTATGGATAAACTTTAGGCCATATAATTTGTCTAGCAATTTTATAGCTTTCTCCGGCTCTAATTCCTCAAATATAAGAAAAAGCTCTTCGCGCACACGCTGTTTTTGCATATTTTCCAGAGCCCCTGCAAGCCTTGCTTGTTTTAGTAAATTTAGCGTCTTAGTCTCTATGGAAAAATTAAATCTAGCGGCAAAACGTACCAGGCGTAAAATCCTTGTCGGATCATCTAGAAAACTCTTGTCATGTAAAACCCTTAAGTCTTTATGCTCTATATCAGCAAGACCATTAAAATGGTCAAAAACCATGCCAAAATCATCCTTATTTATCCCCACTGCCAGGGCATTTACACTAAAATCCCTCCTGGCTAAATCATCGGCTAAGCTACCTTCCCGAACTACGGGCAAACTGCCTGGATAAGGATAAGCCTCCTTGCGCAGCGTAGCAATATCCACCTTAAGATTGCCAAGCGAAAGAATTGCTGTACCAAAACGCTGATGGCTAATAATTTTTAGATTTAATTTTTTGCTCAAAAATTGCGCGAAGTTAATGCCTTGTTTATCTACAGCAATATCAATATCAAAATTCTTAATTTTTAGGAATATATCCCGAACAAAGCCACCAACCAGAAATGCGCGGATATTATGTTTATCAGCAAACCTGCCGATTCTTTTAATAATGGCGATTAATTTTAAGTCAAGGTGGTTAAGCTTCTTTGTGATATTCATTGAATTTTCTAATTTAAGGCCGGGGGTGAAATTTTTGATGAATAGCCTTAAGCCTGTCTTTATCTACGTGAGTATATATTTGAGTTGTGGAAATATTAGCATGACCAAGCATCTCTTGTACGCTTCTTAAGTCTGCGCCGCGCTCTAAAAGATGAGTGGCAAAAGAATGCCGCAGGGTGTGCGGCTTTATCTTCTTCTTTATCCTCGCTTCTCTGGCATAGCGCACAATTATTTTCCAGACGCTCTGGCGGCTCAATTTATTGCCACTGCGATTTAAGAGCAGATAATCATTATTGGAGCGTTTATTTAATTTGGGCCGCGACACTTCTAGATATCTTTTCAAAGCAATTATTGCCTTCTGGCCTAATGGTACTACCCTCTCTTTTGAACCTTTTCCGATGCAGCGCAAAAAACCGACATCCAGATTTACATCGCTTTTGTGCAAATTGCACGCCTCGCTTACACGCATACCACTGGCATACAATAATTCAAGTATTGCTTTATTGCGCACCCCAGCTGTATCTCTCATATCCGGGATAGATAGCAGGCGGCCTACCTCTTCTAGAGATAAAACCTCAGGAAGCCTGGACCATAATTTCGGCGAATCTATCAGATCGCTGGGATCTTTGGTTAAGATTTTCTCCCTGACCAAAAATTTAAAAAATACCTTAACTGCCACTAATGCCCTGCTTACTGAAGGCGCAGCCAATCCTTTATCCTTGCAAGAAAGCATAAAATTACGGATATCCTCCCTTTTAACTTCGGAAAACGAATTTGCGCCTTTTGTCTTTAAAAAATTTAAAAACTTAAGTAGATCGTTACGGTAAGCAGAAATCGTATTCAAGGCTAAGCCTCTCTCTGCAGACAAATAATCACAAAAAGTATCAATAAGTTCTTTCATTTTTTCAGCTACAAATAAGGATTATTCTCTTTCTCTTCTTTTAATGTTGAGCTTGGACCATGACCAGGATAAATTTTTGTATCCCCAGGGAAACATAATAATTTATTCTTTATTGATTGTAACAGAGCGGTATCCGAACCATAAACAAGGTCAGTGCGTCCAATGCTACCGCAAAATAAAGTATCTCCAGTAAAAAGAATATTTTCAAATTTAATTGAAATTGAACCTGGGGTATGACCGGGGGTATGAATTATCTTAAACACTAAGCCTGCGACCTCAACAACCTGATCATCCTCAAGAGAGTTAATATCTGAGTTATTTTTTTCTAATTTAAACGGTAAATTTAAAAAATTTGATAGATTCAACTGATTATTCCCTAAAAACGCCAAATCATCTTTATGGATAAAAGTTGGTGCAGAGAGATGAGCTAATGCTCCAATATGATCAATATGGCCATGAGTCAGGAATATCCCTTCAAGCTTGGCGCCTGAAGATTGAATTCGCTTCAAGATTTCCGCTGGCTCATCTCCGGGATCAATCAAAACACACTTCTTATCTGTCTTGTTTATAATAAGATAGCAATTGGCCGCCAAGGGGCCAACGCTAAGCGTCTCTAGTTTTATTGCTTTATCCAATCCCTAACTCTCCTATAGTCTAGCCTTGTGTTAATATTAAGCCTGATATCCTTAAGCCTTTGGATTATAATGTTTTCTTCAAGCGTAACATCTGTCTCGATATCGCCTTGAATTTTTTTCATCTCGGCAATATAACCCCCTAACTCCTTCTTCTTCTCTGCGGTTAACAAATCAGACATTAACTCTAAGTTGCTAATCGCCTGATTAATGCAATATTTTTTTCGTTTCAAGCTATGCTCGTACATAGTCTGCATTAATTCATCATGCCAACTCCGCCAGTAAACAAAATAGTTTTTGTATTTTGTATCGTTATCGAAAAACAGGCCGGACTTTTCTTCGGGAACTAAAACCGGCTCAAGGCTCTCTTGTTGTTTTTTCTTTCGCGTAAATTTTCTGGCAAAGGCATCACAGCCAACAATATTGATTGTAAAAATTAGGATTATTAAAGCAATGAGAACATTGGATTTTGTTTTCATCTATTTTTCTCCTTCAGTGATTAAATTCAAGAATTCTCTTTCATCAATAATCTTGATAGATAGTTTTCGTGCTTTATCAAATTTTGAACCTGGGTCAACTCCTGCCACAAGAAGATCAGTGTTCGCTGTTAGGCTCGAAGAAATATCTGCGCCAAACTCCCGGGCAACTTGTTCTGCTTGCGTCCGGCTAAAATTTTTCAAGCTGCCCGTGAAAACCAGATGTTTACCGGTTATCTTTGACTTCTTCACCAGGAAATTTTCCTGCATATTTAAACCAGCTTCTTCTAGTTGCTCTATCAATGCCCTGGTTTTAGCTTTGTTAAAAAACTCATATATCGAATCTGCCATAACCGGCCCAATCTCAGGTATTAATTCTAAACTTTCGCGGCGGGCATTTAAAAGATTATCCATTTTTTGAAACTTTCGGGCTAAAGTAATCGCTGCTTTTTCGCCTACATGTCTAATGCCTAGAGCATAAATCAAACGAGATAGGGGCTGTTTCTTACTTATGTTTATAGCCCTAAGCAAATTTTTAATCTTTTTGTCTTTAAAAAGTTCTAGCTTTGCCAGGTCGCTATAATCTAACTTATAAATATCGGCAAAATTTTTTACCAGCTTCTTGGCTACGAGCTGGCTGACTACTGATTCGCCCATTCCTTCTATGTCCAATGCCTGCCGGGATGCAAAATGCTCTAAGCCGCGCTCTAATTGTGCCGGGCAAGATGGATTAATACAGCGATAGGCAACGTCCTCTTCTTTCTCTTTAACCACGGGTTCATTACACGCCGGGCAATTCTTAGGAATAGAAAATTTCTTCTCCTTACCGGTTCTCGCTGAATCTATAACCTTTAAGACCTTAGGAATAACTTCGCCGGCACGTTCTATTAATATTTTATCACCTTTTCTTATGCCTAATCTTTCTATCTCATCAAAATTATGTAAAGTAGAATTGCGAATTATAACTCCACCACACTCTACTGGCTCTAAGATAGCAACTGGTGTAACTGTTCCAGTCCGGCCAACATTAACCTTGATATCCAATACGCGCGTAGTTGCCTGATG
>JAGVEL010000007.1 GCA_020058285.1 Candidatus Omnitrophota bacterium
GAAGTGATGTGCAAAAACTAGGAAGAGCTTTTGATGTGGTAAAAGTAAAAGACGGTTATGCCCGTAATTTCTTATTACCTAATGGCCTGGCAATTAAGGTAACTAAAGCAAATATAGAGCATATCAAAAAGGAAAAAGATTTAAAGCGCCAGCAAGAAGAGAAAACGAAGCGAACTTCGCAGGAATTAGCTGATAAGCTTTCAGGTAAATCTTACACCATCCCTGTGCTGACTAACGAAGAGGAAAAACTCTATGCCAGTATTTCAAAAAACGATATTTTAGATGCAATCAAACTCGAAGGCATAGAAGTTAACGAGGCTAATATAGTGATTAATGAGCCAATAAAAGATTTAGGTATTTATGATGTTGAGCTTATTTTTAAATATGGCATTAAGGCGACGATAAAAATCTGGGTAGTTAAGAAATAAGATGAAGAAACACAGCCAAAAAAATTTTAATCCGGAAACCGAATCCTTAGCCAATCGCACTAGTCCGCACAATCTGGAAGCAGAAATGGCTCTTTTAGGCTCAATGGTTATTGATACTGAAGCAATTCATCTCGCCTTAGAAGTAACCAGGGAAGACTACTTTTATAAAGATTCACACAAAAAAATATTTAATGCAATAGTAAATCTTTACAACAGCAACAAAGTTGTAGATTTGGTGACTCTGGCTGATGAATTAAAGAAACAGAAAGCACTTGAGGAGATCGGCGGAGCAGGCTACTTAGCTACGCTTACCAACGCAGTACCTAGCGCCACTAATGTTAGCCATTATGCTAGCATAGTCAAAGAAAAGAGTATGTTAAGGTCGCTAATTAAGAATGCTACTCAGATTATACATGACACATACGAAGCAGATAGTAATGTAGACCAAGTTTTAGATCGTGCAGAGCAATTGATTTTTGAGGTAAGCGATAATCGCATTGAGACGCCGAACGTTGCCTTAAAAGAGATAATTAAGGATAGCATCGGAACTATTGATCGGCTTTATCAGCGTAAGGCCCAGGTTACGGGAATTCCTTCCGGATTTTATGATTTTGACGTGCGCACTGCGGGCTTACAATACTCAGATTTGATTGTAGTTGCCGGTAGGCCGTCAATGGGTAAAAGCTCTTTTGTCCTAGGTATTGCCGAGCATGTTGGCCTGGTAGAAAAATTACCCGTTGCTTTTTTCAGCTTGGAAATGTCCAAAGAACAGCTTGCTCAAAGGATGATTTGTTCCCATGCCCGGGTTGATGCACACCGGGTAAGAACAGGATTTCTTTCTTCAACTGATTGGCCGCGGCTTACGGCTGCTGCCGGTAAATTATCCGAAGCCAAGATTTTTATTGATGATTCACCATCCTTATCTCTATTTGAACTTCGCGCCAAAGCTCGGCGTTTAAAGTCACAACACAATGTTCAATTAATTGTTGTTGATTATTTGCAGCTTATGCGCGGTCCGATTAACTCAGAAAGCAGGCAACAGGAGATTTCGGAAATATCCCGTTCATTTAAAGCCTTAGCCAGAGAACTTAGTGTGCCGTTGATTGCTATAAGCCAATTGTCCCGGGCAGTGGAGTCGCGTATTGATCACCGCCCGCAATTGTCTGACCTAAGAGAGTCTGGGGCCATTGAGCAGGATGCAGATTTAGTTGTTTTACTTTTGAGAGAAGAGTATTATAATCCTACAGAAGAAAATAAAGGTATTGCCGAAGTTATTATTGCTAAACAGAGGAATGGACCGGTGGGTTCATTAAAACTTTCATTTATTAAGGAATACGCTAGGTTTGAGAATATTGCCCATGTCAGCACATAATCAAAAAGCCCGTAATTATTTCTTAAGTTTACTTGTAATGTTGTGTTTATCATTTTTTGTAAGCTTTGATTTGTTTGCCCAACCTAACGCTCCAGAGTTAGGCGAAAAAGAAGTTAAGGCGATTGATATCATGGGTAATAAGACCGCAAGCATGGCTACGCTTCTTTCTAAGATAAAGACCAGGGTTGGAGACAAATATTCGGTTAATGTTGCCAGGGATGATATAAAGAGATTATACAGTCTGGGTTATTTTGATGATGTACGTATTGAGCTGGAAAGCGTTGATGGCAAGGTCAAGGTAATCTTTGTTGTAGCTGAAAAGCCGATAGTCGAAGGAATAGTTTTTAAAGGAATACGCCGCCTGAGTAAATCTATAGTTGAAGAAGCAATGAAAACAAAGAAAGGCTTTTATTTAGACAAGCAAAAGCTACGCTCAGACTTAGATGAGATTAGAAGAGTTTATGGCCGTAAAGGCTATTCCGATACCGAGGCGAGCTATGAGTTAAGTTTAGACGAGGCAAATAATAAAGTTACTGTAACTATCCAAATTAGCGAAGGCTTATCTTCGCGGATAAAGAAGGTTTCGGTAGAAGGAAATAAAACTTTTTCCAGCGCCAAAATTATCAGCCTGATTAAGGGTAAGCCCGCAGCCTGGTGGTTATTCAGAAAAGGCTACCTTGATGAAACAGTGTTAAATGAAGATGTTGACCGGGTACAATCATTCTATCGCTCTGAAGGATTTAGCGATTGTAAAGTTGAGCAGAAAATAGTAAAGTTAAGACCGGGATTTTATAAAATAGTCCTGAAGATCGATGAGGGCAAGCGTTATTATGTAGGCGAAGTTACTATCTATGGCAATGAAGCGTTTGCCAGCCAGGATATAAAAAAGCATTTAAAGCAAATTATCTCCGGATACGTTTTTAGCCAGGCGGCTTTAGACAATGATAAATTTAATATCCGCAGTTTTTATATGGATAATGGTTATATATTTGCAAAAGTGGATACTAGCAACGCATTAAACCAGCAGACTGGCTTGGTTGATGTTAGTTTTAAATTGACCGAGAATGAAATAGTCTACATTAAGTTTATAAAGATTAAGGGCAACGTTAAAACCAAAGATCTAGTTATTCGGCGTGAATTACGCCTAAAGCCCGGAGATCGGTTTAATGGGGATAAGTTACGCAGGTCAAAGGAAAGGCTTTATAACTTAGGGTTTTTTGACGAGCAGGAAGGAATTGATTTTGATATTGAGCCAACTGAGAAAAAAAATGAAAGCAACTTAGTTGTTCAGGTAAAGGAAACGCAAACCGGCTCATTTAGCTTTGGCGGCGGGTACAGTACAGTTGATCAGTTTATCGGTTTTATTGAACTCGAGCAGAAAAATTTTGACTGGAATAATTTTCCATATTTTACCGGAGGAGGCCAGGATTTAAGGTTTCGTGCATCTGTCGGTAATATAACTAATAATTTTGAATTAAGTTTTACTGAGCCCTGGATGTTTGATTATCCGGTTTCTTTCGGATTTGATGTTTTTAAGCGCAGGCATGATCGCGATACAGATGTGGGATATGGCTATAATGAAATTAGAACCGGCGGAGATTTAAGATTAGGCAGAGAGTTTTCTGATTATTGGCGCGCTGACTCGTTTTACCGAATTGAACAAGTTAAAATTTCAGATATAGACACCAGTGCTGGCACTGATTTCTTAAAAGAAGAGGGGACTAATGACTTAAACACTTTGGGGCTTAGTGCTACCTTTGATAGCCGGGATAATGTTTTTGAGCCGCACAAAGGCTTAGTGTTTTATAATAGTTTTGAATGCACCGGCGGCCCATTTGGCGGGGATAAGAATTTTACTAAATTATGGAATACTTCCACTTATTATCTGTCGATGCCCAAGGATTCAGTTACCGTGTTTCAATTCCGGGCAGGCGCAGCTAATCCTTTTAAGAGTTCTTCTGAAGTTCCGATATATGAACGCTTCTATGCCGGTGGAGCAGATACCATTCGTGGATATAGAGAACGAAAAGTTGGTCCAATAGATACAATAACAGATGATCCGATAGGCGGCGAATCTGTGCTGATTGGCAATATCGAGTATCTTTATCCTGTTTGGAAATATGTTAAGGCAGCGGCGTTTATCGATTCCGGAAATGTCTGGAGTAAAGTGGACGATATTGGCCAGGGTGGATTCAAAACCGGCATAGGTTTAGGCGTTAGGGTTAGGACTCCGTTTGGGCCATTCAAATTAGATTACGGTTTTCCTCTAAATAAGGAGCCGGGAGAAACCAGAAAAAGAAGCGGGCAAATACACTTTAGTTTCAGCAAGGGGTTTTAAGTGAGACCACAATCCCTCACCTTTTTAGGTATTCAAGAATATACCAAAATATTTGAATAGATAAAAGGTGAGGGATTAATTCGCACTTATAACTTACGTCACCGAGCATAAACAAATGTTCCGTAAATTATGTGCTCATTAAGAAAGGAGATCTAAAATGAGATTAACAAGAATTATCGTCGTAACAGTAGTGTTAAGTTTTGTTTTTTCGTTCAGTTGTTTTGCGCAGGAAAAAATTTGCACCGTAGATTTGATGCGGGTTTTTGACGAGTACAAGAAACGTGATGACTTTGATAAGGATCTGGAAGTAAAGACAAAGGCTAAGGAAACGCAGCGCAATAAACTCATTGATGATGTGAAAGAAATCCAGGATAAGATGGCGTTGCTTTCTGATAAAGAAAAAGAGAAGAAGCAACAAGAGCTTATTACAAAAAGCCAGGCATTACAGGAATTTGACCAGAAATTGCGTATGGAGCTGCGTAAGGATTGGGATGAGAAATTAAGGTCAATTTTGGAAGATATAAAAAAGAGCGTAGAGGATTTTTCTAAAAAAGAAGGCTACACCCTAGTAATAGATACAAAGGCACTTCTTTACGGTAGTAAGGATTTGGATGTAACGGGCAAGATAGTAGAAATTTTAAATAAAAATTATAGTAAAGATAATGCCGGCAAGCGTTAAATTAAAAAAGAGCTTAAAAGAAATCGCCAAATTAATTGATGGAGAAATAATTGGCGATGCGGATATAACAATCTCCGGGGTTTGCGGCATAAACGAGGCCAATGCCGGAGATATAACCTTTTTAGCCAACCCTAAATATTTGCACCTGATGGACCAGACTCAAGCCTCGGCAATAATAACTTCGCGCGAGGTTACGTCTGCGCCTAAGCCGATAATCCGCGTAGCTAATCCTTCTCTGGCATTTGCTAAACTTATGTCTTTGGTAAATCCCCAGGATAGAGTTAAGCCAAAAGGGATTCATTCTACTGCAATTATCCCCAAAAGCGTAAAGTTGGCTAAAGATGTTGCCATCGGCGCATATGTTGTCATTGAAGATAATGTTGATATTGGCCAGAGAAGTATAATTTATGCTGGTTGTTTTGTTGGCCAAAACACAAAAATCGGTAAAGATTGCCTGATATATCCCAATGTTACAATCAGGGAGGCAGTTAGTATTGGTAATGAGGTAGTAATTAACAGCGGTACGGTTATCGGCTCAGATGGTTTTGGTTTTGCAACAGTAGAAGGCGTTCATCAGCGTATACCGCAAGTCGGCACAGTAATTATTGAGGATTGCGTAGAGATTGGCTCAAATGTAACTATTGACCGGGCACGTTTTGATAAAACAATTATCGGTAAGGGCACTAAGATTGATAATCTAGTACAGATTGCCCATAATGTTGTTATCGGTGAAAATTCAATAATTATTTCTCAGGCGGGAATTTCCGGAAGCACTAAGATAGGTAAAAATGTAATCTTAGCTGGCCAGGCTGGTTTGGTCGGCCATATTGAAGTCGGAGACGGCGCTGTTGTAGCAGCTCAAGCCGGAGTTACAAAATCCATTCCGGCGGGCACTAAAGTTTCAGGTTATCCTGCCAAACCTCATGATCAGGCTAAAAGAGTTAATGCCTGTGTTCAGCGTTTGCCCAAACTTTATGAAAAGGTGGCTGCGTTAGAAAAACAGATTGAGGATTTAAACAAGCAGATAAAAAATTCAAAATAACCCCCTAAAATGCAATATTATAAGAATCTTTCTAACGGGGGTAAACTTATCCAAATAATAAAATGGAAATGCAAAAGACGATTTCAAAAGAAATAAGCTTGCAGGGTGCAGGGCTACATACCGGCAATACAGTAAAAGTAAAATTTAAACCTGCACCAATAAATACCGGGATATTATTTATTCGCACAGATATTCAGTCAAAGCCAATAATCCGGGCTGAAGTAGATTATGTTTTATCAATTGATAAAAATCCTCGCCGGACGAGTATCGGGCTTAAGGGTATTGAGGTGCAGACTGTTGAGCATCTTTTGGCTGTGCTTTCAGGCCTAGGCATTGATAACTTAATTATTGAAATAGACAATAACGAGATACCCGGCTTAGATGGCAGTGGTATTAATTTTATTAAAGCATTAGAAGACGCTGGGATAGTTTCCCAGAATTCTGCGCGAAAATATTTTAGCGTTAAAGAGCCGATTTGGGTTGAGGATAGTGGCGCTTCGATAGCAATATTGCCGGCAACTGACTTGCGAATATCTTATATCTTAAGTTATCCGCACGATTTACTTAAAGCTCAATATCTGGATTTTGTAATCAGCCCGGATATATTCAGCAAAGAAATAGCTCCTTCGCGCACTTTCTGCTTAGAAGAAGAGGTTGATGATTTAAGGCAGCAAGGGTTAGGCAAAGGCGCTAACTATGAAAATACCTTAGTTGTGGGTGAAAAAGGCATAATTAAAAATACACTGCGTTTTTCTGATGAGTTTGCCCGGCATAAAATTTTAGATATTATGGGTGATTTGAGTCTTCTTGGACAGCCGATTAAAGGTCATGTTATTGCTGTAAAAAGTGGGCATCCTTTAAATATGAAATTACTTACACGCCTTAAGCAGCAGAAAGATAGATTTGAGCTTAGCGGGGTTAGTTCAGGGTGCAAGGTGCAATTTTCCGGACCGGTATTAGAGGCAAGAGAGATTATGCAGATTCTGCCTCACCGTTATCCTTTCTTATTAGTCGACAGAGTTATCTCTATGGAAGAAGGAAAACGAGCTGTAGGCATAAAAAATGTAACGATGAACGATAACTTTTTTACAGGCCATTTTCCTAATCGGCCGGTTATGCCCGGCGTATTAATTATTGAGGCTATGGCTCAGCTGGGCGGTGTATTAATGCTTTATCCTCAAGAAAATAGAGGCAAGCTAGCATTCTTTATGGCAGCAAACAATGTGAAATTCAGAAAAGCTGTTGTGCCGGGTGATCAGTTGGTCTTGGAGGTTGAGGTAGGCAAGATTAAATCAAAGACCGGCCAGGTTTTTACCAAGGCGCTTATTGACGGTAAGGTAGTTGCTGAAGCAGAATTGATGTTTGCTTTGGTTGAAGGCTAAATTATGTGCTCATTAAAATGACAGTTCATAAAACAGCGATAATTTCTAAAGGAGCGAAGTTGGCCGAGGACGTCAGTATTGGTCCAAATTCGTTTATCGGTCAGAATGTTTCGATTGGGCAGGGTTCGGTAATCGGCCAGAATTGTGTTATTGACGGCCATACGACCATTGGCAAAAAATGTAAGATATTTACCGGCGCAGTTATTGGCAGTATCCCCCAGGATTTAAAGTTTGATAACGAAGTAACTTATCTTGAAATTGGAGATAATAATATATTCCGGGAGTATGTTACGGTAAATGTCGGCACCATTGATAGTAAAAAGACAGTAATCGGCCATAATAATTTATTGATGGCTTATGCCCATATTGCCCATGATTGTGTAGTCGGCAATAACTGTATAATTGCTAATTGCGGCACTTTAGCCGGCCACGTTACTATTGAGGATAAGGCAGTAATCGGAGGGCTTGTTGCTATTCATCAATTTGTGCGGGTGGGCAAACTTTCGATTATCGGCGGTTGCTCAAAAGTAGTGCAGGATATTCCGCCGTTTTCCACCTGCGATGGCCATCCGACTAAGGTTTACGGATTAAATTTGATTGGTCTTCAGCGAAATCAAATCAGTCCGGAAGATATCAATGCCTTAAAAAAGGCATTCAAGATTCTTTTCTTCTCGAAATTAAGCTTTCCCCACGCAATCGAGAAAATAACTTCCCAGTTAAGTACTACACAGACAATTGCCTATCTAATTGATTTTATTAAAACTGCAGAAAGAGGCGTATGTCGCTAGAAAAAACTATCGGTCTGATTGCGGGTAATGGTGTATTTCCATTAACAATTGCTAAATGTGCTAAGGCAAATGGATTTAAGGTTTTGGCGGTAGCAGTAAAGGCAGATACAACCGCAAGATTAAAACCCCTGGTTGATAAAATCATCTGGGTAAATGTCGGCGAATTTAAAAAAATGGTTAATTTTTTTAAAACCGAGGGAATCAATCAGGCAGTAATGGCCGGCCAGATTAGCCCAAGGCGGCTTTTTGATAAGCGCATTCATTGGGATAAGGAGCTGGATGAGCTTTTGAATAATATTGCTAACAGAAAGGCAGATACGATATTTCGAGCGATTGCTAATCTTTTGAAAAATGAGTCAATAGAATTATTAGATTCTACATCTTTATTAACTGAAGAAGAATTGCCTAAAAAGGGAGTATTAACTAAAAGAAATCCTAATCAACAAGAATCAGCGGACATTAATTTCGGCTTTGATATTGCTAAGAAAATTGCAGATTTAGATATCGGTCAGACTGTAGTTATAAAGGATAAATGTGTTGTCGCGGTTGAAGCTTTTGAGGGTACTAATGCTACGATATTCCGCGCCGGGTTAGTTGGATCCGGGGCAGTCATAGTTAAGGTTAGCCGGCCCAGGCAAGATTTTCGTTTTGATGTGCCGGTTATCGGGCCTAAGACGATTGTTATTATGAAATCAGTGGCGGCAAGTTGCATCGCTATTGAAGCAGGCAAAACTGTAGTCCTGGAGAGCGCAAAAACCATTAGCCTGGCTGATAAGTTTAATATTACGATTTGCTGCGTATAATATTATTTTTTTCCCACCTTAAATATCAGTGATCATCTGTAAAAACTCTTGTCTAAAAGTATAAATCTGTGATAATCTGATATGATATGAAATATATTTATGGCCCAGTTCAGTCCCGGCGGTTAGGTAATTCTTTAGGCATAACCCTTACACCCTACAAGTTTTGTAGCCTTGATTGCGTCTATTGCCAGTTAGGCCCCACGCAAAACAAAACCTCAATAAGAGATAAATATATAGAGCTCAGCGAAATATTAAAAGAGTTGAGGCAATTTTTGAGCACGAACAAAGAAAAGATCGACTATATAACATTCTCCGGATTCGGCGAACCAATGTTGAATATAAATATCGGCCAACTGATAGGTGAGATAAGAAAGATTTCTAATGCGAAGATTGCCCTGATAACTAATAGCACTTTGCTGCTGGATGAGAGCGTGCGTCAGGAAATTTTAGGCTTAGATTTAATCGTGCCTTCGCTTGATGCTGCCAGCCAAAAGGTTTTTGAAAAAATTGATAAGCCGGTTGTCGGCATAAAAATTGAAGAGGTAATTAATTCGCTGGTATTGCTTAGGCGAGCTTTTAAAAATAGAATCTGGCTTGAGATAATGCTAGTTAAGGGGTTAAATGATTCAAAAGAAGAATTGACTTCGCTAAAAGACGCAGTTGAAAAAATAAATCCGGATAAGGTGCAGCTTAATTCTCCGGTTCGCGCTCCTAAGGATTTCAAGTTTGAGGCGTTAAGCAAAAAAAAGCTTGAAGAAATAAAGGAATTTTTCGGCAACAAAGCTGAGATTGTATAGATTTATGCGCTCGTAGCTCAATTGGATAGAGCGCCAGGCTTCTCCCGATTGTAGTGTTTCTTTGTAGCGTATCTTCGGGATCCCGAAGAACTTCTCCGAAGAATAGCATCATTCGGGAGGAACTGGATATAATAAAATATTTAGTTGCCCCTGTAGCTCAATTGGATAGAGCGCCAGCCTTCGGAGCTGGGCGTTGGGGGTTCAAGTCCCTCCAGGGGTGTACTCAAACAGGAGTGCAATATGAAACTTACAAAAAACAATCAAGGCTTTATTGGATTATTGGGTATGGTTTTGACCTTAGCTATAATCCTTGTTATAGTTTATATTAGCTTCAAAACTTATTTTAAGCCAAATCTTACCGGTATTAGCAATCCTTCAGAAACAGGCATCAATACTACCAGCTATCAATCTATCTTAGAGTCCAGCAAAAAGAAAGTTGAAGATATCAATAAGCAGACACTTGAGCGCCAAAAGCAATTAGAGGGCTTAAAATAGGTAGAACTAGAGCACTAAAACAATCTTGAGGTGTATATGAAAAAATGTCCGTTTTGCGCTGAAGAAATACAGGATGACGCAGTGAAATGCAGATTCTGCTCGGAGTTTCTGGTAAAGAAGCCTCAGGAGAAATGGTATTTTAAACCCTATTCGCTGATATTTGCTTTTTTGTGTGTTGGGCCATTTGTATTGCCGCTAGTTTGGTTTAATCCTAAGTTTAGTCCAACTAAAAAGATAATCATAAGCTTAATCATTATTATTGTGACTTACTTTTTATGGGTTATGCTTGCTAATGCACTTAAATCCGTCAATAAATTTTACCAGCAGATAAATCAGTTAACTTTTTAGTTCACCCCTCGCCAAAGAACCATGGCGGGAAAATTAAGGAACATAAACCTATCCCTTGCTAAAAGCTTCGCCCTGCAGAATTCTTACCCGCGAAGCGCAGGAAGAATTCTACAGGATTAGTCCTAAAACAATCTTGGCATAGCCAAGATTGTGTAGGAGGATTAATTTGCAGCTATGAAGTAGGGGGCAAATTAAGGAGAATCTATGATAGAGAGAAGCGAATATAAAGGCAATCCGTTAATCGTAATAAAAAGAAGCGAAGACGACAAATACCCATTTTCTTTCGGCATCACCAAGGCTAAGTTAATACTTGAAAATATTGATGAAATAAGGAAATTTGTAGAAGAGAATAATAAAGAGTAAAGGCTTTTGAAAAAAGTCAGAGGTTACGATGAAAAAGATATTAGTGGTTGACGATGAAATGGATGCATTAGAAGCGATAAAGCATAGGTTAGAAGCACGCAATTATTCAGTGCTAACTTGTTATAATGCTAAAGAAGTTTTAGGAATATGCGAAAGGGAAATGCCGGATGCGATTCTTCTTGATATTGCAATGCCGGAAATGAACGGTTATGAGATTTGCGAACTGTTGAAGAAAGGAAGCAAGACAAAAAATATCCCCATAATTCTTGTTACCGGTGAGAGGCTTGAGCCAAAAAGCATTACCGACCGATGCCTTCAATTAGGCGCAAATTCATTTATCCTAAAGCCAATGGATATAGAAGACCTGTTTGCTAAAATTAAAGAGGTTTTAAAAGAAAAGTAAGCGCAACAAATAATAGTTGCCTGGAAGTGAGTTGATATGGATAAAAAAAAGATTAAGCGGCTTATTGCAAGAGAGGGGCTGATTTTATTAGGGCTCGCTGCTGCGCTATATTTAATTTTAATGGTTTTACCCAATATATCTTTTTCATTTCCAAAATATAGATTAGAGTTTGATAATGGGAAAAGCTACATCGTGACTATTTCTCCGGAGTTATCGCAACGTTATAATACGAAGAAGTTTATTGATTCTGCCCTTGATCCGTCAGCGCAACTTATTTCTAAGCGAGTAAACGAATTTATTAAAGACAATAATATTAAGGCAAAACTCACGAGTTCCCGCCTCATCAATTCTCGGGCAGTGTATTTTGCCAAACTTGTAAAATCATTTTTTACACTCAATTTTATTTTTAAGCTCATCATTATTTATGTACTCTTATTAATTATCCGCTTTATCCTTTGGGCACTAGGGATATTGAGGGGAAAATGAATAAAAAACAATTAATAGTTGTTTTTTACACAACGATAATATTAGCTACAATAAGCGGCATTGTTCTGTTAAAATAAAAGATGCTTTAAGGCATTTCATTACTAAACCAATTTAAAGGAGATGAAAAATGAAAAACATGTTATTAATAATTTGTTTAATGGCTTATTCGCTCATTTTTTTGTCTAAAGGAGTAAGGGCCCAGGAACTGGATTTTGTGCGAAAAGAACTTCCAAGTTATAGAGTAGGTTATATTGCTTTTGATAAGGCTATGCGCGATACCACAACTTGTAGTATTTCTTTTGCAAAGCCAGTAGATTTTAGTAAAACTGATACAGTTAAGGTGGCTTTGAAAATATCCTGGCCTACAGCAGCGTTAAGTCCAACTTCTAGCCTATTGCTATCGATGAGCGATGTTTCTCTGGCAGGTAGCTTTAAAAGATTTGATGGCCTTCTCAATCCTTCAGGTCATGGCGACAGTGCTGTTGATACAATATCTTTCTCGCCTAAAGTATTCTCAGAAGCAATAAATTTGAAGAAAGTAAACTATTTAATACTTAATTACGGTAGAGAGATAAATGGAATTCTCTTAAACAACTACACACCTGACTTAAAGATTCTAGAGATTTGGAGGCTACAGCTACCGTCAAATTCAACTTTAAAGCGATAATAAAAAGAATAACGGGCCATTAGCTCAGTTGGTAGAGCAGGACACTCTTAATGTCAAGGTCGTAGGTTCGACTCCTACATGGCCCATAGCTTTTTCGCTAAGCGAAAAAGCATCCCGCAGCCTTGGGTAAAAATTATCGAAGCGTATATAGAATATACATAAATACACGCGAGAAAATTTTACCCAGCTTAGGCAAGGGGCAAAGCCCAAGAGTAAGTGACTAAGAAAAAATACGAATTTATAGAGCATACTGCGGATATTGGCATTAAGGTTTTTGGCAAGGATTTAGACGAGCTATTTATTAATGCTGCTACAGCGATGTTTGATATTATAGTCAGTGCGAAGCGAAGCGAAGCCTCCCCGAAGGGGACCACTTCACCAGTAAAGAAATTTATAATAGATAAAAAGGCGGATAATTTAGAAAATTTGCTGGTTGAGTGGTTAGGCGAGCTGTTGTTCTTATACTCAACTAAAAATATTGTCTTTGATAAATTTGATATCAAAGAGTTAGATGATAATCACATAAACGCTGTTATCAGCGGCTGGCCTACGCAAGACTACAAAATTAAGACTGAAATTAAAGCAGTTACTTACCATATGCTAAAAGTATGGCAAGAAAAAAATCATTGGTTCGCACAATTAATTTTCGACGTATAGTCGGAATCATTGTTACAAGGAGGATGCAAATGAAAAAGTTATTATTTCTAATCGCATCGATGCTTTTGGCCACATCTTTTGTGTTTGCCGCAGATGAAGGCACAGAGATAACCATATACAACCAGAATTTCGGTTTGGTTAAAGACCGGCGTACATTAAACCTTAAATCCGGAGTAAATGACATCCGTTTTTCAGATGTTGCTGCTCAAATAGAGCCAACTTCGGTATTTTTCAAATCTTTAACTGATCCCTTAAATTGCGTTATTCAGGAGCAGAATTACGAATATGATTTAGTGAGTGCTACAAAATTGCTTTCAAAATATATTGATAAAAAGATTAAGATTATCAGTAATAACGATAAAGTTTATGAAGGAGTATTGTTAAGCTATGATGCAGACAATATTGTCATCTCTCAGGATAATTCTTTGAGTATGGTTTGCCGCAAGGACAATATCCGCGAGATTGCTTTTCCGGAATTACCCGAAGGCTTGATTACAAAGCCAACTTTGATGTGGCGCATTGCAAACGAAAAATCAGGGGATCATTTAACTGAAGTGTCTTATATGACCGCAGGGATTAAGTGGAATGCTGATTACGTTGTAGTTGTGGATAAAGACGACAAATTAATTGATTTATCCGGGTGGGTAACCATTGATAACAAAAGCGGCGCAACTTATAAAGATGCCAGTTTGAAGCTTATTGCCGGAGATGTGCATCGGGCCGAGCAAGATATAAATGTCTTTAATGGTAGAGCAGGCATGAGGGCTGAAGCAAAGTCTGCTCCTCAATTTGAAGAAAAAGCATTTTTTGAATATCATATGTATACACTGCAGAGAAAAACAACGGTAAAAGACAACCAGACAAAGCAGATAAGTTTACTTTCGGCAAACAATGTGCCGGTGAAAAAGTTATTTATTTATGATCCCGTAGATTACTATGGCTGGAATTGGTATTATTACGACAATAACCAGACAACAAAAGAGCAGAAAATTAAAGTAAAGCTTGAGATAGCTAATACAAAACAGAATAATTTAGGCATGCCTTTGCCTAAAGGCAAGGTTAAGGTTTATAAAAAAGATACTGACGCTACTTTGCAATTTATCGGAGAGGATAAGATTGACCATACTCCAAAGGATGAAATTATCCGGCTTTATCTTGGTGATGCATTTGATGTTGTGGGCGAGCGCAAAAAAACTAACTTTCGCGAAGATACAGGATCCAGATGGGCAGAGGAGAGCTTTGAAATATCCTTGCGCAACCATAAAGATAGCGATATTGAAGTGAATGTGCTTGAACATCTTTGGCGCCATGCTAACTGGAAGATAATTGACAAAAGCCAGGAATTCAGCAAAAAAGATGCCCAGACAATAGAGTTTAAAGTTTTGGTTGCTAAAAATAGCGAAACAAAAGTAAATTATACTGTGAAATATTGGTGGTAATTTTTAATGGGTAAACCCTGGCAAGGAACTTTAGAAAAAATTGATGATTTTCATTGGCGCATCCCAAAGGATTATAAGCCGGGAATGCGCGTGCCGGGCATAATTTACGCTGATGAGAAACTGCTTAAAGATATCCGCAATGATGAATCTTTAGAGCAGGTGGCTAATGTGGCATTTTTGCCGGGAATAGTGAATTATTCCCTGGGGATGCCGGATATCCACTGGGGTTATGGTTTTCCTATAGGCGGAGTAGCCGCTACAGATATTGAAGAGGGCGGAGTTGTTTCTCCCGGAGGAGTAGGGTTTGATATAAATTGTGGCATCAGATTAGTGCGGACTAATTTTTCTTTTGAAGAAATTAAGGATAAAATTCAGGATTTAGTTACAGCCTTGTTTCAGGATGTGCCTTCCGGAGTTGGCTCTAAAGGCGAAATCCGAGTAAGCGCCAAAGAAGAGCGTCAAATCTTGATTAAAGGCAGCCGTTGGGCAGTTGAAAATGGTTATGGCAGCGAAGAGGATTTAGTCCATACCGAAGAAAACGGCGAAATGCAAGGAGCAGATCCAGATACTGTTTCTGACAGGGCTTTTGAAAGAGGTAAGGCGCAATCCGGCACCCTGGGCTCTGGAAACCATTTTATGGAAGTCCAGGTGATAGATGAAATTTTTGATGCTGATGTTAGCCAAAGGTTGAACCTTTTTGTCGGTCAGGTTACCTTAATGATTCATTCTGGCTCACGGGGGTTTGGTTATCAGGTTTGCGATGATTACATCAAGAAATTGATGAGCGCTCTGAATAAATATAATATCAATATTCCGGACAGGCAATTGGTTTGCGCGCCGGTTAATTCTCCGGAAGGTAAAATGTATTTATCAGCAATGAAATGCGCAGCAAATTATGCCTGGGCAAACCGGCAATGCCTGATGTATTTAGCCCGCCGGGTATTTGAGAAGGTGTTTAGTAAGTCTTTCCAGGCTATGGGTATGAATCTTATTTATGATGTAGCACATAATATCGCAAAAATCGAAAAGCATAAGGTAAACGGAAAAGAAAAATTGCTCTGTGTTCATAGAAAAGGCGCGACGCGCGCTTTTGGCCCGGGAAATCCGGCGTTACCTGCTGAATATAAGGATATTGGCCAACCGGTTATTATACCCGGAGATATGGGTAGAAATTCTTTTCTTTTATTAGGCACACAAAAAGCAATGGATGAAACCTTTGGCTCAACCTGTCACGGCGCAGGCAGGATTAAAAGCAGGACTCAAGCCACGAAAGATTATAGCGCTGGTGAATTAATCAAAGAATTAAAAAGCAAGGGTATAATTGTTATGGCTTCAAGTCGTGGTACAATTACCGAAGAAGCGCCTGGAGCGTACAAGGATGTTAACGATGTTGTAAATGTAGTGCACGAGGCAGGAATTGCCCGGAAGGTTTGCCGGATGCGGCCGGTGGGAGTAATCAAGGGTTAACAGTTAACAGTGTACAGTTTACAGTATTAAAAAAATTTAAGGAGCGAGGGTAATGTTAGATATAAAATTTATTCGCAGCAATCCGCAACTAGTAAAAGAGGCGCTAAAAAAACGCAATCTGAAATTTGATATAGATTCATTATTAAAGATTGATGAAAGTAAACGGCTTTTGCAGCAGGAGCTTGACGGCCTGCGCCAGAAGAAAAACCAAGCCAATGACGAAATTACCGCTCTTTTAAAAGACAAGAAAAAACCGGATGTTAAAATTAAGCAAATGAAAGAAATTGCCGACACTATTGATAAGCTGGAAGCCAAAATTAAAACGATTAACGACGAGTTGCAGTATTTATTATTAACTATTCCGAATATTCCTAATGATGCTTTGCCGGTTGGAGATGCACGTAATAATAAAATTGTGCGTAGCTGGGGCGAAAATCCTAAATTTGACTTTAAACCCTTAACCCATATACAATTATGCCAGCATTTAGATATTATTGATTTTGCGCGGGCTTCTAAAATAAGCGGATCGCATTTTGTGTTGTATAAGAAAGACGGAGCAAGATTAGAGCGGGCATTGATTAATTTTATGCTGGATTTACACACCAAACAGCATGGCTATACAGAAATATTCCCGCCGTTTTTAGTTAACCGTAAGGCAATGATTGGCACGGGCCAATTACCAAAATTAGAAGAGGATATGTACAGGCTTAAAGACGATGATTTGTTCCTTGTGCCTACAGCTGAAGTACCGGTTACAAATATTCATCAGGATGAGGTGTTGGAAGAGAGCCAGTTGCCGATTTATTATACTGCTTATACAGCTTGTTTTAGAAGAGAAGCCGGTTCATATGGTAAAGATACCCGAGGCCTGACCCGCGTGCATCAGTTTGATAAAGTTGAGATGGTTAAATTTGTTAAGCCAGAGGATTCTGCGCAAGAATTAGAAAAACTTGTAAATAATGCTGAGAAGGTATTGCAGCTTTTGGGCCTACCATACCGCGTGGTGATGCTTTCAACGCAAGACTTAAGTTTCTCTGCGCATATTTGCTATGATTTGGAAGCTTATTCTGCAGGAATGGATTCATATTTAGAGGTGTCAAGTTGTTCTAATTTTACAGATTTCCAGGCGCGCCGGGCCAACATTCAGTATCGCCGGCTAAGCGATAAAAAACTATGCTTTGTTCATACGCTAAACGGCTCGGGTGTTGCATTAGCCAGGACAGTAATTGCGATTTTAGAAAATTATCAACAGGCTGACGGGACTATTGCGATTCCCAAAGCCCTAATCCCGTATATGGATGGAAAAGAAAGAATTACAAAATAATAATAAAGTTGCTCAAGTTGCAGTAGCTAAGACTCGGACGTTTTTTTCTTTGTTTTTACTTGTCTTAAAATTACTTTTGGCTGCTTTTTCTATACCCTTGATTATCGGTATAACTATCGGCTTTAATCAAAGGGTTGTAACGCTTGAGCCAAAGACTTTGGAATATTTTATTGCCGGCATAATTGCGTATCTTATTATGCACTTGGCAATTTATAAGCCAAAATCTTTTTATGCAAAAGGCCAGAGGATACTGCAGATACTTTTTAAATTTTTTGCGCCGTTAGTCAATGTTGCGGGGTATCTCCTACCGATTTATTCTATATTAATTTTTGTTGCATATTTAATTTTTAGCTCGGGTTACTATATTGATTTGGATTTGGTTATATTCTTGATCGCTTTTAGTTTCACAATGCACCTGGTAATGACTGCAGAAAGTTTGCGCGAGAAATATACCGGTTTAAATAAAGCAAATTATTTCTTTGGCTTTGCGATTATTTATATACTTAATATTTTAATGTTAGCCGCAGCCTTGCATTTTATTTTCAAACAATTCTCCTTTTTAGATTTTTTAAACCTATCTGTTAAGGAATCCTGGCAGATTTACGCAAAAGTGTTTAATCAGTTGTTTATGTAGGATAAGATCTTCCGTAGTGTTTTCTCCTTGCTTAAGCACTTGAAAATTTCAGGCACAAAGTTCCAGAAATTTTCTACGTAAGCTTCGGAGTGAATTTCGTGACGCAATAGCGGGAAATTCTAGGAGGCGTCGCATAGCGGTTGAGTGCACCGGTCTTGAAAACCGGAAGGGTCGTAAGGCCCTCGAAGGTTCGAATCCTTCCGCCTCCGTTAAAATTTTACGACAAGGAAAATTTTAATGGATGCCGCAACGAGCGTAGCCGAGCGACAAGCGAGGCGGCGAGTGCGGCGACGCTACCTATAAGAAGACTTAGAAATGAAAAATATTGGCGGATGCCGAAATAATGTATTTCGGCCCGCTACTTATAAGAAGATTTCCCCGCGAGGGATGGTGGGTTAGCCATTCGGCCCGCAACCTATAACAATAATCATGACCAAACTCTTCAAAGGTAAGCTTATTGAGCGCATTAAGCGCACTGCTTCTATAGAAAGTTTTAGGATTTTACCTCAAGAGAAAGTTAATTTCCTTCCCGGTCAATTCTTGCAGCTTATCTTTGATGAGAAAAATTTGGCAAACAAAGAATTAAATAAATACCTTTCTTTTTCATGCTCTCCGGGCAGGGATTATATTGAGGTTACGAAGAGATTAAGCTCAAGCTTGTTTTCCCAGAAGTTAAGAAACTTAAAAGTTAATGATACACTAAGCTTTAAAGCTCCGATGGGTAATTGCATATTTCAGGATAATTTCCGAAAAATCTCTTTTTTAATCGGCGGCATAGGTATTACTCCGGTTATTTCGATAATTGAATATATTGTTGAGAAAAAATTAAATACTGATGTTTTGTTATTCTATTCTAACCGGACAGAGGACGAGATTGCTTTTAGAAAAGAATTGGACAATTGGCAGTCAGAAAATAGAAATATAAAGATAATCTATACAGTTACGGATTGTGAACCTAAAGATAACCGTTGCCTTTTAGGCCACATTGATAAAAATTTATTGGTTTCTAAGATTAGTGATATAGGGGAGCGGGTATTTTTTACCTTTGGGCCGCCAGGCATGGTATCAGCAATGCAGAATTTATGCTTTGATTTAAGCTGCGATAAGGAAAATGTAAAAACCGAGAATTTCCTGGGTTATTAGGAGAGGTACCGAAGTGGTCATAACGGGCCGCTCTCGAAAAGCGGTTGGGGCGTAAGTCCCACGTGAGTTCGAATCTCACCCTCTCCGCCAAATTTTTCATAATTAAGAAGGGAAAATTTATGATACCGAAATCAAATTTTTCCAATCCAAATTTGCCGAGCGAGAAATCAAAAGGTGGTTTGAATGTGGCAATTTTATTAGGAATACCGACATTTGTTATTACTCCAGTTATCGCGTTGGTCATATCGATACCTTTTTTCTTTCTTGGAAAAATATCAGAAAGTTTTAATCTGATACTAATTATCGCCGGAATATTCGGACTCCAAGAACTAGGTGGATTTTTCGCCGCACAATGCATATTGCTAGCATTTTTTGCGTTGCTCGGTGATTTTGGGGCTGCAATAATTTCTTGGTTTATAAATCGTTCTAAAAAACTGGCGGCTGTAACTTTTGCCTCGGCACTAATTTTTCAAATTATCGCAGCTGCTGTCGTTCTTTCCCTGACTTTGAATAAATCTCAAGAGACAATGAACGCGGGGATTGAGCGTGAAAAATCTTTTGAGCAATACGCGGCAATTGGTGATGTAAGTTTTGAAGTGCAAGAATCCTTTTCAGAATCACGAGCAATAAATGGAAAATTGGTCGAAGTATCATTATTTAAAAAATTGATACTAATTGTGCCTATTACTGTGTCGCGCGCTGGAACCTATCAAATAAACGCTCAATATAAGGACAGCGAAATTGGCAGCACCCCGAGGAAAGACGTTATACAAGCTCTTGATGTCGGCGCTAATACAGTCAGGATAACATTTCTCGCTAATGAATCTCGGGAGTACGGTTATTCATCTCCGAAATCTACTAAAGGGACTGCCCAAATTCAACTGTCTTACCTTGCTTCGCAGCAAGAACTTCTCGAAAGTTTGAAATTAGATAGCACAGCGGATCAGAAGGTATTCCAACAATTCATGAAAGATGAAGGTCTTGATAAAGGAGTTAATCCTAACTCTACCGTCAACAAGTTTGTTGGCAGAAAAGAAGTTCAGTTTTGATAGTCTTCACTCTTGCTTGACATTGTTGCTTGTGATACAATTTTGAGATAAAATTTATTGGTAATGTTTGCTCCTTGCCTTGCTTCGCCCTGCAGAATTTTCACCGGAGAAGCTGGGGAAAATTCTACAGGATTAGTCCTAATACAATCTTGGCTATGCCAAGATTGTGTAGGAGAGTGAATTTGCATACAGAAATAGATGGCAAATTCAGGAGAGGTGGCTGAATGGCCGATAGCAAAGCGTGGATTAATAAATCAAGGTTAGGTGGTTTAAGGTGTATAGAGTTACACGGTAATCCCGGTACACCTGAAGGAAGAAGCAAGGGGGGAAGAAAGACGATTAGATTATTTCATCAGAATCCAGCTTTTGCTAGAAAAGTTGGTTTTATTATAAGAAAAGAGATTAAATATCCGAAGAAATGCATAGAATTAGCAGAGTTCTTCGGTATTATATTAGGAGATGGCGGCTTGCCAGGTAATCATCAGCTTACAATAGCCTTTAATAACAAGACAGATCAAGAATATTCGCTGTATTTGAAAAAACTTTTAAAGCAGTTATTTTCTATAGATTGCCATGTTCATTACCGTAAAAACAATAATGGTGCAGATATAGTAGTTAATAGTTCCAATCTTGTAGATTTTTTGTTAAAGAAAGGATTATCTGTAGGTAATAAAGTTAAAAATCAAGTTGGTATACCTATATGGATCCATAGAAATCTGGAGTATCAAAAAGCCTGTCTTCGGGGTTTAATGGACACTGATGGTAGTTTTTACTCTCATAAATATATTTCTGGAGGAAAAGAATATAAGTATCTTAAATTATGTTTTACTAATTGTTCTAAACCAATATTAAACTTCGTTTTTAAGATTCTCAAGGATTTAGATTATAAAGTGTATTTAGACGGTAATCATGTTTCAATTTATTCGAGGGATGGAGTAAAAAGATATTTTACGGAAATAGGCGCGCATAATCAAAAACATTTAAATAAATTTAAAGAATATTTGGCTAATTATAATTAATCCTGGAGAGATGCCGGAGTTGGCTTAACGGAGTTGCCTGCTAAGCAATTGGCCTGGGTAACCGGGCCCCTGGGTTCGAATCCCAGTCTCTCCGCCACTATTGACGCTCAGGTGAACCCTGGTTGGCGGTCCTGACGGTGTTTACCCTGAGTGGAGCGGACAGTGTGTTTATGAAAAATAAGGCAGTCTACATTATCGCGGGGCCGAATGGTTCGGGTAAGACGACTTTTGCCAAGTTGTTCTTGCCGGACTATGTGAATTGTCCAAATTTTGTAAATGCCGATCTTATTGCCCAAGGATTAGCCCCGTTTGAGCCTCGCGCTGCCGCCATCAAAGCCGGTAAACTAGTGCTTCAGCAAATTCACGAATACGCCAACCGAGGTGTTGATTTTGCTTTTGAAACGACATTGTCCGGCAAATCTTATGTAAGTTTTCTTACCGAATTAAAATCGAAAGGTTATGCGCGCCATCTTTTCTTTCTCTGGATTCCTAGTCCGGAATTAGCAATAGCCCGTATTAAAGACCGAGTCGCGGAAGGCGGACATAATGTCCCTGCGGAAGATGTCCGTAGAAGATTCGCCCGAGGTGTAGCTAACTTTTTCAACCTATATGAGCCATTGCTTGATTCCTGGATGTTATTTGATAATTCAAAGGCAAAACCTATATTGATCGCGAAAAGACGAAACAGTCACAGAGAAGTGATGAACGATAATTTATTCGCAACGGTTCAAAGAAGTGTGAGGTAATAAATGAAAAAACGAATGTCTTTACAAGATAAAGCAGAAGCGGCTTTAAAAAAAGCGGTTCGGGAAGTTGTAGAGCGGCATAAAAAGACAGGCCGACCGCTTGCGGTGTGGGAAAACGGCAAAACAGTCCGTATTTCGCCAAATACTGTGAAATAAGCAAAAACATTAACATATTTTAAAAAATTTTATTGCGGTATCGAAAATTCACTTGCCTGATCCCGCCTGTTCGTTTCAAATTCTATTAAAAATTTAAGCAGAATTTAAAAAAATTTTGTTTAGGAATATAAGTTTTATGAATAATAATAAGACCATAACCAATGGCAGCAAAAAATCTCAGGCTTGGGGTTTTGATTATATAGGTACCTTCCAAGAAGTTATTTTTGATAGATTAAAAACCTCCCCAAAAGGTCTTACAGAACATGAAGCCAAACGCCGTCTCGCGGAATATGGCTTTAATGAACCTGCCAAGAAAAAGAAAAGAACCATCCTTAGAGGGATTCTTTCCAAGTTCGTTAACCCTTTAGTTATAGTGCTGATTATCATTGCCGGTTTTTCGCTGTTCTTCGGCGAGAAAATAAGCGCTTTAATAGTTGCCCTCATGGCGGTTATGAGCGTCGCGCTTGCTTTTGTGCAGGAACATCGCGCAAGCAAGGCAGCTGAAAAGTTAAGCGAGATGGTGCGTACTACGGCTACGGTTTTACGTAACGGTAAATCTAAAGAAATAAGTATCCGGGAAATTGTCCCGGGTGATATCGTTGACCTTTTTGCCGGAGATATGATTCCTGCTGATTTACGCATTATTTCCTGCAAAGACCTGTTTATTAATCAGGCTTCCTTAACCGGAGAGTCTTTCCCAATAGAAAAAGTAGCTACTCCTATTACTCCCCGAAATCATTCTATTTCTGAATTAAATAACATTGCGTTTATGGGTTCAAGCGTTGTCAGCGGCACTGCCTTAGGCGTAGTCATAAAAACCGGCATATCTACGCAATTCGGAGAACTCTCCCGAAAGCTTGCCACTATGCGCATTGAGACGAGTTTTGATAAAGGGGTCAACAAGTTTACGATGCTAATGATCAAGACTATGATGTGTATGGTCATGGTTATCTTTGCGATTATTGCCTTTCGCCACGGAAGTTTTATCGAGGCGTTACTTTTTTCATTAGGCGTTGCGGTTGGCCTTGCGCCGGAGATGCTTCCGATGATTGTGACGTTAAATCTTTCTAAGGGCGCGATCTCGATGTCAAAAAAAGATGTTATTGTCAAACGCCTGAATTCTATACAAAACTTCGGCGCCATGGATGTTTTATGTACTGATAAGACCGGTACCCTTACTATGGATAAGATTGTGTTGGAAAAACATTGCGACGTAGTAAGAAAAGAAGACGATGACGTGTTGCGCTACGCTTATATTAATAGTTTTTACCAGACAGGCCTTAAAAATATTTTAGACAGGGCAATCCTTAAACATGAAAAATTGCTGGTAAGGGAATATAAAAAGGTTGATGAGATACCGTTTGATTTTTCAAGGAAGGTTATGTCTGTAGTGGTTGAGATGGAAGATAAGCACAGGATTATCTCAAAGGGCGCACCTGAGGAAATATTCAAGCGGTGTGCTCTCTATGAATTGGAGGGTGAGATTCTTGAGATAGATCAACTGATTATTGCAGATTTAAAGAAGGAGCTCGATGCTTTAAGCGCAGATGGTTTTAGGGTTTTGGCTGTTGGCTATAAAGATTTTGATAATAAAAAAGAAGCTTATTCAAAAGATGATGAGAAAGATTTAATCCTTAAAGGTTACGTTGCCTTTCTTGATCCGCCTAAGCCATCTACAAAAAGAGCCATTCAGGCTCTGAAAACTCTCGGGATAGATTTTAAAGTTCTCACTGGGGACAATGAACTAGTTACTAGAAAGATATGCAGTGAAGTTGGGCTAGACGTCAAGGGATTAGTTACCGGGGATGTGGTAGAGGCTGCTAATGATATCCAGCTGAGAGAATTAGTAAAAACCACCAATATCTTTGCCCGGCTTTCTCCTTTGCAGAAAGAAAGGGTGATTAGCGCTCTGCATGCCAATGGGAATATCGTAGGATACTTAGGTGATGGTATCAATGATGCGCCAGCTTTGAAAACCTCAGATGTAGGAATTTCAGTAAATAACGCTGTAGACATTGCCAAGGAATCAGCAGATATCATTTTACTTAAGAAAAGCCTGATGGTTTTAGAGGATGGTGTGATAGAAGGGAGAAAAACTTTCAGTAATATTGTTAAATATCTTAAGATGGGTTCAAGTTCGAATTTCGGGAATATGCTTAGTATGACCGGCGGAAGCTTATTTTTGCCATTTTTGCCAATGTTGCCTATCCAGATACTTCTGAACAATTTCCTTTATGACGTGTCGCAGATTGCGATCCCCACAGATCGTGTAGATAAAGAATATATCTTAAAGCCCAGGCCCTGGAACGTTAAGTATATCAGGAATTTTATGATGATTATCGGGCCGATCAGCTCAATTTATGACTTTCTAACTTACGGGGTTATGTTATTTATTTTTCATGCTTCAGCTGAGCTTTTTCATACCGGCTGGTTTATAGAATCATTATGCACCCAAACCTTGGTTATACATATAATCCGAACCGGGAAGATTCCTTTTTTTGAGAGCCGTTCCAGTAGATTCTTAATGTTAATGTCCATTATTATAGTTTCCATAGGTATAGCTATACCATTCACTCCACTGGCTAAACCTTTTGGTTTTGTGAAGCCGCCTCCGATGTATTTTGTGGCATTATTTATTATGCTTGTTACCTATTTACTCTTGGTCCAAATAGTCAAAAAATGGTTTATTAAAAAATATGGTTATGAATAGAGTAAGAAAAGGGTTAAAACCGGCATTTTTATGGATTTTAGTCGGTGTTGTGATAAAATAACTTTGTTGAGGTAAAAATTTGCCCCTTGCTTAAGCACTTGAAAATTTCGGCACTTCGTGCCTAATTTTTCTGCGTAAGCTTCGGGATAAATTTACTTCGTAAATTTAAGGAGGGTGTGATGGTTAGATATTTAGGATTGTTTACTATTATTCCTGCAACTATTTTGCTGGCGATAAGTTTTTTTGTGTTAGTTGTCTTAAATAAGTTAACTTCCAAAGAACTTAAACGGTTTGCCATATTCATCGTTATCCTGTTGTGGTTTAGTTCTGTACTCCTCGTTTCGCTTGGCATGTATATAGTGACTACGGGCAAACACCCGATGTTTCAGATGCACAAGGAAATGATGAAAGATATGATGATGCATAAAGGCGCGATGATGATGCGTCAGCAGGATAAAAACGCTGGCGGCAAGATGATGATGCCGGCTAATCCCGCACAATAAGTTTAAAAGAATATATGCGCCCATAGCTCAATTGGATAGAGCATCAGCCTACGGAGCTGGTTGTTGCAGGTTCAACTCCTGCTGGGCGCGTTAATATTTCAATTCAAGTCCCAGGTTGAGAACCTCAAAGGGGTGTGGGCCCTATAAAATTCAAAGAATTTTACAGGATTAGTCCTAATACAATCTTGGCTTTGCCAAGATTGTGTAGGAGAAAAAATTCTTAGTTTTGGATGTTAACTTTCTGTCATGCTTAATAAGAATGATTTTTTCATGAGAGAGGCCTTGAAAGAGGCAAAGAAAGCCCTGGAACACGAAGACGTTCCGGTGGGAGCAGTAGTTGTTTATAAAGACCAGGTTATTTCTAAGGCGTGCAACCAGGTTGAACTTCTGCGCGACCCAACAGCTCACGCTGAAATGATTGCCATTACTCAAGCAACAAATTTTTTGGGTTCTAAGTGGCTGACCGATGCTTCATTGTTTGTTACCGTAGAGCCGTGTTCAATGTGTGCCGGAGCGCTGGTATTAGCCCGGATTAAAGAAGTTGTGTTCGGAGCAAAAGACCCCAAGACTGGCGCGGGTGGCTCTGTAATAAATATTATGAATAATAAAAAATTAAATCACCGCATTAAAACAACCGGCGGCGTGATGGAAGAAGAGTGTGTTTTGTTGTTGCAGGAATTTTTTAAGCAGCAGAGAAGGAAGCAGGCGGCGATAAATAATTAGGTAGAATTTCGTGACGTAAAATATATGGCAAGTTACCCCTTGCCTAAGCGCTTGTAAATTCATTAAAATTTGCTACCTAAATTAAATTGTTGGTAAACAAATTTTATTAATTTACTGCGCAGGCTTCGCCCTGCAGAATTTTCACCGGCGAAGCGGGGGAAAATTCTACAGGATTAGTCCTAATACAATCTTGGCTATGCCAAGATTGTGTAGGAGAGTAAATTTGCAGATACAAAATAGATAGCAAATTCAAGGAGAGGTTCGGGAGTGGTTGAACCGGCATGTCTGGAGAACATGTAACCTGCAAGGGTTCGAGGGTTCGAATCCCTCCCTCTCCGTTGTATATAATTTAGTTATTGTAACATAACTATTGACATAGAGTTACGTAAACAGTTATAACTGTATACAGAGCGTTCTTTCGCGCCATATTTCTGGGCGTCCTCATGGAAATCAGTTCTCAATTACTCCAAAGATAAAATCTTCCCGAAAGAAATAATAAAATCCCATAGTTATACCTAGGTACAATTGACCCCATTTTTAATACTCTTATAATAACATTACAGGAACATAAAAAGGGGGTAATTTATGCAACCTATTAATTTAACGTTGCTTATTTTTATCCTGACTCTATCGGGGGGTCTGGCGTATGGGATGGCACAGGTAAAACAGAACGAAGACAGCCTAGACTTGATGAAGTGCCAAGGCATGGATCCGAATAGTGATGGGGTGATTACGCGCGAAGAATGGCAAAGGACTTTTAATAACCACGATTGGAATAATGACGGCGTCCTTTCTGGAGATGAGGTGAGGTTGGGCGCAAGCCGCTATCAAGGGGCGGATCAGTTCAGGCAAATGGATCGTAACAACGATGGTATGATTTACCGCAACGAATGGACGGGGACGGCGGATGACTTTAACCGCCTGGATCAGGATCGTAACGGTAATTTAAGCGTTAATGAGTTTTATCAGCGTACGGGTCCGGATCAATTCAGTCAGTTCGATTACAATAACGACGCGGTTATTAAATACGACGAATGGTATCCTAACAGTAGGCGTTCATTTGAAGTATTGGATCTTAACCGTGACGGAAGATTGACCCGTGATGAATTTTACAATCCGCAGCAATACAGTGTTTCCGTATTTCGAGAGCTCGACCAAAATAATGATAGGATGATTTCGCGCAGCGAATGGCGCAGTACGAGCGATTCCTTTAATCGTCTGGACACTAATGGGGATAATATTCTGAGTGAAAGCGAATTTAATACTCCTCAAAGTAGTAGCGTCGCCGTGCAAATAATTCAGGAGATACTTAAAAAGCGATAAAATTCAACTATAGACAGGAGGTCATATATGTTATGGACACTTGCAGTTATTCTGATTGTTCTTTGGCTGTTAGGATTGGTTTCGTCATACACCATGGGTGGGTTTATCCACGCCTTGCTCATCATTGCTATTATCGTTATTGTTTTGCGTCTAATCAGTGGTCGGAAAGTAGTTTAATCGCAACAAACTTTCAAGAAGCCTTACCGCAAAAATAAAAGAAGAAAGGAGGACGATATGAAAAAAATTACTTTATTAAGCTTAGTATCCTTGATTTTAGTGACTGCGCTCTTAGGATGCAATGCGTATGAAGGTGCAAAGGAAGACGTGAAGAACACAAGAACTAAGGTTGGAGATGCTATAAAACCATAATTGTAAAAGAAGATAAAAAATAGGGGAATCTAATTTAAGGGCCGGACTTTAACCGTTCAGCCCTTTTCCTTTGTGTCCAGAATGTGCCCATCCAACACAGAAACATCACTAAACAAACCTAAGCAAAACTAAACATCCGGACAGTATAACTCGTTGACAATAAACATATTAGTTTTATAATAGTTTGTAACTACGAGAGTTAGGGAAATATACTCGGTAGACTCCCTCCCTCTCCGTTAAATTTTTCATGAAATGAAAAATATTAACGATGCCGGATTAATGTAATCCGGCGCCGCACCTTAGCATTTTCCCAGTAATGAAAAATATTGGCGATGCCGAAATAATGTATTTCGGCGCCGCAACCGATAATAAATTTTCCATTTGTTGTTTAATGTTTTTTGTTGTGTTATAATCAAGCTAATAGGTCGGAAGTCAATTTTCTTGCAGAGTAATTTGCTGCAAGATTAAGATATTTCA
>JAGVEL010000019.1 GCA_020058285.1 Candidatus Omnitrophota bacterium
TCGGCTCATCCTATCCTGGGGCTGTATAAGGTCCCAAGGGTCCGGCTGTTCGCCGGTTAAAAGGGTACGCGAGCTGGGTTCAGAACGTCGTGAGACAGTAAATTTGACCGTTGCTGTCTTTAAATCTGGCTATTTGCTGGAAAATCTGAGTATCCCATATTACTACTTGACGATTTAGTCTCTATATGGTATTATATCGTCGGGAGTAAAAATATATGGGTGCAGACAATCAGCAGGAAAGGCCAAGTGGGATTGCTTCATATATCTCAGGCTTTGTTGATGGAGAAGGCTGCTTTTCGATAACTATTCAAAAAAGCGGCAATGTGAAATTAGGAATTCAGGTAATTCCGGAATTTCATGTTTCGCAGCATCAAAACAGGATTGAAGTCCTGAAGGTGATTGAGAAAAAATTAGGTTGTGGGTATATTAAACCTAATGATTATCAAAATCCAAAGGATCAAACTTCAGTTTATGTGGTGCGAAATATCGATGATCTCCGCAATAAAGTTATACCATTCTTTAAAAAATCTCCACTTATTTCGATTAAACAAAAAGATTTTGAGAAATTTGCTCAAGTCGTTAGTTTAATGAAAGAAGGTGGGCATTTAAAAAAGAATAGTCTGGTTGCAATATTAAAGATCGCTTATTCAATGAATTTTAGCGGTAAATATCGCAAGCAAAGACTAGAAGATATAATCTCTCATTTGGAATCTTCAGAGACTATACGCCAGAATCTGCGTTAAGCGGATATGATATAGTCCGAACTGCATAGCGATATGCAGAGATTAACAGAAATGTTAATCCCTTTATTCAAAGGAATAAAGAGTAACAGGATTGTCGGTCTCTATCTGATGTGGGCGTAGGATACTTGAAGGGGAGTTCTCTTCAGTACGAGAGGACCTAGAGAAACTGACCTCTGGTGTTCCGGTTGTCCTGCCAAGGGCAAGGGCCGGGTAGCTATGTCGGGAAGGGATAAGCGCTGAAAGCATCTAAGTGCTAAGCCCCCCCCAAGAATAAGTATCCCCATTAGGCTGGTCGTAGACTACGACCTCGATAGGCGCAGTGTGTAAGATCCGTAAGGATTTAAGCTAATGCGTACTAATCAGCCGATTGGCTTGGCCTTTATATACTTTTCGAAGTATATATCCCGAGCTTCCTCCAAGCAAAAGTGTTGGAGGTGAGGGAAGTTTTCTTCTCAAGGTTTGTTAGTAGTTTTTCCCAAAGATTTGATATGTAGTTGTTGATGTTATTTTGGAGTGCCTTTACCGAGGGGGAAACACCCGTTCCCATTCCGAATACGGAAGTTAAGCTCTTCAGGGCCGATGGTAGTGTATTCGTAAGGATATGTGAGAGTAGGTCGGTGCTCCTTTAATTTTGCCAGCTATCTTAGAAATAAGGTAGCTGGCATTTTTTATTGCTGGCAAAATTAAAGGACTGCGCTAGATAAAAACTTCAAGGTGCTTGTCCTTTCCATTCCTAAGACAAGATTCAAGGTGCTTAATCCTCAAATATTCCCGTTAGATTTTGCTTCTCCTTACGTCTATTAAAGTAAGAGAGGGGGATTGCGATGGAGAAAAATTACTTGACAAGTATAATTATTGTATATACAATTATATATACACGCCATCGCAGTATCTATTTATGGAAGAGTATAAGTGGAATTCGTTAAAGAGTGAGCGCTTAAAGCGTACGCGTGGCGTATCGTTTGAGGAGATCATTTCTGCCAAGCTTATTGATATTCAGGATAGCCATAGCAGAAGGGGACAGAAATTATTGCTTTATGAGTATAAAAACTATATTTGGTTGGTACCTTGTGTGCAAAATGGTGACGAGGTGTTTTTAAAAACGCTTTATCCGAGCCGTAAATATACGAAAATTTATAGAAGGGAGAAGAAGTATGAGAAGGATTAAGCTTACTAGAGAAGAAAAGGCTATTGAAGATGCATTGTTGAGAGGTGAATATAAGAGCGTTAGCAAGGAAGAATTCAATAGGATAGCTAAGGCGCTTGAGGCAAGAAAGAAAAACGCGGTTTTGAATATTCGCCTAAATAGCGGAGATTTGCAGAATTTAAAGCAGAAGGCGAGCAAGTTGGGTGTTAAGTATCAAACTTTCATATCAGAAATTCTGCACAAAATCGCCCAGGCGTAAAATAGCGGATTCTTTCCTACGGCCTCCCCATAAAAGAACAAGAGTCAGGGCAACTGTTACACCTCTACAGTCCCGACTCTTGTATGGGAGTGTGGGTGGTCATATTACCTCTTTAACCCACCTTCCAATTAGAGTATACACTATGGGAGGGGGATTACAAGGGGGGTTGGCAATGCTTCTGCCAAGCTTCTCGCTCAGGTCGATTTTTTTACGGCAATGATCTTTCGCATTTCGGCGGCAAAACAACTCGCGCCTCGGCTTCTGCCTCGGCGCTCAGACAGTTTTGCCGTGCCTATGTTGTCGCTTTCGCTCCACAGGCATTCTCTCAATGCTCAAGCTCCATTGGCTAAAATCGACATTCGCTCGAAGCTTGCTAGAGGCATTTCTTTTAGGGTATTGAAGTTTGGCAAGATACGTCGAGAAATCAAACGAAGCCATCCGCGAATAACTATCTTCTGGATACTAAATAGATTTGCTTTATAAGTTTTTTTATTGTATAATTTAACTACGCACTTGCGTGTAAAAATATATAAAGCGAAATCTCAGTATAACAAAATTTATATGAAAAACGTATTTCCCAATCTAAAACAAAATTTTATCGAGGATATGTTTTTTAAGGGATTAATTGAAGGTCCTATCGATGAAATAAGGAAATATTGGAAAGATAAAGGGTTCGATACTCATATACAAAAAAGAGCAATTGTTTTATTTAAGTCTTATTCTTTTGATAAGTTTTCACATTTAGCTGTTTTGCGGGTAGACTTATTGGGAGCAAAAAAGGCTCTTTTACACATCGATTTAACTACGAAATCCAATATAAAGGGTAAGTTGCTAAGATTAAAAGGTTTTTCCGACCAAGACTTTTTAGATTTTTTCAAGTGGTTTTTAGAAAAAAATAGTATAAATCTAAATAGGTTAGCTATGTTGGCTCATTGTCGTTTACCATTAAATGATGAATTACAGTATCCATTACCTATCGAAACTAAGGAAGAAGGACCTGTTCATACAACGGGGGTAAGATTTGGTTTTGATGAAAAGACTGGTATTGATACCGTAATAATTGAAAAAACAAAAAACAAAGATACGCCATTGTATTTTATGGTTGAAACACTTCCTTTCTTTAAGTTGGACCCAAAGTTATTTAACGAACGTTTTTTCGATGCCCCTGTAACTCTTACCAAGAATCTAGTAGATATATTTTGTAAGAAAAAGATGGAAAATAAGGAGTAGTGATATGGAGAGGCAAGCTAGAATTATCAAACTAATTGAAAATATGGAAGATAGAAAAACCTGTTCTTGGAAAGGCTCAGGGAAGACATCTTCGGTTCCATCAGAAGGTGTAGAAGTAGGAAATGTTGAACAAGCTATTAAAGAAGGTTATAAAAAGATTGAAATTAGGTTTGATGAAACAAGTTTCGTTTCGGAAGTAGTAGAATTAAGAAAAGAAATAGATAAGTTGTATAAGGCTATTGGTAAATTATCAAAGAAGTTAGCGACAAAGAGTATCTTTTTGCAGAATTTGCGTCACCAATGCTATATTCTAAAACAACCTCTCTCCGTAACTTTAGAATCAGAAGATTCTGAAATTGTTGCTAGTTGTTACGATATAAATATGTATGGCTGCGGCGATAATGAGGAAGAAGCAATTGATGATTTATGTACTGTTATAGTTGAATATTATGAATCTTTAAAAGAGGACAAAGAAAAGTTAGGCTGTCTTCCTCAAAAACACTGGATTTATTTAAGCAATGTAATTGAAGAAAAACAATGATTATAAAAAAACAAGAAGCAATGGGGATTGTCAAAAAATTCGAAATGGTTATTAGGCCAGGTAAAGAAATTATTGCTAAATTTTGTTATAACGATACGTTTCCTATTTATACTCGTATCCCGAAAGGTAAAGGCGATATGCAATGTACGGGTAAATTTAGAGCACAGTTACATTTGAATGAAGAACAACTAAAAGAAGCTATTCGTTGTCCTTTTAAAAAGGAACATTTTATAAATAATCTCCGAGAAAAAGGTTACATTAAGTAAGGAAAGATAGTTTGAAGGTTTTTGAAATTACCA
>JAGVEL010000040.1 GCA_020058285.1 Candidatus Omnitrophota bacterium
AATAAACCCTCAAATTACAGAAAGAAAAAATAAGATTAACCTCTTAGAACAAAAGGGGATAGATACATTTGTCGCTAAATTTGAGCGCACTTGTAAAATCTCTGAGTGTCTTGAAAAATTTGACCAGTTAAAAACAGTCAAATTAGCCGGCAGGGTTATGGCCAGGCGGCTTCATGGAAAGGCTAATTTTGTTGATATTAATGATGGCAGTGCAAAAATCCAGCTTTATATAAGGCAGGACGGCTTAGATGAAGAGAGTTTCTGGATTTTTTCCCAAATCCTTGATATTGGAGATGTTATAGGAGTAGAAGGGGAACTCTTTAAAACACACACCAATGAACCAACTGTTCAGGTGAAGAGCCTAAAGCTTCTGGCTAAGGCATTAAATCCTCTGCCGGAAAAGTGGCATGGCCTTAAGGATGTTGAAATACGTTTTCGCCAACGTTATCTGGATTTGATTTCTAACCCGCAAGTTAGAGAGATTTTTATAACCCGCTCTAAGATTATTACCAAGATTCGGGAATTTTTTGATTCACGGGGATTTTTAGAAGTAGAAACACCAATGATGCAGTATATCCCGGGAGGAGCAACGGGTAAGCCATTTAAAACGCACCACAATGCCCTGGATGTGGATTTATTTCTGCGTATTGCTCCTGAGCTATATTTAAAACGCCTGATTGTCGGAGGGCTGGATAAGATTTATGAGATTAACAAAAATTTCCGCAACGAAGGAATATCTACCCGGCATTCGCCGGAGTTTACGATGCTTGAGACTTATAGTGCTTACGCTGATTATAAGGATATGATGATGCTCTGCGAAGAGTTGATTGAAAATTTGGCTAAAACTGTTTTAGGTAAAGTTGAATTAACCTTTCAGGGCAAACGAATAGATTTGAAGCGTCCGTGGAAGGTATTATCTTTTGCAAAATTAATGAAGGAAAACTATGACATTAACCCTGAGGATAGCGAGGCAGAGTGGTTGGAAAAATTAAAGAAAAAAGGCAAGGATATTAATCTTTTAGGCGAGGTTCCAGAAGGGCCTAAGGGAAAATTAAGCCGTTCCCAGATCTTAAATTTAATTACAGACCTTTTTGAAGAGGAGTCGCAGGAGCGGCCAATATTTTTGGTTGATTGGTTTGCTGAAAATTGCCCGTTAGCCAAAAGGAATAAGGAAAATCCAATGCTTGCCCAACGATTTGAGTTATTTATCGGAGGAGTTGAGATTGGCAATGCCTATTCTGAGCTTAATGACCCAATTGAGCAAAGAAAACGTTTTGAACAGGAGTTAAAGCAAGGAGATTTAAACGAAGCAAGGAAGGTTGATGATGATTATATCCAGGCTTTAGAATACGGCCTGCCACCGACCGGCGGTTTAGGCATAGGAATTGACCGCTTAGTAATGCTATTCACAGACAGTGCTTCGATACGGGAAGTTATTCTTTTTCCCCTATTAAAGCCTCAAGTTTAGTTATGGGATTATATTTTCAAATTGCCTTAAGATATCTAATAAGTAGAAAACGCGAAAAGTTTGTATCGCTGATGACCCTTGTTTCAGTGTTAGGCGTAGCTATTGGGGTTATGACACTGATTGTGGTTTTAGGAGTTATGTCTGGTTTTGACCGGGATTTAAAAGAAAAAATCCTCGGTTTAAATTACGATATTGTTGTTGAAAGAGATATTGGTTTATCTGATAAGGATAGCATTTTTGAGCAGGTTAAATCTATCAAAGAGGTTGAGGCGATAAGCCCGTTTGTGAACGGCCAAGCGCTTTTAGCCACTCCTGAACGGTTTATCGGTGTTCATATCCGGGGTATTGATTTAGACAAGGAAAAAAAGATTAATAATATCGCCAGCTATATAAAGGTCGGCCCGCAAAATCTAGGCAAGGGCCAAATTATAATCGGCACAGAACTATTAAAACAGATGGATCTGGAGGTGGGTCAAAAGATAGAGCTATTCTCACCCGTGACTAACAAGCGTTATCCGTTTAATATTGCCGGTGAATTTAAGAGTGGTTATTATGATTATGATTTGAATTTGGTTTTTACGAGTATTGAGGATGCGCAAGAATTAATGTTCATGCAAGACTTTTTTTCCGGCCTGGGGTTAAAGGTAAAAAATATTTATGACGTTTTCAGTTTAAAGGCAAAGTTAGAAAATATTTTAGGCCCGAGTTATAGATTGCGTACGATTACAGATTTGAACCGCAATTTCTTCGCGGCATTAAAGCTAGAAAAGATTACTATGTTTATAATCCTAACATTGATTGTGCTTGTGGCGGCATTTAATATTATCTCGACGTTAACCGTTATGGTCACAGATAAAACCAAGGATATCGGAATCTTAAAATCTATTGGCATAAGTTCCGGCGGGATACATTCAATCTTTATGCTGGTTGGTTTGCTTATCGGTTCATTTGGCATTACTTTGGGCATGGGTCTGGGCTTGAGTTTATGCACGCTTTTAGCAAAGTACCAATTTATTAAATTGCCCCAGGATATATATTATATTCAATACCTGCCGGTTTATTTAAGGCTGCAGGATTGTATCGTGATTGTTGGTGCTGCTTTTTTAATCTGTGTTCTTTTTACGATTTATCCGGCGCGTAAAGCTAGCCGGTTAGAACCCGTGGAGGCTTTGCGTTACGAATGAAAGAGTCAGCTGTTTTAATTAATGCCCAGGCAATTATCAAAAATTTTAAAGAAGCCGGGGAAACTATCTCGGTGTTAAAGGGCATTGATATAATCGTAAAGCGCTCGGAATTTATTGTTATTGCGGGCCCGAGCGGTGCAGGTAAGTCTACATTGCTGCATATCTTAGGAGCTTTAGATAAGCCTACGAGCGGCCGGGTAAGTTTATCCGGCGTTGATATTTATGCTTTAAACGATGAGCAAAGAGCAAGTTTACGTAACCAGAGGATTGGTTTTGTTTTTCAATTTTACCATTTGCTTAATGAGTTTACGGTTTTAGAGAATTGTTTGCTGCCGATGTTAATTTCTAGCCAGTTATATAAGAAAAACATAGAACCCAAAAGCAGTTTAACCAAACGCGCTATGGAAATCCTGGCTAATTTAAATTTAGAAAATCGCGTAAACTATTTGCCAACTAAGTTATCCGGAGGAGAAAAGCAGCGTGTGGCAATTGCCCGGGCGCTGATTAATGAACCGGATATCCTGCTTTGCGATGAACCAACGGGTAATTTAGATTCTCAGGCCGGAGCTGAGATTCGCAATATCCTGCTAAAACTCAATCAGCAGAAAAATCGCACGGTAATTGTCGTAACGCATCAACAGGATTTGTTTAGCGATTGCGGCCGGATTATCCATATTCGCGACGGCTTAATCAGCGCGGAATTAGTATTGCAAAAGGTTTAATATATATTCGGAGGTATTTTATGAAGGTGTATTTAAACGGAAAACTCGTTCCAAAGGAAAAGGCGCTTATATCCTGTTTTGACCATGGGGTACTTTATGGCGACGGAGCTTTTGAGGGAATTAGGGTTTATAACCGGCTTATTTTTAGATTAGATGAGCATATCGAGCGGTTATTTGAGACAGCGCACACGCTGATGTTACAAATCCCCCTAACCAAGAAAGAAATGAAACAGGCAATTATTTACACATTAAAGGCAAATAAACTAAAAGATGCCTATATTCGGCTTGTCGTGACCCGGGGCGAAGGCGATCTTGGACTTGACCCGCGTAAGTGTAAGGGAAGGCAGACTGTTTTTATTATTACGGATAAAATTGAGCTTTATCCTGAGGCTATTTATAAAAAAGGCATGGAGATTATTACTGTGCCGACCGTGCGTAATCTTCCCGAGGCATTGAACCCACAGTTAAAATCTTTAAACTATCTGAATAATATTCTGGCTAAGATAGAAGCAATAAACTCCGGATTCCAGGAAGCAATAATGCTCGATACCTTAGGTTATGTGGCAGAGTGCACAGGGGATAATATCTTTATCGTCAAAAGAAATGAGCTCTATACTCCGCCGCAATGCATGGGGACGTTACGCGGTATTACGCGCGATGCAGTGTTAGGTATCGCCAGGAGATTATCCCTTTCGGCTCACGAGCACGTCATTACCCGCCATGAGGTTTATATTAGTGATGAATGTTTCTTAACTGGTACTGCAGCTGAGATTGTTCCAGTGGTTAAGGTTGATGGTCGTCAGATCGGAACCGGTAAACCCGGCGAGATCACTAAGTTAATCTCTAAAGAGTTTAAAGAGTTGACCAAAAGAGACGGTGTTAAGTATTGAAGGAGAGAAAAACCATGCTTTGCGATATTTGTAATCAAAATGAAGCCACGGTTCATTTAACTGAAATTGTAAACGAGCAGGTGACTGAACTTCATCTTTGCGAGCAGTGCGCGCAACAGAAGAGTATGCAAATGGAGCAGCAGTTTGGCCTTTCTGATCTCTTGGCTGGGTTGGCTGATTCAGATAAGCTTATTGCTGCGCCGGAGAAAATCACGGCTAAATGCCTGAATTGCAATCTGACTTACAAGGATTTTAAAAAGATTGGGCGGCTTGGCTGCAGTGAGTGCTACGTATACTTTAAAAAATATCTCACACCTTTATTAAAGCGTATTCATGGCTCTAATATTCATGCAGGTAAAACGCCGCAAAAATCTGCATTGGTTACAAAGGTCAAGAAAAAAGCGTTAAGTGTGTTTGAGCTTAAGGAAAAACTTCAACAAGCCATAGCTAGCGAGGAATTTGAGCAGGCAGCAACTATCCGTGATCAGATTAGAGAGCTTGAAAAAAAGCAAAAAAATGGCACTAAAGATGAGGAGGGGTGCGAATGATGCTCAATGATTTGTTGAATCGCACCAGCGAATGGTTAAAAGGAGAAGGCCCGCTTTCGGATATTGTTATTTCCAGCCGGCTGCGCCTGGCGCGCAATATTGAAAAACTTCCCTTTCCCCATTGGGCGAGTAAAGAAAAAGAAGAAGAGATTTTAAATATTATTCTTGATGCTACAAAAATCCTGGATCAGTTCAAAGACGCGCTATTCTTAAAATTAGACGAATTAGATAGCGTGGATAAGCAATTTCTGGTTGAACGCCATTTGATGAGCCATGAATTTGCGCTGCGCAGTAGCCATAAAGGCCTGGTCTTGACTAGTGATGAGGTTGTATCCTTAATGATTAACGAAGAAGACCACATAAGGCTACAAGTGATGCAATCCGGTTTTAATTTAGACGGCGCCTGGAAGATTATTGATGAGATTGATACTGTTTTGTCTAAAAAGTTAAATTTTGCCTATATGCCGGATTTAGGGTTCCTAACTGCTTGTCCGACCAACGCCGGCACCGGAATGCGTGGTTCAGTGATGCTCCACCTTCCGGCATTGGTAATGACTAAACAGATTAACCGTATACTTGCCGCTGTGGCAAAATTATCGTTTAATGTCCGCGGTCTTTACGGAGAAGGCACCCAGGCAAGTGGTAATTTTTTCCAGATTTCAAACCAGGTTTCTTTAGGCCATGCAGAGGATGATATTATCGAAAATATTAAAAGCGTAATCCGTCAGATTGCTGATCAAGAAGCTGCTGCGCGGGCTAATCTCATGGGTAGCCATCAGCAGATGCTTAATGATAGGATATTCCGCGCTTTCGGAATTCTAGAAAATGCCCGGATAATCTCAAGTAACGAGACCATAGAACTTTTATCTATGGTTAGATTAGGCTTAGATGTGGGTTTAATCAAGGACATAGATAAAAAATTGGTTAATGATTTATTTATATTCACTCAGCCGGCGCATTTACAGAAGATGAGCAGCAAAAAATTAACCCCGACAGAGAGAGATGCTATACGCGCATCACTGATCCGGAAGAAATTACTTAATAAATAAAAATAAAAAATTACGATGATTCTCGGAGGAGAGCATGTTTAACCGTTTTACAGAGCGTGCAAGAAAAGTAATAATTCTCTCTAAAGAAGAGGCGCGGCGTTTTAATCACGACTATATTGGCACAGAGCATCTTCTTTTAGGCCTAATCCGCGAAGGTGAAGGCGTGGCCGCAGCAGTTTTGGAAAAATTGGGCTTAAGTTTAGAGACGATTCGCATTGAGGTTGAAAAATTAGTCCAGCCAGGCCCAAGCACTCAGATACTCGGCGATATTCCTTTTACCCCCCGGGCAAAAAAGGCTTTAGAGTTAGCTGCTGAAGAAGCGCGTAACTTAGGCCATAATTATATCGGAACAGAACATATGCTTTTAGGCCTAATCCGCGAAGGTGAAGGCGTGGCCAGTCAGGTATTGATAAATTTAGGCCTGGATTTAAACCGGGTGAGAAATGAAGTAATGAATATATTGGGTTCAGGCGTTCCTGGTTTTAATCAGACTCATGCCAAGTCAAAAACGCCAGCGCTAGATGCATTTGGCAGAGACTTAACAGTTTTAGCTAAGGAAAATAAATTAGATCCAGTAATTAATCGTAAGAATGAGATTGAACGAGTTATACAAATATTAAGCCGCCGGACTAAGAATAATCCGGTATTGCTCGGTGAGGCCGGGGTGGGCAAAACTGCTATAGTTGAAGGCCTAGCTCAACTGATTGTCGCCGGTAGTGTTCCGGAAGTATTAAGGAATAAGCGCATTGTAATTTTAGACCTAGCGCTGATGATCGCTGGAACAAAATACCGCGGCCAATTTGAAGAGCGCATAAAAGCCGTGATGGATGAGATCAAGCGCTCGCAGGATGTCATAATATTTATCGATGAATTACATACCTTGGTTGGCGCAGGTGCAGCCGAAGGAGCGGTAGACGCTTCAAATATTCTAAAACCAGCGTTATCCCGCGGCGAGATTAAATGCATCGGTGCAACAACTATGGATGAATATAGAAAACATGTTGAGAAAGATGCAGCGTTAGAGAGAAGATTTCAAACAATTATCGTTGATCCGCCTAGCGTAGAAGATACTGTGGAGATTTTAAAAGGCTTGCGCGATAAATATGAAGCCCATCATCGGGTGAAATTTACCGACGAGGCGTTGGCTGCTGCTGCGAAATTAGCCGATAGGTATATCAGTGGCAGATTTTTACCGGATAAAGCGATTGATTTGATTGATGAGGCAGGCAGCCGCAGCCGTTTAGCGGTAATGACCTTGCCACCGGATGTCAAAGAGTTAGAAGAAAATATTGAAAATTTAAGAAAGGAAAAAGAATCATTAATAAGAAGCCAGGATTTTGAGCGCGCAGCAAAGCTACGCGATGAAGAGAAGGATGCGCGCAAAAAATTAGAGGAAATGAACAAGCAATGGTCTACAAAACGAGACCAGGTGCAGCCAGAAGTCGGAGAGGAGGAGATTGCGAAAATCGTATCCCAGATTACTGGTATTCCGATTATCCGCCTGGAAGAAAAAGAATCGGAAAAATTAATAAAGATTGAAGAAGGTATTGGGAAGCGGGTTATTGGCCAGAGGGAGGCAATATCAGTTATTGCTCGCGCCCTGCGCAGGTCGCGCGCCGGTATTAAGGATTATCGCCGGCCAATCGGTTCGTTTATCTTTCTTGGCCCAACCGGAGTAGGAAAGACCCTTCTCGCCAGGGCGTTGGCTGAATTTATGTTTGGCGATGAGGATTCATTAATCCAGATAGATATGTCTGAATATATGGAGAAATTTAATGTTTCCCGTCTAGTGGGTGCTCCGCCAGGTTACGTGGGTTATGAAGAAGGCGGCCAGCTTACTGAAAAAATCAGGCGCCGGCCTTATGCAGTAATTCTTTTAGATGAGATTGAGAAAGCTCATCCGGATGTTTTTAACCTCTTGTTACAGGTATTAGAGGATGGCCGGCTTACTGATAGTTTTGGCCGAAAAGCAAATTTCCGTAATACAATTTTGATTATGACTTCAAACGTTGGCGCGGATATTTTACGTAAGTCAGGGTCAATTGGCTTTCGTTCGCAGAGTAAAGATTCTTCTTACGATGATATGAAACAAAAGCTTTTAGATGAAGTGAAGGCCACATTTAAGCCGGAATTCCTAAACCGCCTGGATGACATTATCGTATTTAGGCCTTTAGAAAAAGAAGATTTATTTAAGATAGTAGATATCGAAGTTAATGAAGTCGCCAGCAGAGTGAAAGAGCAGGGAATTGATATTGTTTTGGACAACAAGGCAAAGGAACTTTTTGTGGAGAAAGGTTTTGATCCGGTTTATGGCGCAAGGCCGTTAAAGCGCACTATTCAGCGTTATCTAGAAGATCCTTTAGCCGAAGAAATGATTTCCGGAAGGTTTAAGAATATTTCTAAGGTTGAAGTAAGTAGAGAGAATGATAAATTAATTTTTAAATCCACAAGCTAATTATGAGAGGTATTCAAGAAAGATTAGTCTCTATCCTGGCTTACATCGGCGGCCTGACTTCCTTAGGTTATCAGGCCACAGTTCTTTCTGTCACCCCTCCTTTAAAACTTTCGCGGTTTTTTAATCAGGCAAAGCGTATCGGCCTAGATAGCCTGCCAATTGTTTCAATTGTTGCGCTTTTTACCGGGATGATTCTTGCTTTTCAAACAACCTATTTGTTAAAGAAACTTTCATCAGAAATATATATTGCCAATCTTGTTGCTTTATCCTTGGTGCGGGAATTAGGCCCGGTGTTTACTGCCTTGGTTGTTGCCGGTAGGGTTGGCGCAAGCATTACCGCCGAAATGGGTACAATGACCGTAACCGAACAGGTTGATGCCTTACAGACATTAGCTGCAAATCCGGTTAAATACCTTGTTGTGCCGCGTTTCTTAGGTATGGTGATAATGCTGCCTTTGCTTGTCATCTATACAGACCTGATAGGAATATTAGGCGGGTTTACTATCTGTGTTTATAAACTTGGCGTAACTGGATCAATGTATATGGCAATGACTTTTCAATCTTTAGTATTGAAAGATCTATTCAGCGGCCTGATGAAAAGCCTAGTTTTTGGAATAATTATTGCCTTGGTGAGCTGTTATGAAGGCTTACGCACTAGCGGCGGCGCCGAAGGGGTGGGGCGGTCAACAACATTAAGTGTTGTTACTTCGTTTATTTTAATCATTACCGCAGATTGCGTTTTTACCGCTTTATTTTATTTTGTTTTCTAATTAAAAAATGAATTTTACGAAGTAAAATATGATCGAGATAAATAATATTACTAAATCATTCAGGTCGAATAAGGTGTTAGACGGTCTTAACCTTGTTATCAAAACCGGCGAGACAAAAGTAATTATTGGCCGCTCAGGTTGCGGTAAAAGTGTTCTTTTAAAACATATTGTCGGTATATTAAAGCCGGAAAAAGGCGGCGTGGCCATCGATGGTTTGGAAATTACCAAATTAAGCGATAAAGAGCTTAACCTATACCGCCTGCGCTTAAAAATTGCAATGTTGTTTCAAGGTGGAGCCTTGTTTGACTCATTGACTGTAGGAGAAAACGTTGCTTTTGTTTTAAGCGAATACACGGATACTTCCAAGTCGACAATTATCAAGAGAGTAAAAGAATCTTTGAGTATGGTTGGCTTAAAGGATATTGAACATCTTATGCCGTCTGATTTAAGTGGTGGTATGAAAAAAAGAGTTGCCCTGGCTAGGGCAATATGCACGAAACCCAAAATTCTTCTTTATGATGAGCCAACAACCGGAGTTGATCCGATTACTGCTGATGCAATAAATGATTTAATAATTGAATTTCATGATAAGTTAGAGATAACTAGTATTGTAGTTACTCATGATATGATCAGCGCCTACAAAGTTGCTGACCGCATTGCCATGCTTTATGCTGGAAAGATTATCCAGATGGGCACGCCTGATGAGATAAAAAATACTACTAATCCATTTGTAAAACAATTCATTACTGGTGCATCAGCTGGCGCAATAACTGATAGGGAAAATTTAGTTTTTGGGCATGTGCAAGACTAAGCGAGCTAAATAAAAATTTCAGTAAAAATTTAGGAGGAAATATGGATTTAACCCTTAAGAACGAAGTAAAGGTGGGGATATTCACTATTGTTGGCCTAATTATTCTTATCTTTTTTGTTTTTTCCATTTCAGATTTCAAGTTTTTTGCCAGGACTAATAATATAAATATAATTTTTGGATTTGCTAATGGCGTTAAGATGAGTTCACCGGTAAGGCTGGCGGGAGTGGATATTGGCGAGGTTAAGGGCATTTCAGTCGGGTTTAATAAAAATACAGGTAAAAATGAGGTTAATATTTTAGCCCGGGTTAATGGCGATGTGATTATTCCCAAAGACTCAAAGGTCTGGATTAATACATTAGGTCTATTGGGTGAAAAATATATTGAGATAATACCTGGTATGGATTATAAGAATGTTTTAAAGCAAGGCTCTAAGATTAGAGGCGAAGATCCGATACCAATTCAAGAGATTACAGAACTGGGCAGACAAATTGCCATGAAACTTAAAGATAGCATTGACGGCTTGAATAGTATTCTATTAAGCGAACAATCTAAAAAATCGTTTACCCGTGTCATAGAAAATCTAGAACAAGCCTCAACGCAGTTAAATGAGATTATGAACAAGATTAATACCGGAAACGGCTCAGTCGGAAAATTAATCAATGACCAGGGTATTTATGATGATACAAAGGAATTTATTGCTGATATTAAGCAGCATCCTTGGAAATTAATGCGCAAAGGTCAGGAATGACAAAGACAAAAACAGTATTTACCTGCCAGAACTGCGGTTATCAATCACCTAAATGGTCGGGCCGCTGTCCGGATTGTGCTAATTGGAATTCATTTATGGAAGATGAATCTTTCCTGACTTCGGATTCAAAAGAGCGTATATTTTCCAGGGATGAGCCGGTGTTATTAAAAGATGTCAGCTTAGAAGATAGCCCGCGGATTAATGTTGGTATAGAAGAGCTTGATAGAGTACTTGGCGGTGGCCTGGTAAGCGGCTCAGTTATCTTAATTGGCGGAGACCCAGGCATTGGTAAATCTACGATTGCCTTAGAAGCAGCTAACAATTTGAGTAAGTTGGGTAAAAAAGTTTTATACGTTAGCGGCGAAGAATCGTTAAAACAAACCAAACTGCGGGCAATAAGGATTGGTGAGTCGTTTAGCGATAATTTTTATATAGTAAATCAAACTAATTTAGAAGAGATAATAAAGTGTATTGACAGTTTAAAGCCAGAGATTGTTATATTAGATTCTATACAGGTTGTGTATAACCCAGTTATAAGTTCTAGCGCCGGCACGATAACCCAGGTGCGGGAGTGCGCTGGCGCTTTAACTCAGCTGGCAAAATTAAATAATTTTTCTTTGATTTTAATCGGCCATGTTACTAAAGAAGGTTCTCTAGCCGGGCCAAAGGTTTTAGAGCATATGGTTGATACTGTGCTTTATTTTGAAGGAGACCGCCTTTCAACTTACCGAATATTGCGTTCAACAAAGAACCGTTTTGGTTCAACAAATGAAATTGGTGTTTTTTTGATGAGCGCAAAAGGATTGGAAGAGGTAAGCAATCCTTCAGAGCTTTTTCTTTCCCAGCGGTCCAAGAAAGCGACGGGCTCAGTAGTTGTGTCTATTTTTGAAGGTAGTCGGACGCTATTAGTTGAAATTCAAGCCTTAGTATCAAAGGCGGGATTTAATGTTGTACGCCGTCGGTCGCAAGGCATAGATTATAACCGATTTTTGCTTTTGGTTGCCGTACTTGAGAAAAGATTAGGTTTACCTTTAGCTGATAAGGACATATTTATTAATGTTGCCGGAGGAATAAACGTAGATGACCCGGCAGCAGATTTGGGGATTGTTTTGTCAATCGCTTCGAGCCTTAAAGATAAAGAGATATCACAGGATTTTGCAATTATCGGAGAGGTCGGGTTATCTGCTGAGGTGCGTAGCGTATCAAATTGCTTATTACGCGTAAAAGAAGCGCAAAAATTAGGATTTAAAAATATTATACTTCCAAAATTTAATTTAAAAGAGGTGGACAACAAGCAATTGAAACAGAAGGATATTTCTTTTTGCGCAGTAGAGAGTGTTCGCGAGGCTTTGCAATTGGTGCTATAAGGTATTTTAAATAATTTTATATTTTATCCCTTGCTTAAACGCTGGGAAAATCTCTAAGATATTTTCCCCAGCAAGCTGCGGGATAATCTGCCAACACAAAGTAGATGGCAGATTAAGGAGGCAGTGATGACACTACTATACATCCGTATTTTTTTCGTAATCTCAGCTTCAGCTGTTGGCTACGTTATGGGTGATTTTACGGGACATGGGTTTATTGGAGCAGGTGTAGGTTTGTTTGCCAGTTGGTTAATAATATTTTTAGAGCGAGGAATGAGGCGTGTTTCAGCTAGGGGGCTGTCTAGCGCTGTTTTTGGACTTGTCTTAGGTTTACTTATGGCAAAGCTAATTACTGATGCCATCAGCCTTGTGCCTATTGATCGCGGGTTGGTTTCATCCATACGCGTTGTGATGACGCTTGTTTTTTGCTATCTGGGAATGATTATGGCAATGCGCGGTAAAGACGAGTTTAATATTGTAATTCCTTATGTCAGATTCAGCCGCCAGAAGCAAATCGAGGATGTTATATTACTGGATTCTAGCGCAATTATTGACGGTCGGATAGTTGATGTGTGTAAAACTCCTTTTTTATCCGCCCGATTGCTCGTCCCGCGGTTTGTATTAAGGGAATTACAGCAGATAGCTGATTCTGCTGATCCGATTAAGCGCCAGCGCGGAAGGCGCGGCCTTGAGATCTTGCATAATATTCAAAAGGATAACACAGTTGATATTACAATCCATGAGGAGGATTTTCCTGATACTCCGGATGTTGACGCAAAACTAGTGAAGCTCGGCAGGCTGCTCGAAGCGAAGATTTTTACCTTAGATTTTAATTTAAACCGCGTAGCCGAACTTCAAGGGGTAAGGGTGCTTAATCTTAATGAACTGGCTAATGCCTTGCGGCCAGTAGTTTTCCCCGGAGAAGCATTAGAGGTAAAGCTAATTAAGGAAGGAAAGGAATATAATCAGGCAATTGCCTATCTTGATGACGGGACAATGGTTGTGGTTGAGGATTCAAGGAGTTTACTCAATACCACAGTCAAAATTGTAGTTACATCGGTATTACAGACCCAGGCTGGCCGGATGGTTTTTGCAAAACTTCAATCTCCTCCGGGTGCGCATAATCATAAATAAAACTCAAAGAAAGTAATCTAGTGCTTTGTCTAAAAATTTAGATTTGAAATCAGGTAATAGTGTAGTAGCAATAATTGTTGCTGCAGGCAGAGGCAGGCGCCTAAAGAGTAACCAACCTAAGCCCTTTGTTAAAATTTGTGCTAAGCCAATTCTTTTTTATATCCTAAGCGTGTTTTCCGCCCAGCATTTAATTAAGGAAATCATTCTAGTCTGTAACCGAAGGTCATTAAGCAAGGCGCGCAGTTTAGTTAAGGTTTTTAAATTTAATAAGGTAAAAAAAATTGTCCTGGGAGGCGCCTTACGACGGGATTCAGTGGCTAACGGCCTTAAGCCTATAACCGGGGATAAAAATACCTTTGTTTTAATTCATGACGCAGCTCGGCCGTTTATAAATAATTCTTACATAAATGAGTTAATTAGGCATGCCTTTAAATATAATGCAGTTATTTCAGCCGTACCTGTAAAATTTACAACTAAAAGCGCCAGGATAATTTCGAATAAACTATTTGTAGATAAGACACTCGAGCGAAAAAAACTTTGGGAGATTCAAACTCCTCAGATTTTTCGTAGCGACTTAATAAAAAAAGCTTATAGTCATTTTGGCCATATTGAGGCAACTGACGATTCTTCGCTGGTGGAACTTTTAGGTGCGAAGGTAAAAATTGTTTCGGGATCTTATTCAAATATCAAGATTACAACACCTGAAGATTTAGCACAAGCCAAAATCATTGCAGAAAAATTTAGCTGGAAGGCTTAAATTAGTATGAAAGAATTTAAGATTGGATTTGGCTATGATATTCATCGCTTAGCCGCCGGGCGAAAACTAATAATTGGCGGGGTAAAAATAGCGTTTTCTAAAGGCCTTCTGGGACACTCTGACGCAGATGTCTTAATTCATGCTATTTGCGATGCTTTGCTTGGTGCCTTGGGCAGAGGTGATATTGGAGAGATGTTCCCAAATACAGATTCGGCGTATAAGGATATCTCCAGCATTAAATTGCTAAAAGACGTGGCCAAATTAATGAGAAACAGAGGGTTTTGCTTAGTAAATCTTGATACGCTGATAATCTTGGAAAAACCCAAGATTTCTGGGTATAAAAATAAAATGAGGGAAAATATTGCAAGGCTGCTGAACACTGATAAAAATAACGTGAATATTAAGGCCGGAACGAATGAAGGCCTAGGCGCAATAGGCCAAAATAAGGCTATTGCTGCTTTTGCTTTGGCAGCTATAGCTAAAGGAGCGGGGAAATGACCTGCATTATAAATATATTATTTATTTTAATCGGTTTAGGTGTATTAAAATTAATCCTTATTTCAATTTTCTTTTATGATGAGATTATCCAGGCAAAGAAGAAAGATCCGGCAGCTAAGGGTTTTTTGGAAATCCTCCTGCTTTACCAGGGGTTACACGCCTTAGTCGCATATCGGGTTGCCCATTTTTTCTATAAAATCAATCTTTTCTTCTTAGCCCGGTTCATAAGCCAAATGGCCAGGTTTCTAACAGGCATTGAAATTCATCCCGGAGCGAAAATCGGCAAAGGTTTATTTATTGACCATGGTATGGGTGTTGTGATTGGCGAAACAAGCATTATCGGCGATAATGTGCTTTTGTATCAAGGCGTTACCTTAGGTGGGACAGGCTTAGAAAAAGGCAAGCGCCATCCAACCATTGGCAATAATGTGGTCATTGGCACCGGAGCAAAAGTTCTGGGTAATATTACCATAGGTGATAATTCTTATGTTGGATCAAATGCTGTTGTGATTAAGGATGTGCCGCCAAATTCTACAGTAGTCGGCGTGCCCGGAAGGATTACCAAGCAGGATGGTAAGAAAATAGATATCAGCTTAGACCATATTCATGTTCTAGACCCGATAATGCAGAATATAGAAGAGCTGGAGAAGAGAATTGATAAGTTAGAGAAAAAATAACATGCCTATTTTTGTAAATAATACTTTAACCAGGAAAAAAGAAGAATTTATTCCTATAGTTGCCCAAAAAATTAATCTGTATACCTGCGGAGTTACGGTTTATGATCAAAGCCATATTGGACATGCCCGCAGCTTATATATCTTTGACGTAATCAGGCGCTATTTGCAATATCGAGGATTCAAAGTTACCTTTGTGAGAAATATTACAGATATAGATGATAAAATTATAAACCGGGCCAAGGAATTAGGTAATGATTGGCAAGAGGTAGTCAAAACTTATATTGATAGCTATTATCAGGATTTAAAAGCATTGGGTATTGAAAAAGCAGATTTTGAGCCCCGGGCAACAGAAAATATCCCGGATATGGTTAAAGTTATTGAGACATTGATTAGCAAGGGTTGTGCTTATGAGACGCAAACCGGGGTATATTTTAGTGTGCGAAAGTTTAAAGATTACGGTAAGCTATCCGGCCAAAGCATTGAGCAGATTATTAGCGGAACGAGGTCATTGCCTGACGAGACAAAACAAGACCCTTTAGATTTTGCTTTGTGGAAAAAATCAAAACCCGATGAGCCGTTCTGGGATAGCCCCTGGGGCAAGGGCAGGCCTGGCTGGCACATAGAGTGTTCTGTAATGAGCCAGAAATTTTTAAAGACTGAAACGCTGGATATCCACGCTGGCGGCCGCGATTTGATATTTCCCCATCATGAAAATGAAATTGCTCAGGCTGAAAGTTTTACAGGTAAACCGTTCGCCAGGTACTGGATACACCATGGCCTACTTACAATAAATAATCAAAAGATGGCTAAGTCATCAGGTAATTTTGTGACGATAAAAGATTTCTTAAATAAATATAAAAATAACGATATATTAAAGTTGTTTTTCCTATCCGCGCATTATTCTCATCCAATAGATTATAATGAGGAAAAAATTAAAGAGTGCATAAAACAAAGGAAAAGTTTTGACGATTTTTTTGATTTAGTTAATACCTCACAAAGTTTGGAAGGAAATATTAAGCCAAAATTACCTGACAAGGATAAGACTGAGATTGACGGGCTAAGTTTGAAGTTCGAACAGGCAATGGATGATGATTTTAATACCCCGGTTGCCTTAGCCAGCCTTTTTGAATTAATGGATTTTGCTTCTTCGAGAGAATTTACCTTTGATTACGCCTTGGTAAAGATGGAAAATTTATTTAACATTTTAGGCCTTAGGGTGAAACCAAAATTAACTCTTCCACCCGAAATTTTAAAGCTGTTAAAGGATAGATTCCAAGCCAGGAAAAATAAAGATTTCGTCCAGGCGGATAAGATAAGAGAGGAAATTAAAAAGCACGGATTTAACGTGTCTGATACAGGTACAAGTTTCAGCCTGATACAAATTAATACATAGAAAAATATGGCGAAAGTTAATTTAAAAGGTGCATTTATTACTTTTGAAGGCCCGGAAGGATGCGGCAAGAGCACCCAGGCTAAGCTGCTTTATGAGCGTTTAAAAAAACTCAAATACCCGGTAATTTTTATCCGCGAGCCAGGCACAACAATCGTCGGAGAAAAGATTAGAAGCATACTTTTAGATAAGAATAATAAATTGACCGACAAAACCGAGATGCTGCTTTATATGGCGGCGCGCAGCCAGATTGTTGATGAAGTGATTGCTCCGGCATTAAAGGCAGGTCAGATTATTATTTGTGACCGTTTTTTAGATGCGACCATTTGTTATCAAGGTTATGCCGGCGGCATAAATTTAAGTTTAATAATGCAGATCGGAGAGTTTGTGACCAATAAAATTACTCCGGATTTGACAATTCTTCTGGATATTCCAGTAGAAGTTGGCTTAAGGAAATGCAGAGTAAAAATCTTTGACCGGATGGAGGCAAAGCCGGTTATCTATCATCAGAAGGTCAGGCAGGGTTATTTAGCGCTTGCCAAACAAGATCCGGGCAGGATTAAAGTAGTTAAGGTAGAGAGTAAGATTAAAGATACACAAGAGAAAGTTTTGAAAATAGTTAAACAAAAATTATGGCTTGGATAAATATTATTGGCCACAAACCAGCAATTGATTTTTTAATAAAATCATTTGAAAAAAATAGGCTATATCAGAGCCTGCTTTTTTTAGGGCCTGAGGCAATCGGAAAAAAATTAGTGGCTTTAGAATTTGCAAAATTCTTGCTCTGTGAAAATAAGCTAAATTTTAACGCTTGCGATAAATGCCCGAATTGCCTGAAATGCCTAAACCTAACTCATCCGGATTTACATCTACTCTCTAAAGACAACCTTGATTGGATAAAGATAGATGAGGTGCGCCAGCTCCAAGAGGTAATGCGCTTAAGGCCGTTTAGCAGCAAAGTAAAAATCGCGATTATTGATAATGCCCATATGCTGACCGATGAAGCAGCAAACTCTTTGCTTAAATTCATAGAGGAGCCGAGCCCGCAGAGCTTATTGATTCTTATCAGTAATCGCTTTGATTCTTTATTTCAAACGATTGTGTCGCGTTGCCAGCGTTTGTATTTTTCTTCGCTGTCTCATCAGGAAACAGAACAGGCACTGACCGAGTTAAAACCTGAAAATCAAAAGGATGTAAAAATTTTAGCTAAATTTTGTGAGGGTCGGCTCGGCCAGGCCCTGTTATTATCCGAACCCGGCACAATGTTCTCCGAGAGGAATCAGTTATTGCATAATTTATTAAATAAAACCAATACGGATTTTAGTGATTTTACACTTTCTTTGGATAAGCAAAATATACAGATAATGCTGGAGTCTGTGTTAGTATTTTTTAGGGATATGTTGTTGTTTAAAACAGGTGTTGATAAAGACTTTCTTATAAACAGCGCTGATTTCAATACTTTAAAATCTGTTTCGCAAAGAATAGAGCTAGTGGATATAGAGTTAGCAATAGCTGATATTCTTAAGGCTCAAGAATTAAACAGGAATAATGTTAATTATAAGATTCTTTTGACTTGGTTGTTTGATAGCTTAAGGAAAAATTTGAGGTAAAATTCATGCAAGATAAAGTTTTCGTGAGATTGAGGGAATCCGGGCCGGTTAGCTGCGTAAAGGGGAGCCAGTTGCCTTTTAAGGAAAATGATTTAGTTATTGTTGAGGCTGAACGCGGCTTAGATTATGGTTATGTAGTTATAAAGGGGAGGCTTCCTGCAGAAAAACAGGAAGTCCCGTTGCGCAAGATTATCCGGATTGCAGTTCCCGCTGATTTGGAACAGATTGAGAAAAATAAGGCCTCAATCAAAAGTGTGTTTGGTACTTGTTTAAAGAAGATAGAAGAACGCAAACTGGAGATGAAACTGGTAGAGGCAGAATATTCTTTTGACAGAAGTAAATTGATATTTTATTTTACTTCTGAAGGCCGGATTGATTTCCGGGAGCTAGTAAAAGATTTGGCTAAAATATTTAGGACGAGAATTGAACTTAGGCAGATTGGTCCGCGTGACGAATCCCGGATATTTGGCGGATATGGTTGTTGCGGTAGAGAATTATGTTGCGTAAAATTTTTAAAAGATTTTGAGCCGATTACAATCAAAATGGCCAAGGATCAATCATTATCTCCTAACCCGCCCAAGATTTCCGGGCCGTGCGGCAGATTAATGTGCTGCCTGAGTTTTGAGCACGGTACGTATAAAGAATTAACCAAGGATTTGCCCAGGGAAGGGGAGCGCATAACCACTCAAGAAGGAAAAGGAAAAGTAGTCAGCGTCAATGCCTTAACTCGCAAAGTAACGGTTGAAATTGAAAAAGGCAGATTCATTGAATTAGACTATAAACAAAAACATGGGTAAATTTTATATCACAACTCCAATTTATTATATTAATGCCCGGCCTCATCTCGGGCACTCTTACACGACCATTGCTGCTGATTGCTTAACTCGCTATAGGCGATTAAAGGGTGATGATTGCTTTTTTCTTACTGGCACTGATGAGCACGGGCAGAAGGTGGCAGAGGCTGCGCAGAACTTTAAAAAAGATACCCTGGCTTATGCTGATGAAACAGTAGGAGTGTTTATTGACCTCTGGAAAACACTCTTGGTTTCATATGATGACTTTTTACGTACCACTGAAAAGCGGCACACTGAGTGTGTTAAGAAAATATTAACTAAATTAAATGAGTCTGGAGATATTTACAAATCAAGTTATTCTGGCTGGTATTGCGTTCCTTGTGAGACATTTTGGACCGAATCGCAACTCACTGCTAAATACTGTCCGGATTGCAAACGGCCGATAGAGAAGATTAATGAAGAAAATTACTTTTTCAAGCTCTCCAAATACCGGGATTGGCTCTATGAGTATATAAAACAACATCCGGATTTTATCTGTCCCACATCTCGCTATAACGAGGTAAAAAAATTCTTAGAGACAGAAGAGCTTCAAGATTTATGCATATCCCGGCCAAAGGCTAGGCTTTCCTGGGGGATACCTTTCCCATTTGATGAACAGATGGTTACATATGTCTGGTTTGATGCTTTGATTAATTATATAAGCGCACTTGGATTTTTGAACGATGATGACTCAAAAATGAAAAAATTCTGGCCAGCAGATATCCATCTTATGGCTAAGGATATTTTGAGGCAGCATGCAGTTTATTGGCCGGTAATGTTAAAGGCGCTAGATTTACCCATGCCCAAAAAGATATTTGCCCATGGCTGGTGGTTAGTTGAGGCAAAGGATTTGGCGCAGGATGAGATTAAAATGTCCAAATCCCGCGGTACGGTTATTGATCCCAGAGACATAGTTCAAGCATTTGGCGTAGATGCTTATCGCTATTTTTTACTGCGCGAGTTTCCCTTTGGCCTAGACGGAAAGTTTTCTGCCAAAGCCCTGATTAAGAGGTATAACGGCGATTTGGCAAATGATTTAGGTAATCTGGTGCACAGGACCCTGACTATGGTTGAGAAATATTTTGATGGGATTCGTCCGCACAAAAAGGCAAATGAAACTATTTTGAAAAATAGCTCTAAGCTGATAGAGGAAATGGAAGGTTTAGATAAAAAGGTAGATGCGGCGCTCGAAAAACTTGCATTTACTGATTGCCTTGATGCTATCTGGAGCCTGATTAATAGCACCAATAAATTTATAGAAGATACTAAGCCCTGGCAGTTAAACGCCGATAAAAAGAATGATTCATTGGCCGCGTTTATTTCTTTATTAATTGAGATTTTAGATATAGTTGCTTTCCAGATAACACCATTTATGCCTTTAACTGCGCAAAAGATTAAACAACAGTTACTTGCAGAAAAAATCACCAAAGGCTCGCCCCTATTCCCGCGTATAGAAAAAGACCAATAATGCAATTAATCGATACGCATTGCCATTTGGATTTTCCGGATTTTGATGCTGACAGAGATAAGGTAATTGAGCGGGCAAAGGAATCCGGCATTGAATTTATAATAAATGTCGGCTCAAGCCTTGCAGCATCAAGAAAGGCGTTAGTTTTAAGTAAACAATACAATAATGTCTTTGCAACTGTCGGCATTCATCCTCATGAGGCAGATAAAGTAAAAGAAGAGGATTTTTTTGCTATTGAACAACTTGCTAAGGAAGACAAGGTAAAGGCAATCGGAGAAGTCGGCCTTGATTATTTCCGCAACCTTTCAAGCAAATCTAATCAGAGAGAAGTCTTCAGGCGGTTTATCTTACTTTCCAAAAAAAATAATCTACCCTTGGTTATTCATTGTCGTGAGTCTCAAGACGATGTACTTTCCATATTAAGCGAGGAAAAACTAAAGACAAAAGTGTTGATGCACTGTTTTTCCGGGGATGCATTGTTTCTAAAGCGCTGCCTGGATTTAGGTTTTTTTATATCATTCACTTGCAATGTTACTTATAAGAAAGCTTTTAACTTAAAAGAGGTGCTGAAAAAAACGGCGTTAAACAGGCTAATGCTTGAAACAGACGCGCCGTTCTTAGCTCCAGAGGGTTTGCGAGGTAAAAGAAATGAGCCAATGCATTTAAAATTGCTTGCCTTAGAGGTGGCTAGAATAAAAGGCGTTGATTTGGAAGAAATCGCCAGGATGACAACAAATAATGCTAAAGATTTTTTTAGGTTAGCATGAATAGTAATGCCAAAGTTAGAAGCTTGCATCGGGATATTGTTCGCTGTGCTCTAAATCTTTTGCCGTCTGCTGCGGTTTACGTCTCGCTCGTTTGGCGAAATTCCCTTTGGTCAGTTTCGCCACTCGCATGCCGTAATTCCTTGCAGACGTTTGCCAAAAAATTTCTTATGCACGCTCACAAATCCCTATGCAATTTTCTACAGCGGGTGGCTTTGAACGGGACTGCCCCGCCGCGCGCAGTTTTTACGAGCACGGTGGGGCTGTTCAAAGACAGGACCCGCTGCCTTATAAAGTGAATTTACACAAGATTGAGTATACTACCTGTATGAATTCAAAAGTTGCAATCTTAAAATGTAGCAGTTATGATTCGGCCTTGGTTTTGGAAACAGTTAAAAAGGCAATTGGTTTGTTAGGAGGAATTTCTACCTTTGTTAAGCCAGGTTCTAAGGTATTAGTTAAACCAAACCTGTTGATGTCTAAGGAGCCCGAATATGCGATTACAACTCATCCTGAGGTTGTGCGCTCAGTAATCAGGCTGCTAAAAGAGATTAATTGCAAAATTTTCGTCGGAGATAGTCCGAGCGTTTGGGCGGACTACATTGAAAATGTAGACACGGTTTACGAACGCACTGGAATAACTAAGCTCTGCAGCCAGGAGAGTGTTGAGTTGGTAAAGTTTGATAAACGGCGCTGGAGAAAGAATTTTCCCCTGACTATCTGGCTGGATACCTGTGACTATCTGGTAAATGTCCCCAAATTTAAAACCCATGAGTTGACAACCTTGACCGGTGCAATTAAGAATCTATTTGGTTTAGTTTGTGGAACATATAAGCTGGAGTTACATAAGAATAATTTTAATCCTAATGATTTTTCTAAAATACTCGTAGATATTTATGAAGAAACAAGGCCGGCCTTAACAGTTATTGATAGTATTGTTGCAATGCAAGGCGACGGCCCGGCAACAAGCGGCAAATTGTGTAACACCGGCTTAATACTTGCAGGTGTAGACGCCTTAGCCTTAGATAGTTTACTAGCCAAAATTATGAATTTGTCTCCTTTGGATATATTGACAAATAAGGAGGCAGCGAGCCGCAAATTAGGAGTTAGCGATATTAATTCTATAGAAATTTTGGGTGAGAAATTAGCGTCCATAGTCAACAAATCATTTGAGCTACCTACTACTTCAAAAAAAATTAAATTACCCCAACCAGTTATTAAACTGGCAAAAAAACTTATTAAATATTATCCTTGCGTTGAACAAGGCAATTGCATAAGATGTTCAATATGTATAAAAACCTGCCCGAAAAAAGTTATTACGATGACAAAAAAAGGCATAAGATTTGATTATTCAAATTGCATTGCTTGTTTCTGCTGCCAGGAAGCTTGTCCGGCTGCAGCAATTAAGGTGAAGAAAAGCCTGTTGGCTAAAATAATCGGATTGTAGCTTAATTTTTTATATCAGAAGGGTATTTTATGAAAATTAAAACTATAGACTGGTGTAATAATAAAATCAAGCTTATTGATCAGACAAAATTGCCTGCAAAATTAGAATATATTCAGATTAAGGATTTAACAAGCCTCTGGCAGGCGATTAAATCAATGAAAGTGCGCGGTGCTCCGGCATTAGGCGCTGCAGCGGCCTTAGGTGTTTATTTAGGAGTCAGAGATTCTAAAGCAAAGAGTTTTGTCGGTTTTTTGAAGGAGTTAGATAGGGTTTCCAGGTACCTTGGATCTTCCCGGCCTACTGCACGAAATCTTTTCTGGGGTTTAGAAAGAATGTGCAACGTCGCATTAAAAAATAAAAATAAGCCAGTTTCAGTTATAAAAAATATGATATTAAAAGAAGCGAAAAGGATAATTGAGGAAGATAGGTCGAGTTGCCGTAAAATCGGCCAATTCGGAGCAAAATTAATCAAAAAGAATGACAAAATTTTGACAATATGCAATGCCGGAGCTCTGGCAACTATTGACTACGGTACGGCTTTAGGCGTTATTTATCGCGCTAAACAACAAAAGAAAAATATAAAGGTTTTCTCTTGCGAAACCCGTCCGATGTTACAAGGTGCACGGCTGACTACCTGGGAATTAAAAAAGCATAATGTAGATGTGACGCTTATCTGCGATAATATGGCTGCAACATTGATGGCCAAGGGTGAGATTGATAAGATAATTGCTGGAGCAGACAGGATTGCCGCCAATGGAGACACTGCAAATAAAGTTGGGACTTATAATTTAGCTGTGCTGGCCAAATTTCATAAGATTCCTTTTTATATTGCTGCACCACTTTCAACTTTTGATTTTAAGATTAAAAGTGGAAAAAATATCCCTATTGAACAACGGCCGGCCGAAGAAGTCAAAAGCCTATTTTTTAAAAAACCGATTGCTGGGATGAATATTAAAGTATTTAATCCGGCATTTGACGTGACTCCGAATAATTTAATTTCTGCAATTATTACCGATAGAGGGATTATTAAGAAACCCTATAACAAAAATATTAAAAGGATAGCTAAATAATGCGTTTAACTAAGATTGGCGAATTTGGGCTTATTGAACGTTTCAAAAAAAGAATAAACCTTGATTCATCAGTAATCAAAGGCTCGGGTGACGACTGTGCGGTTATTAAATTCAATAAAAATAAATATATGCTTTTTACCTGCGATATGATAGTTGAAGGTGTGGATTTCACAACTAGGACAAATCCCTACCTGGTGGGCAGAAAAGCTTTGGCAGTATCAATTAGCGATATAGCTGCTTGCGGAGGAGTTCCGGCTTATTGCTTAGTTTCATTAGGCCTCAAGCCAAATTCAAGCCTAGAGTTAGCCGACAAAATTTTTAAGGGTTTGAGGGATTTGGCTCGAGAATTTAAGATAAATATCGTTGGAGGAGACATTAGCCGGGCAGATAAATTAACTATTGATGTGAGCCTTATTGGGTTTGTTGAAAAGAAATATCTAGTTTTGAGAAGCCAGGCAAAAGTTGGAGACAAAATATTCGTCACTGGCTCCTTAGGCGGCTCGCTCAAAAATAAGCATCTCAAATTTATACCCCGGGTTAGAGAAGCACGATTCCTAGTTAAAAATTTTAAGATAAACTCAATGATTGACATATCTGACGGCCTGGTTCAGGATATGGGGCACATTTTAAAACAGAGTAATGTTGGAGCAGTGGTTTACGAGGGTCTAATTCCTAAATCCAAACAGGCAAAGAGCATAGAGGATTCGTTATACTCCGGAGAAGATTTTGAGCTGCTATTTAGTCTAAGCCACAAAGAAGCGAAAAGACTGTTAGCTAAAAACCTTAAAGTTTTTAGGCCAATAGGTGAGATTGTAGATAAAAAACAGGGTTTAAGATTAATAGATAAACATAGTAGAGAAAAACAAGTTAAGGCCCGAGGGTTTAGGCACTTTTAAATTGAAAAGAGCTTTTAAAATAACTTCAAATTCGGTTAATCATACTTTAAATATTGGCAAGGTAATTGCCAAGTATTTAAAGAAAGGCGATATTATTTGTCTTTTTGGCCAGTTAGGCAGCGGTAAGACGCAGCTTGTGAAAAGCATTGCTGCTGGCCTAGATGCAAAAAGCCAAGAGGTAAATAGCCCATCTTTTGTTCTGTTAAAGCAATATAAAGCGAAGATATTTTTAAATCACTTTGATTTGTATCGCCTTAAAAAAATAAAAGAAATTTTTGATTTAGGATTTGATGAATACATTTATTCTGATAATATAAGTATTATAGAGTGGGCCGAGCGTCTAAAAACATATAAACCTCTCGAATTTTTAGGGATAAAGTTAACAATCATTGACAGAAACAGCCGACAATTTTTGTTTTCCGCCAAAGGCGCGCATTATCAGGAGTTGACTAAAAATTTAAGCTCTGCGTTTAAGCTATGATTATCTTAGCCATTGAATCATCTTCCAGGATTCTTTCTGTAGCGATAAGCAAAGATAATAAAATTTGCGCTGAATTCATTAGCAGCGAGAAATTTAAATCCGAACAGATTATTCATTTAATTAGAAAGGTCTTAGGCCAGGCAAAGTTAGAACTTAACGATTTAGATTATATTGCTGTTGGTTTAGGCCCAGGTTCTTTTACCGGATTGCGTATTGGCCTAGCTTGCGCTAAAGGTTTAAGCCTGGGCTCGGGATTAAAGATAATTGGCATTGGCAGCCTGGATGTGATTGCGGCAAATGTTGAAGATGATTTGAGCGTTTCTAATGTCTGTGTGGTTGTTGATGCCGCTAGAAATAATTTATATGTTAGCCTATTTGAAAAAACTAAGCTTAAGTCACATTTTGAATTTAGGCGTAAACTCAATTACTCGCTTTTAACTTTTAGGCAGCTGCGCACAAAAATTAAAGTTCCGACGCTGTTTACCGGTGATGGCTTAGTAAAATTTAAAGAGTTGATTCAGAAAGGCGTTCCCAAAAAAAGTTTCTTTGCTGACGAAGCTCTTTGGTATCCTAAGGCTAGCGTATTAGCCAGACTTGCCGAGCGGTTAATATCTAGTAAAAAAGTAAAGTTAGTGAATAGAAAAAACATCTTACCAATTTATATTTATCCAAAGGAGTGTCAAATCCGAGATGGAAAAACTTATTAGCCAAAAAAATTATAGCTGGGTTGAAATTTCCTTATCAGCAATCGCTCATAATTATAGAGTTACAAGAAGCCTGATAAGTAAAAAGACAAAGGTTATGGCAGTGGTAAAAGCAGATGCTTACGGCCATGGCTTAATTCCTGTTTCAAAAGTTTTAGCCAGGCAAGGGATAGATTATTTAGCTGTAGCCTCAGTTAATGAAGCAGAGAGCTTAAGAGCATCAGGCATAGCTCAACCAATACTTTTATTAAATGTCTGCTTAAAGAATCAACTGGATTCTTTGTTTAGGTATAATATTACAGCTAGCGTTTCGGCAATAGAGCAGGCAAGAATTTTAAACGCCAAGGCAAAATCTTTAAGAAAAACCTTAAAAATTCATCTGGAGATTGATACGGGAATGGGTAGATTTGGTTTTTGGTATAAGGATGCGCCAAAACAGGTTAAAGAAATTTTTAATCTCCCTAATCTTGATTGCGAAGGCATATATTCGCATTTTCCTTGCGCAGATACTGATATTAATTTCAGCCGCAGCCAGATTAATAATTTTAAAAACCTTTTAGCTATTCTAAAAACGCAAGGGATAAGTTTTAAGTTAGTTCATATGGCGAATAGTGCCGGGGTTATTAATTGTTCGGATAGTGAATTCAATTTAGTCCGGCCTGGATTAATGCTCTATGGTCTAACCTGGGATAAGAGGATAACTTTGAAGCTGGCCTTAAAACCGGCAATGAGTTTTATGACGCGCATTGTATTTTTAAAAGATGTGGGTGTTGGTCGGCCAATAAGTTACGGCAGGACTTATGTTGCAAGTAAGCCTAAACGTATCGCCACTTTAGCTGTGGGTTATGCCGATGGTTATAACCGGATGTTTTCAAATAAGGCCAGTGTTTTAATCAAAGGCAAAAGTGCCAAAATAACCGGCAGGGTATGCATGGATCACTGTATGGCTGATGTAACAAATATAAATAATTTGCGCATAGGAGATGAAGTGGTTTTATTCGGTAAACTTGGAAAAGAACAAATCTTCGTTGAAGATTTGTCTTTGATTTCTAGAACAATTCCCTATGAGATTGTTTGCCTTGCTGGAAGTAGGTATAACCGGATATGGTTATAGATAATAATCAGGGTAGTCTCTTAATCAGAAAAATTCCCAGAATAAAGAAGGTAATATTAGCCAGCCACGCCGATAAGATAACCGGCAGAATATTTTCCTTACCAAAAGCAATGCTTACCGAATTTAACACATAATAGAAAAATCCTAAGCCTATCGAAACCCCAAGGCTCGCGATGACCTGTCCTTTTTTTCTCACAGAAAGTGAGAAAGGAATACTGACAAACATAAGAACAATTACGCTTAATGGGTAAGCTAGGCGTTTTTGGATTTCGACATCAAAACTCCTTAATACCGCTGTAGCATTAGAGCGTTCCAACCTTTTGCGGTAGTCTTTTAATTGCTGGATATTCATATAATTAATCTGAATCTGCTGTCTTTCTATGTCCTCAGGCGTATCCTTAAAATTCATTATCTTAGCCTGGGCATATTCTGGTTCGCCTTCCAGCTGGTTTTCTAGTCCATATTTGTAAGTGATGCAATCGTAGAAAATCCAGCGGCCCTCTTTATATTGGCCGGAATTGGCTACAATTTTAGCTAAGATATTTTGTTTTTCATCTTGTTCAAAAACTATAACGTTGTTTACACTGTGATCTTTGGGATTAAATAAACCGATAAAGAATAATTTATTATCCAGGCCATAAATTGCTGCGTTTTTAATCGGTTGCTGCGCAAGGTATTTATCCTGTATATTCATCTGTTTTAATTTTATCTCCAGAATCTTTTTTTGGCTGATCGGGACTATTCTTTCGTTTATAAAGAATACCAGACAACTGATTACTGCCCCAAGTATCAAGACTATTTTTGTTACCTGCAATATGCTTAAGCCCGCAGCGCGCATCGCAGTGATTTCATTGGTTTTGCTTAGGCGGGATAAGGTATATACCGTAGACAAAAGCGCGGCAACAGGGGCGAGTTCTGTAAGTATCTTGGGAATAAAAGACAGGTAATAGGAACTTAGGGTTGAAATAAGCAGATTGTTTTTTATTATTTCGTCAAGGTGGCTAAATAGGTCAATGATAATATATAAAGAAAGGAAGATGAATACCGCAGCGACAAAGCTTACGATAAAAAATATTCCTAAGTATCTCTCTAAGATACGCATATACGCAACATTAAAATTAAACCCCAGAGTAGACAGATTAAGTCCGGGGCCCACAAGATAACCGCGGGTAATGATAATTGTAAGCTTAGCGCTTCTGCTCCCAAGGTAAGAATAAAATAAATCAGGGTAATGAGAAATGCAATAATCAGGCCGCTTTTTTTCTTATGATGGCGGCCCAGAGCCAGGGCGATTGGCGAGCCCAAAAGCGCAAAGATAAACGGGCTTGCTGAAAAAGCTATTCTTTTGTGCATTTCAGTGACTAAGGGTTGAGTTTCAATTCCGGATTTTGAGAATTCTTTGATTTTAGCTTGAATCTCGCTGATCGTCAGGTCTTTAGGCTTTATATCTATTTCCCTATTTTGATTAGCCAGATTTAACGTCATAAAGAATGTTTTAAATTGCAGTTTATAATAGTTTGTCGGGTCTTTTGGATCTATCTCATCGCTTGTGCCGTTCATAAGTTTAAGTTTAATCTTTTTCTCTGCAGGCAACGAAATAAATTCGCCTTTTTTAGCTACAATTGTGCGCGTCGGCTTATTTTCCTGAGGTTCATATATGCGCACATTGGTTAATTTATTTCCATTAATTTCGTAGATAAAAATAATATAGCGTTCAAAAGAGGTAATGAACGTGCCTGCCTCTAAGGCTGCAGCCGGATTTTTTAAGCCTACCTCACTGAGTGTTTTTTTAGAAGCAAAATGCGCCCGGGGAATTATCCGATCGCTCAATAGGAATAAAAAAAGGCTTAATAGTATGCCCAGAGCCAAGAATGGCTTGATTAATTGCCAGAGATTTATCCCGCTTGTTCTTATTGCCAAAAGTTCGTTGTCAGCAGAAAGCCGGCTAAAGGTAAAGAGTATGGCTATTAGATAGGCAACCGGCAGAGTATAGCTTAAAAGCAAGGGGATGTAAAATGCAAACAATTGAAACACAAGGAGTACGTTCACACCCTTATTAATAATCATATCCACAAGTTTTACCATGTTCCCCATTAACATTACAAAGGTAAGGATAGCCAGGCACAACAGAAACGGAGAAAGGAATTCTTTTAATATATAGTTTCTAATTATTTTCATAAGAGTTTTCTTGGTAAACTCGGGCTAGGGTCAAAACATCTACACGGCCAGCGCCGTTTCGTTTTAAGACCGAAGCTATCTCAGAAACAGTTGAGCCAGTAGTAAATACATCGTCTATAATCAAGATATTCTTATTAAAAGCTTGCTCGGGATTTTTTATTTTAAATACGTCCTTAACGTTATTAATGCGCTCTGTTAAACTTAAGCCGGTCTGGGGTAAATTATTGCGGCTGCGCACGAGGTTGTTAAAGACCGGTATTGTAAATTGTACCCCTAAATCTTGCGCTAAAATATGAGCGTGGTTAAATTCTTTTTCTCTCAATCTTGCGGGGTGCATTGGTACAGCTAAAACAAAATCATAGTCAGCTATTGGGACGCAATATTCTTTGATAAATTGGCTAAAAAGCGTTAAAAAAAGCCTTCTTAATCTTAATTTTGAGTTGTATTTGAAGATGTGAATGAGATTTTTTACAGGTTCCTTATAGATGCATGCGCTCCAGGCGCGGTCAAAATTAAAAAATTTGCCCTTGCAGGCTAGGCAATCATCAGGCTCATAATTAGATTTACCTAAGCCGCACTTTTTACAGAAAGGCGGCAGATTTGACTCTATTTTTTCATAGCAAGATTTGCATAACAGCTGATTATTGTCTCCATCTGTAAATAATCCAGCACAACCTAGGCAGCGTAAGGGGTAAACTATATTAATAATGGCATTGATTAAACCCTGAGACATATGTCCAATTATATTAGCATTGAGTCATATCTTTGTCAATTGAAGCTCCTGGCCAGGTTTAATGGGAGAAAAATTTTCGCTTTTTCCACAAGGGTTGACAAGTATTTAAAAACTTAGTAAAATGACACGAGAGGATTGTATCGTTATGGACGAAGAATATCGTAAAAAGCTTTTCCAGCTCTTGTTAAGGGATGCGTATCGCAAGGAAAAAGTAACTTTATCCAGCGGTAAGCAGAGTTCCTATTATATTGACGCTAGGACAGTTACGCTCAATCCCGAAGGCGCTTTCTATGTTGCTTCTATAATTTTGTCTATGGTTAAGGATAAAACTGATATAAAGGCAATCGGCGGTCCGACTATTGGCGCTGATCCGATTGTCGGTGCGATAGCTGCCTTAAGTTTTCAGCAAGGCTTAGCGCTTAAGACATTTATTATTCGCAAAACCCCTAAGGCCCATGGTAGATGCAAGCAGATTGAAGGCCCGGATATTGAGCCAGGTAGTTCTGTAGTTATTATTGATGACGTTGCTACTTCAGGTTCATCTTTAATAGATTCTGTAAATATTTTAAAGCAGGCCAATGTTAAGGTCAAAGAAGCGATCGTGATAGTCGACAGGGAGGAAGGCGCAGAGGAGAAGTTTTTAGCGCTGGGTGTAGGCTTTAAAGCGATTTTTAAGATTAAAGATTTTGAGAACGTCTAATGATTAGGCGTAGAATTATATTAGCCTCAGCTTCTCCTGCAAGAAAAAAGCTTTTAGAAGACTTAGGCTTAAAAGTAAAGGTTATAGCTAGTCAAATTAAGGAATCGCGCCAATTATCTTCTGGCCCAGCAGCGCTGGTTAAGGCAAATGCTGCGAAGAAGGCTTTGGCAGTAAGTAAAAAAGTTAAACAAGGCATTATCATTGCTGCAGACACTGTTTGTATTGCCGACGGAAAATTGTTCGGAAAGGCAGATAACTTTAAACAGGCACTAATAACGCTACGCAAGTTGTCTCGTAGGCCGCACTATGTTTATAGCGGTTTAGCAGTTTTAGAAAAAAGACGCACCGGCCAGAAAATTTTTCTGGATTACGAGAAGACAAAAGTCTGGATGAGGGCTTTAACGGTTGATGAGATTGGGAAATACTTAAGGCAGGCGAAGAGTATAAAAAGAGCAGGCAGTTTTGATATTCAGGGAAAAGGAGCACTATTTATTCAGCAAATTCACGGCTGTTTTTACAATGTGGTAGGCCTGCCCACAGCAAAGCTCTACAGTATTTTTAAAAGATTAAATATTTCTCTACTATGCCTGTTGTTAAGCTTAGCATTTATTTGCGGTTGCGCAACAGAATATAATGTTGCTACTGGTAGAGAAGATTTGATTTTAATTGACACTCAGAAGGAAATCAATATTGGCCGTAGTGCTTCAGATCAGATTGAACGACAGTTTAAATTGGTACAAGATCCTATAATTGTGTCCCGGGTTAATCAGTTGGGTGAGAAAATAGTTAGCGTTTGTGATCGTAAAGACATATCTTATAGATTTGCCATACTTAATGAAGATTCAATTAACGCTGTTTCTTTGCCCGGTGGCTTTATATATGTAAATAAAGGTTTAGTCGATTTTGTTAAAAATGACGATGAGCTGGTTGCAGTATTGGCTCATGAAGTTGGGCATGTCGTTTCTAAGCATAGCATAAAACGCTTACAAGCGGCTATGGGTTTAAATATCTTAACAATTCTAGCTGCTGTAGGCGGAGGTTCTTCAGATGCTGCTTATGGTACAGACGTGGCCGCGGCATCATTGTTGACAGCATATTCGCGCGAAGACGAGCTTCTAGCTGATAAACTCTCTAGCCGTTATTTACGCAGGGCTGGGTTTAAGCCCGAAGCAATTATCTCTTTTTTGGAAAGGCTGAAACAAAAGAAATTTAATTCACCACCTGGACCAGGTGGGTTTTACTTGCGGACGCATCCTTATACTTCAGAGCGTATCGCCGCAATTAAAGAAGAAACTGGGCAGGAGTTGAATTTTAAAGATTATATTAACCGCGAACAAAATTATTAATTTAATTCGCTCAAGATATATCCCTCGCGTAAACGCTTGCAGATTTTTGGCACTTCGTGCCTAAATTCTGCTACGCACGCTTCGGGATCATTCGTCCGCCAAAGAACTTTGGCGGACTCATTGAGGAGATGTGATAATGCTAAAACAAGACAAGAGGTTAAACACTTTGTTGGTCGTGTTTGTATCTGTCTGTTTATTATTTCTGGCTGTAGTTGTCTGGGTTAAAGATAGCCTGGCGATAGATAAAACGGGCAGCTCAATAAACAAAAAAATTGAAAGCGCAGAGCAGAAAATCGCCGATGAACGCTACAGAATGCGGTTAAAAGAGGCTATTATTTACCTGCAGAGAGGCGATAATTATAATGCTAAAGGCAGAACCCAGGAGGCCTTGGTCGAATGGTCTACATCCTTAGCTTTGCTGGAACTTCTTAAGGACACATCCTTGGAGTCGGTAGATGATGCAAGGCTGATTTTGGAGCAGGAAATCAAGGACAGGTTTGAGACTAAAGAAGTAAAGGAGATAGTCAGTGATGAAGGGAAGCTTAAAGCGATTGAACAAAAAATTGAAATTATTCTAAGAGCCCAGGCGCAAAAAGAAAAAGCACAAAATCTTCAATCAGCGAAAACCGAGCTACCATCACAAGAGAAAAAATTTTCTGTTGGAGATTTAGACAAGATTAAGAAAGATCGTCAAGCAGTAGAAGAAAAAATTGCTAAAGAGATGGGCAAGGAGCAAGAAGTCCCTAAGCAGGAGATTGTTAAAAATCCAGAAGAGCAAAAAATAACTCAAGTTGCAACTGTAGAACAAGTTGGAACTTTTGCGGCCAAGCCCGACCAGGCGCTTAAATCAGAGATGGAAGAGAGTATTATAAGGGAAAGAAAAGAAGCAAAGAAGCAAAAAACAGTTCTTTTCAAGAAGAGTGAAGCCAAGATTCCTCAAGAAGAAAAGGCTGCGCCTGTCAGAGAAGATAAGGCTGAGATTGAAAAAAGAGATAAAGCCCGAGAGCAGGCAATAGAGGCGATTTTAACTAAGGATAAAGAAAAACAAGCAGCACTTAAAACTAAAGTTGAACAGGCTATTACAAATGAACAAAAGCAAGAAGAGGGTAATATAGAAAAGGTTAAGCAAAAGGAAAACTTGGATAGACAACTTAAGGAGCAAGCTGAGAAGTCAATCCAAAATGATATAATACAAGAAGCGAGACAGCGCAAAGAGCTAAAAGCACAAATGGAATTAAAACAGGCAGAGAATATTAAGGCCGAACAGAAAAAGGCGAAAGTTCATGCAGTTGATAATAATCTAAAGCAGCTAGAGAATATTGAATCTGCGGGTAAGAAAAATACAGGGGATCAACCGGATAGTTTTGATAAGATAGATAGATTATTGAGAAGTATAGAAAAGCGCTGCTTTGATTAGCAAAAGAAAATGCCGAGGGGGGGATTTGAACCCCCAAGGCTGTGAAGCCATAGCGCTCTGAACGCTACATGTTTGCCAATTTCATCACCTCGGCGTAGACATAACAGAAGTATAACGCAAAACAAGCCAACTTGTCAACTTATTCAAATTTTCCTGAAGCAAGAAATTCCTACTAAAACTAAAACCATGGATAAAAGGAGCCCAAAATTCTAAGCTCTATTAATGCAGTTATCTCCGCTCTTATCCAGCTTGTAATCTTAGCCAGTTGCGGATTTATATTAGTTAAAAAAGGTGTCCTCGATGCCGATAGCTTACGGGCGTTAAGCCGGATACTCATAAATATAATTTTTCCTTTTTTTATTTTTAACGAACTACTCAATAATTTTACTTTTGCCCAATTTACGCATTGGTGGATTTATCCGCTATTAAGTTTCGCGTTAATCGGCGCAGCTTTTTTATTGGCACATTTTTTTCTTGTATTTAGGCCTGAACTTAACGAGAAAAAAGAGTATTTGGCAGCTGTAACATTCTCTAATGCCGGGTATTTACCATTAGTTCTCATCTCGGGTCTTTTTGACAAAGCTATTGCCAGCCAGATGCTAGTTTATTTATTTTTATTTCTTCTCGGCTTTAATTTGTTAATATTCTCTTTTGGGATTAATTTATTTGTCGGTAGAAATCAGGAAGTGAGCAAGTTTAAAAAACTTTTTTCACCGCCAGTTATTGCGATTCTCCTGGGGATAATTAGTGTTTTTTTTAAAATTAATACAGTCTTACCCAGCCCAATAGTAAAAGCCATTGGACTAATCGGCGCCTGTACACTTCCTTTGTCAATGATGGTCGTGGGCGCAAGCTTGGCTTTAATTGAGATAAAAAATATTTTTAAAAATAAGGATTTACAGTCAATAGTATTTATAAAGCTTATATTTATTCCGATTTTGGCAATTTTTGTCTTATCGTTTTTTAATATCAATCCATTGGTAAAATTTTTATTGCTGCTTGAAGCAAGTATGCCTACAGCAGTAACCCTTTCATTATTTTGCAATAAATTTAAGCTTAAAGGAGAGCTGGCTACTCAGGCGATTTTCTGGACACATATTTTTTCGATAATCACTCTGCCATTTTTCCTAGTTGTGTTTAAGATTGTTGCAGGTTTGGCCTGATAGACTTTAAAATGGCGCAAAAAATTTTAGTTTCCAATAGGAAGGCCCGGGCGGATTATACAATCCTTGAGGTAATGGAGGCGGGCATTGAGCTAAAGGGAAGCGAAGTAAAATCCATACGCGAAATAAGAGCCAGCCTCGCTGATAGTTTTGCCCTTATTGAGAATGACGAAGTCTTTCTCTATAATTGCCAAATCAGCGCGTATTCACATAAAGGCTACGAAGAATCTGATCCGTTAAGAATAAAGAAATTGTTGTTACATAGCCGGGAGATTTTTAAATTAAAGAATCAAGTCAATCAACGCGGTTTGGTGTTGATACCCTTATCGTTATATTTTAAAAATGGATTAGTGAAAGTAGAGCTTGCTTTAGGGAAAGGTAAGAGGCAATACGATAAAAGGGAAACTATAAAGAAAAGAGAACAAGACTTAGCGATAAGAAGGGCACTGAAGGCGAGAAGATAAAAGATCCCTCGCCGGGGCAAAACAAGCGTCCCTGCGAGAAACAAGACAAGGCACGACAAGAAATAGTGGAATAGAAATATCCCTCGCGTCGGAGAGCACAAAAGAGTGACGCTCGGGATCCCTGCCTGCC
>JAGVEL010000068.1 GCA_020058285.1 Candidatus Omnitrophota bacterium
GGTTGGGTTTGGGGCAAAGAAAGAAATAATCGATGAACAAATCATTCGGGAAGTTATTAGAGATATGGAGGATGAGCAGTTAAAAGAAGTAAATCACCCCCCGTTACATAGGTTACATTAATTTAAAATTATGATTAGAATAGCAGATATAATTAGCGGTTCTCCTGGCAAGGATTTACCGGATAAGGATAAAGAGAAAAAAGAGCCGCCAAAAGAAACAAACCCTCCGCCGAATGTTGAACTTATAAAAACCCAGAGCGAGGATTCTTCAAAAATTCCCGGCCCAAGCTTAACTGCTCATATTCCTGCCCGAGAACCTTCTTTGATGGAATTGTCTAAATCTATGTTGGATAAGGTCAAATTGGAAAGTTCTCAAGAAACAAAGACTTTGTATAATAGCCTGACAGATTCACTTAAACACAATTGCAAAACATTGTTAGTCGCAGGGAATATTAATTTAGATGCCCTGAAAGATAACCTAAGCGCAGTTATTGACCAGATTGCCCTGGGTAATGAAGAGTTTATAATATTAACCAATAGTCCCAGCTCATCAGACTACATTTATAATCACATGGTTAATGTGAGCATGCTATCAATTATATTAGGCAAGCAAATAGGTTTTAATAAATCCCGGCTTCTAGAGTTATCTTTGGGTTCACTTTTTCACGATGTTGGTTTATTAGAGTTTGAGCAATTAATCTACGCACCGCGCAAACTAACCCCTGAAGAATACGAGCAGATTAAAAAACATCCAATTTTGGGCCGGCAAATTTTAGAAAAGCAGAAAAGTTTTTCAACCCAAATTTTAGCAATCGTCAGCCAACATCATGAGCGTTTGGATGGAACTGGCTATCCCAATAATCTTAAAGGTGATAAGATTGATGAATATTCAAAGATTGTAAGCTTGGTTAATAATTATGAATCCCTAACTCATAAACGCCCGTTTAGGGAAAAAATCTTAAATGATCAGGCTATACGTATGATGGTTGAACAAAAAACTGCCTTTAACAGCCTTTATCTAAAACTTTTTATCGAGGCAGTTTCAATTTATCCGTTATCAAGCTGGGTAAAATTAAGTTCCGGGGAGACAGCTAAAGTTGTTGGGACTAACCGCTATTCACTCCTGAAACCTACGGTTAAGATTTATCTGGATAAACAAAACAAGCGCGTAGAGGCAGAGCATATTATTGATTTGAGTAAGCAGCCTAACGTCTATGTTAAAGCCCAGATTCCTGAAGAGAGCGTTGAATCTAAGGCAAAAGGTTAAATAAAGATATAACTTAGCGAGCAAGTATTAGGCGAAGCTAAGTTATGGTATCTGAATTTACCCCTCACCTTTTATCTATTCAAGTATTTCGGTATATTCTTGAATACCTAAAAAGGTGAGGGGTCCAATTCGCGCAAAATAACTTACGTCAGCATTAAACTTTCCGTAAGTTATGCGCTCATTGAAGGTTAATTTATGAAAAAACAAAAAAAGCGGTTTTTCCTATTTTTAATTTTTATTTTTTGTTCCTTTTTATTCTTGGGTTGCGCCAGGATGCAGGAGAAATTATTGATGTCTGAAGTAGAACCACCTAAGCCCTTGCCTGCAGAAGAATCCTCTTCTTTCGAATACCGGCTGGGAGACTTTGATGAGTTGGAAATCAAGGTTTGGGAAGGCGCGGCTAAAATGAGAATCCTAAAAGGCAAAGATGGCAGCGAAGCTAAAGAATACCTTATATCTAGAGGTGATACTCTTAATATCTATGTCTGGCAATGGGAAGATCTTAACCGCGATGTTATTGTGCGGCCTGACGGCAGGATTTCTTTCCCACTAGTCGGTGAGATTATGGCTGAAGGTTTAACCTTGACAGAGCTTGATGATCTCATAACCGGGAAACTGAAGGAATATATTAAGTATCCCGAAGTTTCAATAATGGTTAGAGAATTTGGCGAGACTAAATTCGGCCTTAAAAGAATATCGCAGGATCTGCCGGAACGCCTAACAGTGCGGCCTGACGGCAGGATTTCTTTTCCACTAGTCGGCGAAATTATGGTAAGAGGCATGACCTTACGTGAATTACATGGTAAACTTGCGCAGGAACTGTCTAATTTTATACCCTCTCCTGAAGTTTACGTTAATTTGTTAAAGATTGGTGGTAAAAAAGTTATTGTTTTAGGTGAGGTGTCTAGTCCCGGAGTCTATAAACCTCAAGCAAATACCCGCTTAACTGATGTTATTGCTTTGGCTGGCGGATATACGAAGGACGCAGCTTTGGGCAGCGTTATCTTAATCCGCGGGGGCTTGAGCAGTCCTAAAGCTGAAAAAATAAATTTAGCCAATATCGTTCGCGGAGATTTAAGAAATAACGCAGATATTCAAGCTGAAGATATTGTCTATGTGCCTAAGACGGCGATTTCTAACATGAATTATTTTCTAGAGCAATTACTCGGTCCGTTAAAGTCTTCAGGCGCGGCAGTTACTTCTATAAAAACAATCCGAGAACGCACTTCACCATTCTTAAGTTCAGGAACTGCGCAAAGTGGATTTTAGTTTAAATTTTTATTTTCTATGCCTTCATACGAATTAAATTTTCGAGATTATATAAGAATACTCCAGAAAAGATACTGGGTGCTTTTAGTATCTATTGTTGCCACATCGCTTCTAGTTATAATCTACAATAGTTTTCAAGTAGTCAGGCATAGCGCAACAGTTACTGTACGCATTGAAGAGCGCAAAACATTTGTTGGCGCAATACTTAACCAGCCGGTTTATTACCGCAGCGGCACTACCGATTACATTGCTTCTGAGATTAGAATCATCAAGAGTCGTCCGGTTATTGAACAAACAGCCAGGGTTTTAGGCCTGATTACGCAGTCAACCCCCAAAGAAGAAGGGAGCCACATTGTTAACGAAACCCTGGAATGTGTCTCTGCTGAGCCGGTGAAGGATACAGATTTAGTAAAGATTACGGTTACAATGGACAAGCAAAAGCCAGAACTTTCAGCTCAATTCGCCAACGCCTTAGCCAAGGTTTATCAGAATGAAAATTTGGCCCAGAAAAATAGAGAAGCGCGCACCAGTAGAGAATTTATTGAAAAACAACTTAGTCAAGTTGAGGTCAAATTAAAAGCCTCTGAGGATGCCTTAAAGACTTTTAAAGAAAAAGAAACAGCCAGCGGCATTGGTGTGGCATTATCTCAGAAGCTAGGTGATTTACAGACACAGCTTTCGCAACTTTTGACTAGGGCCACGGAAAAGCACCCTGATGTATTGAGGTTACAAGAGCAGATTGTTAATATTGAGCAACAGTTAAAGACTCTACCCACAGGTGAGTTAGAATATATACGCTTAAACCGGGATGTTGATGTTAATGATAAGTTATACCGGATGCTTCGAGATAGGGCTGAGGAGGCGCGTATTGCCGAGGCAGAAAAGGTTTCGGACGTCACGATTGTCAATCCTGCCGGAGAAAGAGGTTATTTAGTTGGTGCGAATAAAGTCAGAAGTTTGGCAATGGGCTTTGCAATGGGGTTTATTATTGGTTTTATTTTGATACTTATTATTGAGAATTTAGATACATCAATTGGCACTATTGAAGATGTTGAGAATTTCATAAAACTTCCAGTATTAGGCGTAATTCCATCAATAAAGAGAGAAAAAGATAAGAAAAATGAAGCCCACCCTAAATTACAGCTGCCGGATAAATATGATATAAGTTTTACGATTTGCCTGGAATCCAGTTCTCCTTTTGCCGAGGCGTTTAGAATTTTACGTACAAACCTGAAAATAGAGAAACATACAAAGAAAACATTGTTGGTTACTTCTACTGGCCCACGCGAAGGTAAAACAACGGTTCTTTGTGGTCTTGGCTTGGTGTTAGCTCAAATGGGTTTGAATACCTTGTTAATAGATACAGATTTAAGGCGGCCTTCAGTTTCAAAAGTTTTTGGAGTTGAACGCGAGCCAGGTTTGAATGAACTTTTAATAAGCGGTGGTAAAGACATGGAAAAAATTATTAAGAATTTTACTGATTTTCTTATGGGTAATCTTGGTTTTGAACAGGTAACCCAGTTACCCGGCCTAGAGTCGTTAAGCCTGCTTACAAGTGGTGCCCTAACCAATAATTCTTCAGAGTTATTAAGCTCAGAAGGGATGTTAAGTTTGATTAATAACTTAAGAGAAAAATTTGACGTATTAATTTTTGATTCGCCGCCTGCCCTGTCCTTAACCGATGCTTCAATCTTGGCAAAAAAAATCGAAGGGGTAATCATTGTTTATGAAGTAGGCAGAACCAGCCGTGATGCGCTTTTGCGCACAAAAATCCAGCTTGAATCAGTAGGGGCAAAGATTTTAGGCGTAGTCTTAAATCATACCCGGCCGCAGACAGAATTTCAGACAAGTTATTACCCTTATTATAAATCATATAAATATAGATACTATTATTCGGATGAGGAGAAAAAAGACGTAAAAAAGCTGAATATCTAAAAAAATAGCAATAAAAGTTTTTGGTAACGCTAGATTAAGGGGGGTGTAGGCCCTCTTTATTTTTAGTTGGCGATTAGTTTTCGGCTGATGCGAAACGATAAAGGTTTAATAAAATATATTTTGAGTAAATTTAATTTTGGCAAATTCGGTCAGGTAAACCCCGCAACAACACTCATCATCAGTTTAGCGATAGTCCTGTTATTTTCTCTTCTAATATTTTTCTTTAACATCGAGTTGGAAAATTTCTTTATTATATTTCTAGCCTTAGCTGTACTCTTAGTTACACTCATAAATACCAATGCCAGTTTAATAATTTTAATATTCTCTATGCTTCTTTCACCTCAGCTTGCAACCGGTTCAACAGCAGGTGCCAGGGCAATAGTTATCCGGGTAGATGATGTCGTGCTCTTAGTGATTTGCTTTACCTGGTTAGTAAAGATGGCAATTAATAAAAATATCGCCTTTTTAAAATTTACTCCTTTAAATTTACCGTTGTTAATCTATATTGCGGTCTGTATTATTTCTACTTTATTTAACCTAATCGGCGGAGAGATTTCCTTAAAGAAAAGCCTTTTCGTAATAGTTAAATACTTTGAATATTTCCTGCTATATTTTATGGTTGTAAATAATGTCAGTAGCTTCAAGCAGATAAAACAATTCACAATGTGTTTAATTATTGTTTGCGTTTTGGTTTCGTTTACTACTTATTCACATATAGCCAGGGGAGAAAAGACAACGGCGCCGTTCCAGGCGGCAACCGGAGAGCCCAATACTCTAGCTGGCTATCAAATACTGTTAATCGCGGTAAGTGCCGGGTTATTTTTATACGCCAAGGCAGGCTTTTGGCGACTTGCTACTGCCGGGCTAATTTTTTTCACAATGCCTTCTTTTATCTATACGCAATCGCGGGGTGGATATATTGGCTTTATATTTATGTACTTGGGGTTAATAATATTCACCAAAAAGAAAAAAGCCTTACTTTTTTTGTTATTAATCTGCACCATATTTATTATTCCGTTAATAATTCCGGATGTTATAGTCAAAAGAGTATCCGACACGTTTGAGTTGCCTGGGAAGGACTATCAGTTTTTAGGAATGAGTATTCATTTAGATGATTCAGCGGCAGCACGTATTGAGGGTTTAAGATATGTATTTGAAAAATTACAAAAAAATCCATTATTGGGCATAGGTGTAGGTAGCGTAGAGTTGATTGATACGCAGGTAGGCCGAGTTTTAGGAGAAACTGGCATACTTGGGCTTATTATTTTTTCCTGGCTAATTGCAACAATTTTTAAAACATCTTTAGAAACGCTACAAATCGTTAATGATGACTGGTCGCAGGGGTTAATTGTTGGTTTTTTGGCCGGATTAGTCGGGTTAATATTTCATTCATTCTCTGCCGAGACTTTTATTATTGTCAGGATAATGGAACCATTTTGGTTCATAGCTGCTTTAATAAACCGTTTGCCCGAAACCCTACTTCTTAGAGATCAAACAGCTTAAAACAACAGCCTTTTAAAGCTATCCGGCTAAATTTTCGCACGTTTGGCTAATCCAATGAATCCACTGCTAAAATTAGTAAATAATTTGATTAAAACCCTTGGGTTTCTTTTGGGTATTTTTGGAATATTTAGATTAATTTGCAACAAGAAAGACTTAGTTCCGATTATACTTTATCACAGAGTTTTAAATGACTTGAACACTAAGACTGGGATATCTGCCTTTGCCTTAAGGGGTCTAATTGTTACAAAACAAGGTTTCCTAAGGCAGATTAGCTACCTTAAGCAACATTATAAGTTGATAAGTTTAAATGATTATATAGAGCGAAGGCAACGCAACGAAAAGCTTAGCGGGTGTGCTATAGTTACTTTTGATGATGGCTTTAGAGATTTTAAACAAATTGCTTTGGATATATTAAAAGCCAACAATTGTCCTGCAACAGTTTTCATTATTAGCCAAATCCACAACCAAATCTACTGGCGGCATGAGCTTTATACTATTCTAGACCAGGCATCAAAAAAAAATTGCCAATTTATTCTTTCAAAACAATCTTGCCTTAATTTATCATTAGCCAGTATTAAGGCTAAGCAGATTACCCTGGATTTACTCTTAGGGGTATTAAAAAAAATAACTCATTCCGAAAGAACGGAAATTTTGAAAAGGTTACGTGAGGAGCTAGGCGTAAAGGATAATAGTATTTTTGATGACCTATATTTAAAAAATGATGATTTTGAATGTTTGATTAATTCCCAAGTAGAAATAGGGGCGCATTCAGCCTCTCATGAGGATTTAACGCAAGTTAGCGAAGACACATGCAAAAAAGAGATAAACGAGTCTGTGGATTTTGTAAGAAAGATAATTTCACGGAATAGTGTGTGTTTTTCTCTGCCTTTCGGCAGGATTGATAGCCGGGTAATTGAATATCTCAAGCAGGAGGGAGTTAGCTGTGCCGTGACCGGAGAAGAGGCAATGAATTCAGCTTCTGATGATATTTTTAGTTTAAAAAGATTATACATCTGCCAAGATAACTTAGCGCAATTTGCTTATAAAGTTTCCGGCGCAGAGATGTTTTTTCATAAATTCGCGGCAAAATTTATTAAGGATAAAAGATAGTATGAGTAGTGATTTTAACTTAAAAAGTAATATGATTAAGGGTATAGGCTGGGTTGGACTATCGCAGATTTTGCGCTACTGCCTTAATTTCGTTTTTATTGCTATATTGGCTCGGCTTTTGAATGTCAGTGACTTTGGCATTATGGCTATAGTCACGGCAATTTTGGCCATCTCGCTCAGTATCGGCGACTTAGGCTTAAGCGCAGCAATTGTGCAAAAAAAAGAGCTAAACAAAAGCGAACTTTCTTCGTCATTTTGGACATGTGTCATGGTTGGCTTGGCGTTTTATATAATTATACTTAATATGGCTTCAGCAATCGCTGATTTTTTTCATAAGCAAATCATTAACTCGATTATAACTGTAATATCAATGAAATTTATTATAGATTCTTTTGGCATAATTCAGGATACCCTGCTTAGAAAAGAGCTTTTATTTAAAAGGTTGGCATTTGTTGAAATTATTGAGAGTTTAAGTTTTGGATTAGTATCAATAGCCTTGGCCTTAAGGGGCTTAGGGGTATGGAGTTTAGTTTATGGGTATCTTTTAAGCAGCTTAGCCCGGGTTATTATATTATGGATAGTTTGTCCTTGGCGGCCGGATTTTAGTTTTTCTCTGGATAATTTGAAATATCTGTTTCGGTTTGCTAAAAACATAGTCGGGTTTAAGGCGACTAATTATTTAGCCTCGAATGTTGACCGTATTATTGTAGGGAAAATTTTAGGCAGCGTTGCTTTAGGATATTACTCCATGGCTTTTACAATCTCTAATTTTGCGCGAGAGAAACTTTGCGGTATAGTTAATCGGGTAGGCTTTCCGGCATTTTCTAGGATACAAGAGAATCAGGGGCAGCTAAGTAGCGCTTATTTGAAGATAATCACGTATGCTTCAATAATTATTTTTCCGTTGCTTTCCGGCTTAATTATTTTATGCCCGGAATTTGTCAGACTTGTGTTTGGTGCAAAATGGAGCGCGATGGTTGAACCTTTGCAGTATTTATGCATTGCCGGTATGTTATCTTCAATAACTTCTTTTGTCGGAATAATTTTCTTGGTTACAGGACACGCCGAAATCGAATTCCGTTTTTCTCTAATCTCTTTGTTTCTTCTGATTATCGTGCTATTTTCCGGGGTTAGATTTGGCATTTCAGGCGTAGCTTCAGGAATTTGTTTTCAGGCACTTATAATGAACATAACCGGTTATATATTTATTCGCCGCCTGATTAAAGTTAATTTAACAGCTTATCTTAAGGCGATTTCTCCGGCGATAATCTGTTCGATAATTATGCTAACCTTTCTTAAATTATTTTTAGTCTCTTTGAGGTCAATATCCGCCTTCTCGAATATTGCTTTACTAATTAGTTCTGCAGTTTTTGGTATTATTATTTATCTCTTAGCTCTTTCTTTAATTAGGCGTCAACTTATCGGGGAGCTTGTAGCAATTTTTTACAAAAAACATGAAGCTACTATTTAAAAAGCCATATCGGCGCTTAATCTCAAGTGTTAAACAGCTGGATAAAGTTACCGGCTATAAAATTGGTAATATTTTTCGAGAACTTACTAATGTAAATACACGCAAGTATTGGGATTCTATGTTTTCAAAAAAGGAAAATTTTTTGCGAGATTACCCTTATCGGCCATTAACAGAGGTATTACCTCGAGATAAAGTTTTTAGCTTATTGGATATTGGCTGTGCCATGGGCGACGGGCTAGAGCTTTTAGCTAAAAGTTTTCCCCTGGCGAAATTTAGCGGTGCTGACCTCAGTCCGGCGGGGATTGAGAAGGCCTTGGCCAAAACAAAGAATATTGATTATTTTGTGTTGGATATTACCAAAGACGAGCTGCCTAAAAAGTATGATTTTATAACCTTGGTTCATGTTTTGGAGCATATAAATGATCCCTTTCCGATTGTGGATAAATGTTTAAAGTTTGTGAATGAGGCGCTGATTATTTGTACGCCCTATATTGAACAATTTGACAATCCCCGGCTTTATCTAAGCGGAGAGCATCGTTACCTTTTTAACGAGCATACTTTTGATAGATATAATTTCCAGATTTTAAAGATAAGTGAACATATTGAAGCCGGTGGCTATAAATATATATTGTATAAGCTAAAACCTTAACTATCTGTAATTTTACTTGAATTTGTCTATCAGGGGTAATTAATGGAGCTGATTGAAAAATTATCTAAATTTTTACTAACCTCGCAAGCCTTTTGGCTTCCTAGATATTTTACACTGCTAAAATCAGCAAATTTTAAGAAAATAGAAATCGTTTTAGACGCTGGTTGCGGTCAGGGGATAGTATCTCTGGCTCTGGCAAAAAAAGGGCTAAAAGTCATTGCCGTAGATGGGTCATTAGACAAGATAAAACAGGCAAAGGAACTGGCCAAGAATTTTGATTCCAGGGGTAATCAATACTTCGTTGTCTCTGATTTGCGTAATTTAGCCCTACAAGATAATCGTTTTGACCGGATTGTTTCTCTAGACACCCTGGAATTCATAAATGAAGATCAGGGTGTGTTTAGGGAATTTTTTAGGGTGCTGAAACCTATTGGCAGACTTATGATTACCGTGCCTCAGGGTTATGCTTGCAGCGCCAGGCTTTTTATTTGCCAGCGAGTATTAAGGAAGTTGGTGCCGGATTTCCTCCTTAGTAAAGATTTACCAGGCAATAAAAGCTGGCTGAGGATAGATGAGAATTGTTTCATGGAAAAAATGGGAGATGTCCAGAGATATACTTTAGCGCTTATCAAAGAGAGAACAGAAATATTATTCGATATCTCTAAGTTTTCTTACTTCTTAAAGATGTTTAGTTCATTAGCTATGGATATTGCCTATGGAATAAAAGGAATGCACAGATTAAAATTTTTGTTTTTTTCAATTTGTGTAAGGCTGGATTATTATTTCCAGAAAAATTTACCGGGTTACGGCTTATTTGTGGAATTGGTTAAGAAAGAACACTAGAATCCCAATAATGAAGATTTTAAGTATCTCTAATATGGATATTTGGCCGGAGGGGGAAAATATTGGAATTCCTTCGATATTTTTCTCTCAAAAAATTTTTGCACAAAAAGGTTTTGAGGTTAATTTTTTATGCCCGGCAATTGATAAAAAGGCCGGAGATTATAATTATGAAGGCGTAAGTATACATAGATTTAATATTCCCGGCTCTAGAATTTTTGCGCTGATTAATGTTTTGCCCCTAAATAGATTCTTTTCGCATATTTTAAGTACTATTTTATCAAACGTACAATGGTTATTATTTCAAATATTGTGTTTATTTTGGAGCCTGAGGCTTGCTTCAAATAACCGGCCGGATATTGTCTATGTCCACGGCCTGAATAGCGTATTCGTCGGTTGGTTAATCAGCCGCATATTCAGTACAAAATTAATATTCAGGATATATGGGGTAAGAGATCTGTATTGGGAATATCAAAAGCCCTTAGTGCGGATAAAAGAGTTCCGGGACTATCTTGCTTTTAAGCTAGATGCGGATTATTTCATAATTACAAAAGATGGGACCAGGGGGGCGCTTTTGGCTAACACCTTGGGAGTAAAAGAGGAGAAAATAATCAATCTTCGCAATGGCGTAGATTTTGATATATATAATCCGCAATTGAACTCAAAAGAGAAAGTTTGTAAAGATTTAACTATTAATAAAGACTCTAAAATTATACTTTCTACTGCTAGGTTAATCCCGTTTTATGGAGTTGAAACGCTTGTATTTTCTTTGCCTGCACTTTTTAAAATTGACTTAAAAGCCATGTGCATTATTGCCGGAGACGGCCCGCAAAAGAATCAATTGCAAGAATTTGTCAAAAAAAATAATATTAGTGACCGGGTGTTTTTTTTAGGCGCCGTACAGCGTCAAGTTGTTGCGCAACTATTTAATAGCTGTGACGTGTTTGTGACTTTGTCAGGGTACAGCAATACAAATAATTCTTTATTTGAAGCTATGGTTTGCGCAAGATGTATTGTTAGCTTAAAAGATGATACGATTGATGAAACGCTTGTTCATAACAAAAATGCGATTTTTGTCCAGCCCCAAGCAATTGATAAATTACCTGAAATTTTAGCTAAAGTACTTGGAGATCAATTACTAAGGGAAGAACTTGGTAAGCAAGCCCAGATTAGAGCAAGGGAAATTTTAGAAACCTGGCCAGTGAGGATTGACAGAGAAGTCAAATTACTTGAGGCTTTAGTAAGCCGTCAGCCGATTAAATAAGGAATTTGTATGATGGATTTTGTCTGTCCGGATTGTAAGAAAAAATTGGATGTTGAGCAGTATGCTTATAAATGTAAGCCTTGCAATCAAGTTTATCCCTTAGTGAATGGGCTGCCTTGTTTTAAGAAAGATGCATTCTGCTGGGGAGAGGAAAAAGAAGAATTAAAAACTATAATCAAAGATGCCTTAAATAGGGGTTGGCATAAAGCTTTGGATGAGGCATTTAAGGTAGATAAGCCGGTATTCCTTACCGGCATATTGGATGATTCCCGGGCTGATTTTTCGTACGTATTGCCCATAGACAAAGATGCAGTGGTTTTGGATTTAGGCAGCGGCTGGGGAACGATATCAATTGCTCTGGCCAGGCAATATAAGCATATCTATGCTGTGGACGCATATTATGAATTGGCGAAATTATTGCAAATTCGCAAAGGTGAAGCAAAACTAGAAAATATTACCAGTTTGTGCGCAGATGGTTTTAAATTACCCTTTCCGGATAACTATTTTGATTGCGTAGTCCTGTATGGGGTATTGGAGTGGGCAGGGTTTGTTTTAAAACAGGAGCGGCCACAAACAGCCCAGCTAAAGCTTTTACAGGAAGTAAATCGAGTGCTTAAAAATGGCGGCTGTGCGTATGTTTCAATAGAAAATAGATGGGGCCTAATTTATTTTCTTGGGCTTCCTGACCCGCACACTAACTTGCCGTTCATAACTATTATGCCGAGATTTCTAGCTAACATATATCATAAGTTAATGCGGCGAGGTAATTATAATATTTTGACCCATTCTTTAAATGGGTATAGACAGTTGTTTACAGCTGCTGATTTTGCAAAAATCAAATTTTTTACACCATTGCCTAGTTATCGCAAGTTTTATTATTTAGTCCCACTGGACAATCAGGAGGTTATGGAATATTTTATAAATAATTTGGCAAGAGCTCAGACCTGGCTTTCAAGATTATTCTTAAGCCCTGTTAGATTATTTAAACTTAATCGACTGGTTAAATATTTAGTTTCAGACTACGCAATTATTGCAGAAAAAAAGGTGAGTTAAATTGTTTAAATCAATTCAAGATTATATTAGTTCGTTTTGTCCGGATTATATTGCCAAGAATACAGGCTCTCAGGTGATTCAGCCTTTGTTTATGAGAGGCGATAAATGGAATATTGTTTTTATATTTTTTAAAAATAATTCTCGGCCGGTATATGTAATTGAAATTGCTAAAGGCAAGTCAGGATTACTGAATAAGGCTGCGGAGAATATGAGGCAGATTTTAAGCAACCCCAATATTAGCCAATATTGCCCAAAGGTTTTTTATTTCGGCGCTATTGGCAAGGATGATATGCTTGTCCAGGAAGCCTGCCCAGGCATACCCATGCAGTTTATTTTACAACGTGCCTTAACATTGCCCTGGGAAAAATCAAAAGAACAATATATCCTGATGGCCACCGATTGGCTCAAAGAATTCCATTCTTCTACCATTAGCCGTGAATTAATTATTGATCATCAATTTCTAAAGGATTATTTGAGTGGCCTGTTAGGTTTTTCCCAAAACAATAGAGGCCTTGAAGATTTATTAAACTCTGTGATGAATAAACGTTTAACCTTAGTTATGAGCCACAATGATTTTATTCCATCTAATATCCTAATTGATAATCATAGTTTAAAAATTTTAGACTGGGAATACGCGAATTCCGGTACTTTGCCGTTATCTGATTTATTTGGATTTTTACTTTCAGCTTATCGGGATACAAGACAGAGCTCAGAGAGGCTGGAGATATTTATTAATAAAGTTTTTTTTAATAGAGATTGCCTAAACGGAGCAGTGAGAAAAGCAGTCAAGGTTTATTGTCAGGCGTTTAATATTGATCGCGACTTAGCCAGAGTGCTATTTTTAAATTGGCTTTGTGTAGAGTTTTCTAGCTGGAAAAATTTGGGCGAGGTTTTTGCAGATATTACTGATTTGTTTAATTACATTTAGCTAATAAAATGCTGATTTCTATAATTATTCCTTCTCGGGACGAAAAACGCAAGGAAAACCTTAATCAATTACTTGATGATATCTCAAAACAGAAATTAGGTTTTCCGATTGAAGTTTTGCCGATTTGTCAGGTTAGCCCGTCGGGCAAGGCAAGGAATATCGGTGTAGAAAAAAGCAAAGGTGATATCTTGGTGTTCATCGATGACGATATCCACCTAGCTGATGAGCAAGTTATTTCTAATTTAGTCAAGCCTTTACTGGAGAATGCTTCAATTGCTGTTACTTTTTCCTCTTTGCTTATTCCAATAGATTCTTCAAAATTTCAGCGTCGATATGCGCGCGATATTCCTCGTTGCGAGATTCCCGTGGTTGACAAATTAACTCCGGCCGGAGCCATGTCTACTCATTGTTGCGCTATGCGCAAAGATTTATTTATGAAGATCGGTAAATTTAATGAGCAACTTAAGCGCGGAGAGGACCCGGAATTTTCTTATCGGCTTAAGGCTAAAGGCTTGAATATTGCTCTAGTTCCGCGGGCGATAAGTTATCATCCTGTTCCTAAAAATATAAAAGAGGTTATTAAGTTACATTTTCGTAACGGTCGGGCAAGTGCTTTTGCTGATCGTTATTATCCCCAACTAAATATTGATGTTAACCCACAAGGAATCATCTATCCGGCAAAGATACAAAGTAAACTGTATAGATTGAAACGTTTTGTGATTGTATTAGCTAAGGCAATACTTGGCTTTAAATTTCTACTTATTATTTCAAAGTTAAGTTACATTCTGGGTTATTTTAGGTGTCGTTTAGTCAAATGAATATTCTTTTAATTAGACCGCCATTTCCCGAAGGTAATATGGCCGTGCCTGCACAGCCATTGGCTATAGCATATCTGGCTGCTTATATTAGAGAACAGGTGCCGCAAGTGAAAATAGGATTGTTAGATGCAGTTATTGATAACTTATCAGAAGAGGCAGTTTTTAAACGAATAAGCAAATTCCATCCGGATGTTGTCGGATTTTCTTATCTTACGCCGCAAGCAGATTTTGTATATCACTTATCGCGTCAGATAAAAAATAAATATCCGCAAATGATTATTGTCCATGGCGGCGTACATCCCACGTGCCTTCCGGAAGAGTCAATACAATATTCTGATTACTGCGTAATTGGCGAAGGAGAAATAACCTTTAACCAATTACTTCGGGCAATAGATGGGAAGCGAGATATCGAAGAAATTGCCGGGCTTATGTTTAAAAAGAATGCGAGAGTTATAAATACCGGTCCAAGAGATTTTATTTCTGACATTGACAGAATTCCTTATCCTGCTTGGGACTTGCTACCGATGGAAAGATATAAGAAGCACACTATTCATATAAACAGACAGCCAGCAGTGGGTATTATGGCTTCTCGGGGTTGTCCATTTAACTGCTCCTTTTGCGCTTCGCCAATATTTTGGAAGCAAAAAGTGCGCTTCCGTACACCCGGAAATATAATCAGCGAAATAAAGGAAGTAATTAATAATTATGGTATAAACAATTTTCATTTTTATGACGATAACTTACTTTTGGACAACATTTTAATTAGTGATGTTTGTAATCTAATTTTAAAGGAAAAGTTGCAGATTCTTTGGGCCTGCTTAGGCAAGATTTCTCTAATTAAAAATAATCCGGAAATTTTGAGTCTTATGCATGAAGCTGGTTGCCGGGCGATTGAGTTGGGGGTGGAAAGTTTTGACGACGAGGTCTTGAGCCAAATTGGCAAGCGAGAAACAACCCGGGATATTTTGGATGTATTTAAGCTTGTTAGAGATAGCAAGATTAAGCCTTTAATGTTATTGATGACTTTTAATCCCGGGGAGACGCTTTCCGGTTGGTATTTTCAAGCTCAAGGCCTGCGTCAGATAGAGCCAGAGGCAAGTACATTTATCGGCCAATTTGCCACACCATATCCGGGTACTGAATTTGACAGAAACTGCGGCAGATTAGGAATAAAATTATCTAGAGATTGGAAGGATTATTCTACGAGTCAAATTAATTTTATTCCTTATTCGCTATTGCAGGATGTGCCGGTTCAGACAACAAGAGATTTATCTCCAAAGTATGTCTTGCGCGTTGTAATTACCAGCCTTTATCAGCATAACCTATTTAGCAAGGTATCTTTATTTAAGAAGTTGAAAATGATGCTTGTTTTAACCGAATTTACATTGCTAATTCATAAACTTTGCCGTTCGCAATCAACGTTAGAGGATATTGCCGCAGAGATTAGTCAGGAGAAAAAGATTGATTACACTTTGAGCTTGGAAATGGTGAGTTTTTTGGCGCTGCTTTTGGCCCAATTAGGATTGATAAAATCCCGGGATTCCCAACGGCTAGTTGCACCTTATCCAGACATCTTTTTAAATCAAAAATTCAAAAAAAATATTTATATCTTTCTGGCCTATCTTCTAGTTAATTTTAGTTTAATTTTTAAACATTTTTTTAAAAATACAAGAGTTTACTCATTCTTAATAACTGATCTTTTTGGCCGGCAATGATCGATAAAAAAATAAATAGCTTACTTTTAACATATGATTTTCCTCCGCTTTCCGGCGGAATTGCAATAGCCATGCAGAAAGTCAGTGAGTGCCTAAAGGAAAATGGCGTTTATGTTTTAACCGCCGAGAATCATGAGGTTGGTAAACAGGCCGAATCCGGCTTGGGTATTAAAATTATAAGGCGTAATTTTAATTTAAATGTTCCCTATTGGAAGTTGCCGCTGGAATTAATAAAGCTGTTGAGTTTCACCTTCAGGCTTTATGGCATTAGTCGATTTAAAATAATGCTCGTAGGCGAGGTTTTCCCTTTGGGTTTATTAGGGTTGTTTTTCAAACTTTTTTTTAAAGTTAAATTTATAACTTTTTCGCACGGTTCTGATTCACTGTTTTCTGGTAGTAGCCTGCGTGATTTTCTGGTTGGCCTTATTTTTAAGAAGGCTGATGCGGTAATTTGCTTTTCAGATTATACTCGGAATAATATTTTGAAATGGCCTGTCAAAAGTGAGAGAATTAAAAAAATAAGCCTGGGAGTAGATACTGAAAAATTTAACCCTGGGGTTAGTGCAGCGGGAGTCATTAATCAGTTTAGCCTCAAGGATAAACAAGTCATTTTAACTGTGAATAGGCTTATCAAGCGTAAGGGGATGGACTCAGTTTTAGGTTGTTTGCCAGAGGTAATAAAAGAGTGTCCTTCTACGGTTTACTTAATTGTCGGCCAAGGCCCTGACGAGCTCCGACTCAAGGATTTAGTAAAAGAGTTAAAACTTGAAAATCATGTTATTTTTACCGGCGAAGTTAAAAATGAATTCTTACCTGGCTTCTTTGCTGCGTGTGATATTTTTGTTAATCCAGTTAGAGAGCTAAGATTGCCAGGCAGAAATGAGACAGAGGGGCTTGGCTTGGTTAATCTTGAGGCAGGCGCAAGTGCCAAGCCAGTAATTACCTGCGCAACCGGTGGAGTTGTTGAAACAATAGATAACCGACAGACGGGTTTATTTATTGACCCGAGCGATGAACAGGAATTGAGAAGTGCGATTATTTCTTTGCTTAAGGATAAGGTAAAATCGAGGAAGATGGGCCAGCTAGCTAGAGAAAAAGTCTTAAAACAGTTTACGATTGGTCAGATGAAAAACCAATTACTTACGATTATAGAGGAGCTTAATTAGAAATGATTCCGGATTTAAC
>JAGVEL010000069.1 GCA_020058285.1 Candidatus Omnitrophota bacterium
AAAAAGAAAGCGCTACCTTGACATAAGTGCTTTTATATGTTATACTTTTGACCAAATAAGACCGTTAAAGGCTATTTTAACGGTCTTTTTATTAATAAGGCCTTTTTATAAAATTTTCATTCTTAAGAGGTGAATGGTTGTTGTCCCTGGTAAATCAGTTGCGCTGGACTGATATAATTGTAATATTAATTGTCTGTCGTTGTATTTATATTGGAATAAAGCGCGGCCTGGGAGTAGAAATTTTTAAGCTTCTAGGTACGCTTCTTTCTGTATTTACCTGTTTACACTATTACACTGTTTTGGGCGCATTTTTAAGCCGGCCTAAATTTATCCCTCCAGACATAGGAAACTTCCTGGCGTTTATCCTAATTTTTTCTATATTTTGGTCTATTAGCTTTCTGATTAGAGAGATGTTTTTATTTTTGGTTAAGCTGCAGCCAATTGCTGCAGTGGATAAATGGGGCGGGGCGTTCTTGGGCGGAATTCGAGGTATATTTTTAAGCGGTATATTTTTGTTAATTTTCATTATTTCACCTATTCCTTTTCTTGAAAGAGGGGCAAAGATTTCGTATTTTGGCATTCACACCTTTGGCACAGTGGCTAAGACGTACACATTTATGATTGAAAAGATGATAAAGCCATTTTTCCATAATGAAAATCTTAATGAAGAAATCTTCAGGGCAATTGAGAAATAGTTTTTTCCTCACCTTAACAACCGATAAATATTCTAAAAAACTTATTCGAATGAAAGGAAAGGTCTTATGAAACTAGGAAAACTCTATGAGGCTATTGTAAAAATCGGTATTGAAAATGACCCGCGTGGCAAACAGGCAATTTCCAAGCTTCTGGAAGATAAAAGGAAAGAATACGAATCCTTAAAGGAAGGAAAGGAATTTTTTGACCAGGATTCATTTTTTAACCCTTTTTCTGACACTCGCCTTCTTTATGGGGATAAAGATAAAGAAATCAAGAAGGTTTTTGTTGGTATTGATATCAGTGGAGAAGAACTTTTAATTATTGATCGATTAAATCAAGGAAAAAGCAAAAAAATCGACCTGGCGATTTCTCATCATCCTGCAGGCAAGGCTTTGGCATCGCTATATGAAGTTATGAATGTACAGGCAGATATTTTAGCTAAATTTGGCGTTCCCATCGCCTTGGCTGAAAGCTTGATGCAAGAACGGATTAAAGAAGTAGAAAGGCGGTTTATGCCAATAAATCATATGCGCACAGTGGATAGCGCAGAGCTTCTAGATATTGCGTTTCTATGTATGCATACAGCAGCGGATAACTGCTGCGCAACTCTCTTACAAGAGACTTTTGATAAGAAAAAACCACAAACCCTCAAGGATATCATTGATATTTTAATTGCTATACCAGAATATAAATATGCTGCAATTAATCGTAGTGGGCCCAAGATAATTAATGGCAGCCCTAAGTCTAAAGCCGGTAAGATTTTAGTGGATATGACTGGCGGCACAGAAGGTTCAAAAGAGGTATTTTCAAAGCTGGTTGCCGGCGGAGTAAGTACAATGGTTTGTATGCATTTATCCGAAGAGCATTTTAACAACGCAATCAAGGAACGGCTTAATTTAGTTATTGCCGGGCATATTTCCAGCGATACGTTAGGTATGAATATTGTTTTAGACGGCCTAGAAAAGCACGATAAGCTGGATATTGTTTCTGGCTCAGGGTTTAAAAGGTTTAAAAGATAAAGATTATGGCTCTTAGATTTCCGGAAAATTTATTAGAAGAAATCCTAAATCGCGTTGATTTAGTTGAGCTTGTTTCAAGCTACATTCCCTTAAAAAAATCCGGCAGGAATTTTAAGGCTGTGTGTCCGTTTCATTACGAAAAAACCGCCTCGTTTATGGTCAGTCCGGATAAAGGGATATTTCATTGCTTTGGTTGCAATGTTGGCGGAAATGCGTTTAATTTTCTCATGCGCTATGAGCACCTGGAGTTTAAGGAAGCAGTAGAAACCTTGGCTAAAAAAGCCGGAGTTGACCTTCCCGTCCTAGATAATGATGAGACAAAGCTAAATTTAGGCCAGGAGATTTTTCGCATAAATGAATTAGCTGCTGAATTTTTTCATCGCAATTTGTTGCAGCATCCGCAAGCGCAGGCAGCTCGCACTTACCTGGCAAAAAGAAAAATAAGCTTACAAACTGCTAAAAATTTTAAACTTGGTTTTGCTCAAGATAGCTGGGATGAATTGCTTAATTATCTGCGTCAAAACAAAATTAATTTAGAGGTAATAGAAAAAAGCGGCTTGGTTATTGCTAAAGAAGGCGGCGGATATTATGACCGGTTCCGTAGTCGGGTAATTTTCCCGATATTTGATATGAAGTCTCGGATAATCGGCTTCGGCGCAAGGACTCTTGTTCCAAGCCCAGACAGCGCAAAATACATAAATAGCCCGGAAACTTCAGTTTTTGTTAAGGGAAATAATCTTTACGGAATTAATTTTAGCAAGGAAAGTATTATTGAGAATGATGTGGTAATTATTGTTGAAGGTTATACGGATATGATTTTGCCTTATCAAGAAAGTGTTCGTAATATTGTTGCCAGTTCCGGAACAGCTCTAACAGAAAATCAAATAAGGTTACTCAAGCGCTACACAAAAAATATTATTGTGGTTTTTGATGCAGACAATGCTGGTGAACTTGCCACATTGCGCAGCCTGGACTTAATTATCGCTGAAGGCTTGAATGTTTCGGTTGCAGTTTTACCCCAAGGGTTTGATCCTGATTCCCTGGTAAGGGAAAAAGGCGTAGAGGAATTCAAAGCAATAATTAAAAAATCTTTGAATCTATTTGATTATAAGATTTCATTTCTTTTCAAGTGCTTTGATAATAAGTCTATTGAAGGCCGGGCTAGAATCGCTCATGAGATGATTTCTACCATAAATAAATTCAAAGACCAGATTTTGAAGACTGAGTATATGAAAAGATTGTCTCAGATTTTAGGAATAGAGGAGCAGGCTTTATTTGAAGAAGCGGATAAGGTTAAAGACTACCAGGGTGTTAAATCAAATTTGCCTACATCAGCTTCAAGATTAGAATCTAATATTCCGGCTGTTGAAAAAATGATCCTCAAGCTGATACTTCAAGACCTGGGAGTTATTTCTTTGGTGAAAAAGGAGATTGGCTTGGAAGATTTCCAGGATTCAAATATAAGACAGATTGTTTCTACCTTATTTGAACTTGAGGATTCAGGAAAAACTATTGTCGCGGGCCAGTTAATTAATTTTTTTTCAGACACAAGCTTACAACAGATAATTTCAGAATTAGCGTTTAATGAAGATAACTATTGTTTAGACGGAGTGTGCTTGAGCGATCGGGATAAAATGTTCGAAGAGTGCCTCAAGCGTATTCGTCAACAAAGAGTTAATTATAAAAAGCACTTGTTAGCCCAACAGATTATTGATGCTCAAAGTAAAAACGACGAGCAAGTTTTAACTCACCTAATGAAGGAATACGATTTATTGTTGCGACCTATTCAAAAGCAGGCAAATAATTAAATTTAAATGAAGCCCAAAGTTATGGAATGCAATGAACATAACTTTGTTGGCTGAATTTGACCCTTGACATTTACCTTAAATTTTATATTTTAAGTAGATGTCAAGGGTTATAGTTCGCACTTATAACTTACGTCGCTTGAGAAATAAACAATTGCTCCGTAAGTTATGTGCTCACTAAAAGGAGTACTCCCCTATGAAAAAAGAAGAAGTTATTAAAAGCGTAGAACGACTAATTGCTTTAGGAAAACGCAAAGGTTTTCTTACCTACGATGAAGTAAATGACCTATTGCCTGAGGATGTTGTTTCTAGCGAGGAGATTGATAAGGTATTGGATATTTTAGGTAAAGAAGATATCCAGTTAGTAGATTCCCAAAAAGATATAGCTGAGATTAAGACCAATATCAGCGCTGAAGAGCTTAAGGTGATTGTTAACGAAGAAAAGAAAGCACCGGTCTTAGAAGAGAAGTTTATTCCCTTGGATGACCCGGTAAAAATGTACTTAAAACAGATGGGTCACATCTCTTTACTTAGCCGCGAGGATGAAATTGCCTTAGCTAAAAGAATAGAAGAGGCGGAAAAAAGATTCTGCGAAGTAGTCATGAGCACCCAATTTGCCCGGGAGGCAGCTTTAATTATTATTAATGATATCTTTAGCAAAAATATCAGCTTTGAAGATGTAATAAAATTTGATCCCATGGCCAAGCGGCCAAGTATCTTGCGTAGGCTAGTCAGGTTGTCTCATAAATTGCGCCATAGCCGAAAGATGAGCGATAATTCTGTCCTGTTAATGGATTTTAATTTTTCTACAAATGTTATTGAAAAAATTGCCAAGGATCTCACTATTACAATAAAGCGTATAGATAATATTGGCAAGGATCTCAAGAAAGACTCTACCTTAAGAAACCGCGTAAAGATGGCTCAACTAAGAAGAGAAAAAAAACAACTTATCAGCAGTTTAGGGGAAAGCCATAAAAAGATAAGGGAAGATCTAAAACTGATAAGGCAGAGAGAGTGGAGATTTACTAAGGCAAAAAAAGCCCTGGTTGAGGCAAACCTAAGGCTTGTAGTAAGCATTGCCAAGAAATATACAAACCGAGGACTTTCATTCTTAGATTTAATCCAGGAAGGCAATATTGGACTTATGCGCGCTGTTGAGAAATTTGAATATAAGCGCGGTTATAAATTTTCCACCTATGCTACGTGGTGGATAAGGCAGGCAATTACGCGTTCAATTGCTGATCAGGCAAGAACTATCCGCATACCAGTGCATATGACTGAGACAATAAACAAGATTATCCGTGTCTCCCGGATGTTTGTTCAGGAAAGAGGCCGGGAGCCGTTGCCGGATGAAATCGCCAACCAGATGCGTATGTCCCAGGACAAAGTAAAGAGTATTTTAAAATTAGCCCAGGAGCCGATTTCTTTGCAAACGCCGATTGGCGATGAAGGCGACACGCATTTTGGAGATTTTATTGAAGATAAGAAAGCTATTTCTCCGGCTAATGCTACAGTGCATTCTATGCTCAAAGATGAAATGAATGAGGCGTTAAATACCTTGACCGAACGCGAGAAAAAAATCCTCATGCTGCGTTTTGGCGTTAGCGACGGTAATCCGCGCACTTTGGAAGAAGTGGGCAATGTGTTCAAGGTTACGCGTGAACGTGTGCGACAGATAGAAGCCAAGGCTTTGCGTAAATTAAGGCATCCTACCCGAGCCCGTCGTTTGCGTTCATTTTTAGATATGAGCATTTCCCAAGAAAGGGAGATGTTTTGAAGGGAGGAGTACGGTATGTTTGTTGCTTTAAGTGTTAAATCAATTGTTCTAATTTCTTTATCCGGTTTATTTCTGGGAATTCTGCTCTTACTTACCATGCTTAAGCTTATTAAGCAGAATCCAAAGACTGCCTTGGTGATTACTGCTAGCTGGATGATTGTTTATGTAATTATCTTTTTTGTTTTTCCAATGATAAGTGAAGGGTTGTGGCAAAGGTTGTTTTTACAAAAACCTATAGGCGCTGCGTTGATTTCTGCAATTGAATACCCATTTTTTAATAACCTAAGCATTGCAGCTCAATGTCAAACTAAAATTTTTAAAATTGAGATATTTTTTTATCTTATGTGGCTAGCTTATTTTGTAGCCGGTATTGGTCTTTTGAGATTGAAAAAATGGGCCTTGAATTTAGCTGTGTATACTGCGGAACTAGCAATTATATTTTCTTTTGGGCTTTTGCTATTTGATGGGATATGCTTGGATTTAATACTTCCAAATTTTCCTTTTGGCATATTTACAAGTTTTTATTATAGTTTAAGCTCCGTATTCTCAAATGTTCTTCCTCTTGGCTTACCAGCCTTTGTTTTTTGGTTTATCCTAACCCGAGATGAGATTAAGGCCTTAATTGAAAATAAGAAAAGGGTCGTTAAGTAAATACTCGGAAAAACCCAGGTGTTCATTATAAATCTAGACTTAAAAAGTAATAAGAGTTTTACGTTGATTGAACTAGTTATTGTTCTTTCAATCTTAGCGATTTTAGCTTCAGCTGCAGTTTCTACTTTTGTAGATATAGCGAATAAGGCATTTGATGTACAGGAAAGGCAAACGATGAGTTCTTTAAAATCCGGTGCTTTACTTTATTATGCAAAAAATAATAGCTGGTGGGGAACAATTACAACTCAAGATCCGTTTGTGCTTTTAGAGAATCCGCCAGTGCACGTTATTAGTCCGACGAGCCCGAAAGAAAATATAGACTGGTATTTACAACCCTGGATAGGGACGCAATGGCTTATAATGTGTCCCCATGCATTTTATCCCTGTCCTGGGCCTAACCCAAACTGTAAAGGTAAAAAATGGACGTTTGATACCAAGAATGCCAATTTAGTTTGTACTCAGGATCTTCCCCACCGCTAATTTTTGTTCATTTAACCAAGAGATTTATCTTGCCAATTTTACCTATCCATTGTAATATAATAAGTTTAGGATAAGAAATTAGATAGCTATTTTCTCAGCCGAGAGTGATTTATTCACCAAGAGTCGTGGGGTGCATTTTACTTTGTAAAATTTCTGGGCGATTAGCTCAGTTGGTTGGAGCGCTGCCTTCACATGGCAGAAGTCACAGGTTCGAGTCCTGTATCGCCCATTCTACTGCGCTAAATATTTTGTAAAATTCGGGCGATTAGCTCAGTCGGTCAGAGCAGCTGACTCATAATCAGCGGGTCAGAGGTTCAAGTCCTCTATCGCCCATTCTACTGCGCCAAAATTCTACGTCGCTTTGCTCCTTCGCGTTTGGCTTCGAAGAATGAAAGGTTTTTAAGATGGCGGAAAATGTGTCGATAAAGGATCAATTACAAAAACTTGTCCAACTGCAACAGCTCGATACTAAGATTTTTGATTTAGAAAAGCAGAAAAAAGAGATACCCGAAGAGTCCGCTAAGCTGGAGCAACTATTTTTGAGTAAAAAACAGCATGCAGAGGACATAAAAAAAGAAATTGACACCCTTCTATTAAAACGCAAAGAAAAGGAATTAGGCTTAGCTACCAAGGAAGAAGCTTCAAAGAAATTTCAAAACCAGCTTTATTCTTTAAAGTCTAACAAAGAATATACAGCGATGCTTAAAGAGATTGAGGGTATAAGGGCTGATAAATCAGTCATTGAAGATGAATTGCTGCAAATTTTTGATTTGGTTGATACAAAAAAAGATGAATTTAATAAGGAACAAGAGCGCCTGAAACTAGAAGAGCAAAAGTTGAGTAAGGATAAGGAGGCAGTTAATATTCGCTTAAAAGAAATTGACCAGGAGTTGGCAACGTTAGCGAATAAGCGTAAGCAAATTATAGATCTTGTAGATAGCAAGATTCTGGCAGCCTATGAGAAGATTTTGCAGAACCGCGCAGGTATCGCCATAGCCTCGGTAAAGAATGAGACCTGTCAGGGGTGTTTTATGAATGTTACGCCCCAGGATATTAATGAAATAAAAATGTACGACCGGATAATATTCTGCCAGATGTGCGCGCGCATACTTTATCTAGAAGAAGAATTGGGGGTTTAAATTTTGGATGACTTGTTTGAAAAAGTAAAAAAGGGTAAGAGTAAGTTGGCTTGTTTTGAGGCTTACATCGATGGAGCCTCAAGCGGAAATCCTGGCCCTTCAGGAATTGGGGTTTTGATAAATAAGGATAAAAAAACAGTCAGCAATCTATCACAGTTTATTGGCATGGCCACTAACAATGTTGCGGAATACACTGCATTGATTTTTGCCCTAGAGCAACTTATTCGGCTCGGGGCTAAACAGATTATCATAAATACTGATAGCCAACTTTTGGCAAATCAGATTAAAAAGAAATACAAGGTAAAAAATAGCAACTTAAAAATTCTCCATTCAAAAGCTCTGAGGTTGTTAGAGTTATTTGAGAATGTTGAGATTAAAAATGTCTTGCGAGAGAAAAACCGCGAGGCTGATAGATTAGCAGTTAATGCAATTAGAGAACAGGCAAAGATGGCTACTCGCCAACATAATTTGGCGGGAGGAAAGTCCGGGCTCCAGAGGGAGGCGTAGAAGGTAATACCTTCCATCCGTTAATACGGATAGGATTTAACCTGCTTAATTGCAGGTTAACCTGTAATTTGCAGGAGAGCCACAGAGACGAGTTCTCTAAAACCCTTAACGGTTTTAGAGAGGTGAAACGAGCAATCTCTACGCGGAGCAAGGTCAGATAGGCCCATCACTTGGAATGTCCCGTTCCAGTTAGTTAAACTATGGGTGGGTGGGTAGACTGCTAAAGCTGCCAGAGTAATCTGCGGCGATTAGAGAAATGGCCATCAATAAACAAAACTCGGCTTATTTGCCTGTTCTTTTCAATCCAGAGATGGGCACAGATTTTATGCTATAATTAAACTAAATATTTTTAATTTGAAGACACACAAAACCTAAGGCAAATTAAGGAGTGAAAAATGTCTGGACATTCAAAGTGGGCAAGTATCAAGCACAAAAAAGCAGCTACTGACGCTAAAAAAGGTCAGATGTATACGAAGTTAATCCGAGAATTAACTTGCGTTGCTCGCGAAGGCGGCGGCAACATGGAAACAAATGCCCGGTTACGCACAGTTGTAGCAAAGGCAAAAGAATCAAATATGCCGCAGGATAATATTATCAAGGCAATTAAGAGGGGTACCGGAGAGTTGCCTGGCATAAGTTATGAAAACACAGTTTATGAAGCTTATGGGCCAGGCGGAGTAGCCTTGCTAATCCAAACTCTTACTGATAATAAAAACCGCACTTCAGCTGAAGTCAGAAATATACTTTCCAAGAAAGGCGGCAACATGGCCGGAGCGGGGTCAGTTAATTGGCTGTTTGCGAAAAAAGGATTTATCGTTGTAGATAAAAAAATAATAGAAGAAGACAA
>JAGVEL010000050.1 GCA_020058285.1 Candidatus Omnitrophota bacterium
AATTAATCCTCCTACACAATCTTGGCAAAGCCAAGATTGTATTAGGACTAATCCTGTAGAATTTTTCCTGCGCTTCGCGGGTAAAAATTCTGCAGGGCGTAGCTTGCTGGGAAAAATTTCGTAGAAATTTTCCCAGCGTTTACGCAAGGGGCAGGTTTCTGTTCCTCAAGATACCTGCTTGCTGACCCGGCTCTCTAGGTTCCCTTTAGCTAAAACGCTTCTGAGCTCAGAGCCAACAGCCACTTCCTCGGCATCTTTAATCACCTTGCCGCTCAGCTTATCAAATGTAATACTATAACCACGAGCTAGCACATTAAGCGGGCTTAGCGCCATCAATTTATCGCTTAGGGCTTTCAGCTCTAAATTTTTCACTTCTAGAATATTTTTGATTGCCCGTTCTAAAGAAATAGCCGAATCATCCAGCCGCTGCTCATATTCAGGTAGAAGGTCTTCTAAAGATTTATATAATCGCCGGTTTAAATCTTGAATTTTATCGCGCAATTCATCACGGCTTAAAATAATCATTTCTATTGCTGCTGAAGGAGTGGGCGCGCGCATATCTGCAACTAAATCACAGATAGTCCAATCTATTTCATGGCCAACAGCGCTAACCACCGGGATGCGCGAATTGTAAATTGTCCGGGCCAATTCCTCATCGTTAAACGACCAGAGATCCTCCAGGCTTCCTCCGCCGCGAGCAATAACCAAACAATCAAATTCAGTAAACTTATTAGCCAATTTAATTGCCTTAGAAATCTCTGGTGCTGCTGTTTCTCCCTGGACCGGCACGCTAAATAGAGTTACATCAATCTTCATCGAGCGCCTTTTTAAAACATTAAACATATCGTGAATCACTGCACCCGTCGGAGAAGTAATTATCCCCAGATGTCGAATAAAGCGCGGGATAGGTTTTTTATGCTCAGCAGCGAATAAACCTTCTTTGAGTAGTTTTTCTTTAAGTTGTTGTAGGGCAAGATTCAATGCGCCCAGGCCCTGGGGTTCAACAGCCAAAACAATAATTTGATAATCGCCGGCCTTTTCATATACGCCCACGCGGCCAAAAACTAAAATATTCATGCCGTCTTTTAATTCAAATTTTAATTGCCTATTTTGTTCTTTAAAAAATACAGCCCGGATCTGGGCATGGGAATCTTTTAAGGTAAAATAGATATGGCCTGAGGATGGAATACGCAGATTTGAAATCTCAGCCTGGACCCAAACTTCAGGTAGGGAGTTTTCCAGTATTATCTTTATATCCCGGGTTAACTGGCTAACGCTTAAAATTCGCCTCGGGCTTATTCGTCTTTCTGTAGGCATTTATTAACTATTGCTTCGATGCGGCTAATACTTTTTTCATCCAGATTTTTAAATTCAACGCCGGTGTCAAAATAACCTGCCCGGTCTTTTTTAATCTCGTGTCGTCTTACCACCCAAACTACAGTACCTTCAGCTTTAATCGGAGGTAAATTATCCTGGAGATCAACTTCTAATTCTACGTCGGAAAACAAGCCTAAGTTTTTTCCTATAATAGCACAAATACCTCCGCAGCCGATGTTTTCCGTACGCGCCTCTAAAAGCTCTTTGCCTTTTTTCTGCCTTACCTTAAACCGGCAAGGATAATCAGCCCTGGGAAATCGACGACGATTTATTCCATCCCACATTGTCGCACCTCCATCGTAAAAAATTTAAATGTCATTTATCTAATTTACCTACCTTTCTTATCACTCTCTCAATTGACCTTGCTTTGCCAGTACCCTCATCAATATCAACCACAGCGCCTTGTAATTGTTCATCGCCTCTTGCCAGCTCAAAATGCATTGGCATGCTGCTGATAAATCGCTCGATAATTTGTTCCTTTTTTCGGCCAATAACCGAATCGCATGAGCCAGTCATTCCTACATCAGTTATAAATGCGCTGCCGCCAGGTAAAATTCGTTCATCAGCAGTCTGGACATGTGTATGAGTCCCGAAGACTGCACTCACCAAGCCATCCAAGAACCAACCCAGGGCGATTTTCTCGCTCGTAGCCTCAGCATGCATATCAACAATAATTACCTTCGCCTCCGTTTTAAGTTTTTCAACAATCTGGCGGCTGACTCTAAACGGGCATTCAATCGGATTCATAAAAACTCTGCCTTGCAAATTTATTATAGCTATCTTAATATTATTTTTCTCCAAGATAATCACACCTTTACCCGGGCACATTTCCGGCAAGTTTGCTGGCCGTAAAATCTGCGGATGCTGGATAATATCCAGAGACTCTTTTTTCTTAAATATATGGTCACCGCTAGTTAATACATCAAGGCCTGAAGAAAACAATTCATAGGCAACGTCTGGGGTTATGCCTGAACCGCCAGCAGCATTCTCAGCATTAGCAATAACTAAATCCAGATTAAATTCTTGCTTTAAGCCCGGCAAAAGCTTAGCAATTGTTTCTCTGCCTGGCCGGCCGACTATGTCACCGATGAATAAAATTCTCATAGTATTGTATTGAAATTCATAAGCATAGTCACCAAGACACCATGTCATCCGTCACCAGAATTTTAAACATGTGACTTGGTGACGTTGTGACTTTGTGACTTTTATTTTGCGTATTCAATTGCCCTGGTTTCGCGGATAATTGTTACCTTAATCTGTCCCGGGTATTCCATGCCTTCTTCTATTTTTTTCTTGATATCTCTGGCCATAACTGTCATATCCGAATCGTTAATTTTTTCCGGCTGGACAATAACTCTCACTTCCCTGCCGGCTTGTATTGCAAAAGCCTTCTCAACTCCAGGAAAGAGATTTGCTATTGCTTCAAGTTTTTCTAAGCGCTTAACGTAAGTTTCCAGAGTTTCTCTGCGTGCACCAGGCCGAGCAGCACTAATTGCATCAGCTGCTGCTGTTAATACTGAATAAAAAGAAGTTAACTCAACTTCTTCATGATGAGCAGCAATGGCATTAAGTACCTCTGGAGATTCGCCGAATTTTTTAGCTAAATCTTCTCCGATTTTAGCATGCGTTCCTTCTATATCGTGATCTACTGCTTTGCCAATATCGTGCAAAAGGCCGATTCTCCGGGCAAGTTTAAAATCTGCGCCTAATTCTGAAGCCATAACACCCATTAAAAAAGCTACTTCTTTAGAGTGCTGTAATGCATTCTGGCCAAAACTTGTGCGGTATTTGAGCCTGCCTAATAATTTAATAATCTCGGGGTGCAGGCCATGCACGCCAATATCAAATGCTGCGCGCTCGCCTTCTTCCCGGATATTTATTTCCATATCTTTTTTTACCTTTTCTACTACCTCTTCAATCCGGCCGGGATGAATACGGCCGTCAACAATAAGCTTCTCTAAGGTTACTCGGGCAATCTCGCGGCGCACAACGTCAAAACCGGATAATATAACTGCCTCGGGTGTATCATCAATAATTACATCTATGCCTGTGGCCATTTCCAGGGCGCGGATATTCCTTCCTTCCCGGCCGATGATCCGGCCTTTCATCTCATCGTTAGGCAAAGCCACAACACTCACAGTAGATTCTGTTGTATGCTCCACGCAGGTACGCTGAATCGCCAGGGAAACAATCTCCTGCGCTTTCTTTACCGCAGATTCCTTGACCTCATCTTCCATCCTTTTTAACAATACTGCTTTTTCTGCCTTCATCTCCTGGTCCATCCGGGAAAGTAAAAGTTCACGTGCCTGCTGCGGGGATAATGATGAAATTTTTTGTAATCTATCTTTTTCCTCGGCAACCAAAGCATCCAAATGCTTCTCCTTGCTTAGTAAATTATTCTCTAAACTGCTTATGTTGTGTTGCTTCGCATCAATCGCCTTTTCCTTTTTTTCCAACAACTCTACGCGCCGGTCAAGATTTTCCTCTTTCTGCAGCATCCTCTTTTCCATATTGATTAATTCTTGCCTGCGGTCCTTTGTCTCGCTCTCAAAATCAACTCGCAAGCGATAGAGTAAATCCTTGGCCTCAAGTTGTGCCTCTTTACGGATTTTTTCTGCCTCCAGCTTCGCTGTCTCTAATAATTGCTGACTTTTTTGGTGGGTAATCTGAAGCCTGCGCTTAACTAAATAATTAGACAGCAAAAAACCGCCATATCCGCTGGCTAAACAAAAAGTCAAACCGACTATAATCAATAATAAATCTCCGGAATTTCCAGTCATATATTTGCCTCCGTTATGCTCAAAAATGCAAGACGCACTAGTTCTGAGCTGTAAACTGTACACTGTAAACTAAAGTTATGCGCTGATTAGCTTTTGTACTGCGAGGTCTTTTGAACAAGATGGCAGGCAAGACACGACTTGGAAATCAAAGCAGACTCCTATTGTCCTAGTCTTATTAGCAATGTTAGCTAAGAACCGATCGTAACAACCCAGGCCTCTACCTAAACGCAGGCCGCTAGGTTCAAATGCCAGACCAGGAACAACAATGCAGTCCAAATCTTTCTTGGCAATAACCCTTGAACAGTCTGGTTTTGGTTGGGGTATGCCAAGTGGACCGATTTCTAGCGAATTCTTTAATTTCTTTATTAGTCGGGGAATCAATCTCTTCTTATCCTTTGCCAGGCAAGGTAAACATACGGCCTTGCCTTTTTTAATTGCCTGTTCAATCATCTTATATGTATCAACCTCGCCTCTGAAAGACGCAAAAAACAAAATCTTCTTTGCTTTCTTAACTTCAGTCAGAGCAAATAGTTTCCTTTTAATAATATCACTTTTCTTAAGCCTGTCAACCTCCTTATGTCTATCAAGGCGCTTAAGCATTATTTTTCTTAACGTCTTTTTGTCCATCACTCGCCTGTTTTTTATGAAAATCTTCAATCGCCGCCCTTAGAGCTTCCTCAGCTAAAACCGAACAGTGCATTTTTATCTTAGGTAAGCCGCCTAAAGCTTCAGCTACAGCCTTATTTGAAATCTTTAACGCCTGTTCTATTGTTTTACCTGTAACCAATTCTGTAACTATTGAGCTCGTTGCAATAGCCGCGCCACACCCAAATGTCTTGAACTTGGCATCAACAATAACATTGCCTTCTATCTTAAGATATAATTTCAAAACGTCGCCACATATCGGATTCCCGACGGTGCCGACACCGCTGGCATCGGGTATCTCTCCGACATTGCGCGGATGAAGAAAATGATCCATAACCTTATCACTGTAAACAGCCATAATTTAACTCTCCAGGATTAATTTATGCGGTTTTACTGATTTTGAATGGTCTTTAGCACTTTGAACCTTTTTAAATAAACTCAACTCATTAAACTTTTTTGCCTCGTCGTAAATTAACACCCAGGCGCAATCCTTATCTTTGTCTACTTCGCACTTGCCCTTATTCATTCCGCCGCAAGGCCCATTTAACAAACCCTTGGCACAACGCGTAATCGGGCATATGGCGTTGGTAACATCCAATACACACTCGCTACAGTGAGAACAATATTCCTTAAATTCATTTTTGGCATCAAGTGCTGCGGCAAATAACGTATCGCAGCCCGGCAACATTTTTAAACCCATGCGGTCATTATCCTTTGTTGACTGCACGCCTGAACCGCAGGCTAAAATAAGCACAGCTTTTGTCTGCTCCAAAGCCTTCCTGTTTTTTGCCAGAGTAATTTTTATTTGTGAAGCAACGCATGGCGTTTCACAGACTGCTGTACCGCTAATTTTCTTGCCTATTTTTAATAATTCTTGCTTGATCCTCGCGACCTCTTCTTCTCCGCCACTTTTACACGTAGTCGAACACGTGCCACAGCCTAAGATAAATATATTATCAAGGTTTTCTATGGATTTTAAAATCTGCGGGATTGGCTTTAACTTACTTACTATCATTAATGAAACCTCAATTTATGGAACGACAGTGACATAAATTGTTTGGTTGAATTAATCCCAGCACTAATTTTTGATAGTACATTTGTATAATTAATACGGATTAATCCATTATCAAACTTTAATCTATGAATCCAGCCTAATTACAAAATTAGTGCTGGGTCAAATTCGGACAATAACTTAGCTTCACTAACGTTCGCTAAGTTATGTCCTCATTTGATCTTCCTCAATTCTTTGAGCCATTGCTTTATTTTTGCTTCATAACCCATTTCTGTAGGAACGTAATAAACTTTATTTTCCGGTAAATATTCCTGGTCGACAAAGTGCTTATCAAAGTCGTGAGCGTATTTGTAATCCTGGCCGTGGCCAAAAGTTTCAGCTCCGGGATAATTTGCATCCTTTAAATGTTTAGGCACTTGTAATGTCCGTCCAGCCTGGACGTCATTAAGCGCATTTTCAATACCTAGATAACTGGCATTTGATTTTGGGCTGCAGGCCACAAAAACAGCTGCCTGGGCGAGGATTATCCTTGCCTCTGGCATGCCGATAAATTCCACTGCCTGGGCTGCGCTGTTTGCCAACACCAACGCCTGAGGTTGGGCATTGCCCACATCCTCAGAAGCGCAAATACAGATCCGCCTGGCAATAAACCGCGGGTCTTCACCGGCATAAAGCATTTTTGCCAGCCAGTAAAGCGTTGCATCTGGATCTGAGCCGCGCATTGATTTAATAAACGCGGAAATTGTGTCGTAATGGCTGTCGCCGTCGCGGTCATAAACAACAGCTTTCTTTTGAATTGACTCCTCCATAATCCTGAGGCTCAAGTGGATGCAATTTTGTTTATCAATAAGAGTCGTAATTGCCGCAATCTCTAGGGCATTTAAACACCTGCGCGCATCGCCGTCGCAAATTTTAACTAAAAAATCTTGCGCGTCTTTATCTAACAAAATATTTAATTTGCCTAGGCCGCGCTGTTTATCCTTTAGCGCCCGGTTAATAATTTCAGTTAGGTCTTGTTCAGTTAAGAGATTTAAACTAAATACCAGGGAACGGGAAAGTATCGGGCTGGTCAGGGAGAAAAATGGGTTAAACACTGTGGCGCCGATTAAAATTATTGTCTGGTCTTCGACAAACGGGTTTAAAACATCTTGCTGTGATTTTGTGAAATGATGAATCTCATCAATAAACAGGATTGTTTTCTTCCCGGTATTTTTGCGCCGGATCATTGCACCGCTAATAATCTTGCGCAGCTCACTAACGTTTGAGCTGACAGCATTCACCTGCTCAAAATGGATTTGGGTTGCCTGGCTTATGCAATAGGCTAAAGAAGTCTTCCCTGTGCCGGGAGGTCCATAGAGAATTATCGAAGTAAGACGATCAGCTTCTATAGAACGGCGTAACAGCTTTCCTTCGGCTAAGATATGCTGTTGACCAACAAACTCCGACAACTGCTGGGGCCGCATTCTCGCAGAAAGAGGCGAATCTTTGAACGCGCTTACTTTTTGAACCTCATCTATCTGAAAAAAATCATTTTCTATTTTTTTCTTCATTAAAGACCTGTTCACTCTTTTATCCCGCTCTTTTGACGAAATTTAAATTACCCCGTCATAACAAAAGGGCGGGATTATTTCGGCCAAATAACTTACGTTCACTAGGGCTCCCTGCCGGCAGGCGTGTTATGGCCTCAATAAAAAACCCCGCTTGTGTCGTCGGACAGGATGCCTTGAACCGATGTTTGTTTAAACGGGTGCCTCTCACCAAGCTATTACGGCGAAGTGAAGTTGAGCTCCCTAAAAAGTAGTGTTGGTTCAACAAACACCATATCTATCCGACGAACACGGCAGGGATAGTTTTCTTTCACTTTCAAGTATAACATATGAAAAATTAAATTGCAAGGTGCACTGCGGAACATATATATCAATCTCCTACCTAAATGTAACAGAAAACTTTTCTTTTAGCAAATTTTTTATTGCACCAACTGCGGCAGTCACCTCTTCTTCTTTTAGGGTGCGCTCTTTGGCTCGGAAATCAAAAGAAAAAGACAGGCTGCGAAAGCCTTTTGGTATTGATGCGTCTTTATATTCATCAAAAAGAGAAATTTTTTCTAAAGTTGCAATCCCCTTCTGGCTAATACTGTTTTCTATACCCTTAACTGTGAAGTTCTCAGCTATAACAAAGCTTATATCTCGGCTCATACCCGGGAATGCCGAAAATTTTTTATAAGTTTTTTTCAAGTTCACTGCTGGTAAAATGCTTTCTAAATCAAGCATGCTTAAAAATATATTGTTCCTGCGTATGCCATAATCCCTTAAGAGGCTTTCCTTAACTGCACCTAAGAATCCTATTGCCACGTCATCCATACACACTGTTGCTGCCTGGCCCGGAACAAAAATATTAGAATCCAGGCGCTTAAAACTAATCTTATCTATTATTCCTAAAGAGTCAAAAGTGCTTTCCAGCGCACCTTTTACGTCAAAAAAGCAAACCTGAATTTTTTGCTTAACTGCAGCCTGGCGAAACCAATCATTAATCCTTCTGCCGCAGGCTAACAAGCCGAGACATAAACGCTCTTTGACTACATTATCTTCTCGCCTAAATTGCGGGCTAATCTCAAATATATTTACCTCTTCCTGGCCGTGGTTAAAATTATGTTTTGCTATATCTAGCAGCCCGGCTATTAAATCTGGTCTTAAAAACTCTTGTTCCTTGCTTAAAGGATTAGCAATGGCTATTGCCTGCGCCTTATTTTCTAAAATCAGAGTTTTGTCTTTGCTAACCAAGCTATAGGAGATAACTTCAGAAAACCCGCTTGCGCATAAAATGCGCTTAATAATCTTAGCCGCATCCTTACAAACAGAGTCAGCGTTGACTCGGGCTGCAGAACTAATCACCGGAAGGCTAAATTTAATATTGTCATATCCATAAATCCGGGCAATCTCCTCAGCGATATCTTCGCTAATCTTTAAATCCGGGCGAAAATCAGGCACAGTTACGTTGATTTTTAAAGTACCTTTCGGTTTGGAATGTATTTGTAGCTTGTTTAAAATACTAATAACCTCGTTGCGTTTTAAATTTAAACCTAATAGATTATTAACATAACCAATATCAACGTCTAGGCAAAGTTCCGAATTTTTATTATTCGGGGATTTTGTTTGGAAAATTTTAGAATAATTTGCGTTTGGACAAATCTTTGTCAAGAGCTGTTCAACCCTTAATTGACTACTGCAAACAGTCGGGATATGGACGCTACGTTCAAATCTGTACGAAGATTCTGTAACTAGGCCTAATTTTTGGCGCGAACGCCGGACAGTTTTCGGAGAAAAATATGCGCTTTCTAAAAGCACTGCTTTTGTTGAGCTGTCCACCTCAGTATCTTTGCCGCCGATAACTCCAGCGATAGCAATCGGCCCAAGTTTGTCAGCAATTACCAACACTTCCGAGCTTAACTCTCGGTTAATACCGTCAATTGTAATAATTTTCTCTCCTTGTTTTGCCCGACGGACAATTATCTCTAACTCTTGTTTCTGGCCTCCTTGCCTCGCAGCAATCTTGTCTAAATCAAAGGCGTGTGTTGGCTGGCCATTGTCAAGCAGAACAAAATTAGTAATATCGACAATATTATTTACGCTACGTAATCCTATTGCCTCCAGCCGACGCTTAAGCCAATCTGGGCTTAGGCCAACTTTTAACCCTTGAATAATCCTGGCAGTGTATAAAGGGCAATCGTTTTTATCCTCAATATTGATTTTTATAGGTACTGTATTTTTTGAGCTTTGAGCTTTGAGCTTTGAGCTTTGAGCTTTGAGCTTTGAGCCTGTGACTGCGGCGGCTTCGCGGGCAATGCCTATATGGCTTAAGCAATCCGGACGGTTTGATGTTATTTCAATGTCCAGAACCGAGTCATCTCCAACCTTCTGGCAATCCTTAACCTCAAGGCCAGCCATGGTCAATCTTTCAGCCAAAGACTCAGCAGGAATCTTTATCCTTACATAATCTTGTAACCAATTATAAGATATCTTCATAAGAAACTAAAATTGTTTTAAAAACCTTAAATCATTCTCAAAAAACAAACGGATATCATCTATGCCGTATTTTAACATTGCAATGCGCTCAACGCCCATGCCAAAGGCAAACCCAGTATACCGACGGGCTTCGTAGCCGACATTCTTAAAAACATTAGGATGAATCATACCCGCACCTAAGATTTCCAGCCAACCTTTGCGGCCGCAGACAGAACAACCCCGGCCCTTACAAATGATGCAAGAAATATCTACCTCAGCCGAAGGCTCGGTAAATGGAAAGAAATGCGGCCGAAAACGCATTTTTATATCTTCACCGAATAAATTTTTTAGAAATAAATTAAGTACGCCTTTAAGGTCAGAAAAGCGGATATTTTTATCCACACAAAAACCTTCAATTTGATGAAACATAAACGAGTGCGATGCATCAACCGCATCCGGCCGGTAAACCCTGCCCGGAACAACAACTGCCAAGGGCGGCTTGCGCGTCTTCATCACGCGTATCTGGACTGGCGAGGTATGAGAACGTAATAAAAGTTTCTGGTTAGACTTTGATGCCTCGATGTAAAACGTATCAAACGTATCCCGCGACGGGTGTTCCAAGGGAATATTCAGGCCTGTGAAATTATTAAATTCTGTTTCTACCTCTGGCCCAGTTACAATCTCAAATCCCAAATTTGTAAAAATTTCGCAAGCATCCTCTATCAGGCGATGCAGCACATGCTCTTTGCCCAAGATCGGAAGAATCCCGTCAGCAGTGATGTCAATCGCGCCTGCGTCTTGAGTTTGAGTGGTTTCTAACTGCAGCGCTTTTTGATTTATCTTTTCAGTTACCTCTTGTTTTAACGCGTTAAGCTGCTTGCCGCATTCCGGCCGGCTGGTTGCCTCAACCTTATTTATATTATCAAACAAGCCGGCAATAATGCCTTTTCTGGCTAAATATTTAATTCGTAAATCTCCAAGCTCCTTTAACGAGCTGGTATTGTCGATCTCGGTATTTGCCGCAAGCTTAACCTGGTTTAAGTCAATATTAGACATACAACTCCGATTATCCGCGGCTAATTTCGACGAGCTTTTCAAAAGCCTTTGGATCACGAACTGCGATATCTGCAAGCATCTTTCTATCTAGCGCAACTTTGGCTTTCATTAAGCCATTGATAAACCGGCTGTAGGTTAAATCATACTGCCGGCAGGCTGCATTAATCCGCGTAATCCACAATGCGCGGAATTCTCTTTTGCGCACCTTTCTATCGCGATAAGCAAAAACCATGCCCCGTTCAACTGTGCCCCGGGCATGCTTATAACGCTTGCTCCGATCTCCCCAATAGCCTTTAGCTGCTTTTAATACTTTCTTTTTTCTATGTCTGGTTGCTGGACTGTGAGTAACTCGTGACATTTTCTTCTCTCCTTTAATGAGCAGATAATTTATGGAATGTTTTTGACATAAATTATAGGCCGCAAGGCCGTCTGCGAATTAAATCCCCACACCAATTTATACAAATATGGGATTAATTTTTATAATACCAAAGTTATCTAAGTTATTTTATGTTTTAATGCTTACCACACCGATTTTACAAAATTGGTGTGGGGATAAATTCAGCCAATAAACTTACGTTCACTTACGTTCCGTAAGTTTAGGCTTCATTTACCCATAAGGTAACATCAGTTTGGCAGTTCTTAAATCCACGCCACTAATGTACTTCATCCTTCTTAAACGCCTTTTCCGGTCAGCGCTTTTTTTTGTGAGAATGTGGTGCTTTCCAGCGCTGCGCCTTTTTATTTTACCACTTTTAGAAAGTCTTACGCGCTTGGCAAAAGATTTGTTTGTTTTAAGTTTAAATTTAGCCATGTATATTCCTTAATTTGCCCTCTACTTTATGGCTGCAAATTAATCCCGCAGCTTGCTGGGAAAATATCGCATGAGATTTTCCCAGCGTTTAAGCAAGGGATAAGTTTATATTCCTTTTTTATTTATTATTCGGGGCAAAAACCATGCTCAAAATCCTGCCTTCCAGCGCCGGAGACTTTTCCATTACGCCGGCCCCAGACATATCGCTGATAAATTTATCGATGATGCGCTGGCCTAATTCTTTATGAGACATTTCTCTGCCACGGAAAAAAAGATTTATTTTTACTTTATTGCCCTTTTTCAAAAATTCCAGGCTGTGACGCAATTTAACTTGATAATCATGATCTTCGATGTTGGGTTTAACCCTAATCTCTTTAATCTGGACTTGTTTCTGGTGCTTTTTTGCCTCGCGTTCTTTCTTTTCCTGGTCATATTTAAACTTGGCAAAATCCATAATCCGGCAGACCGGAGGTTTGGAATTAGGGGCCACCTCTACTAAATCCAGGCTACTTTCATCAGCAAGCTGCAAGGCTTTGGGCAAATCCACAACGCCCAACTGCTCACCTTCTGCGCCAACAAGACGTACCTGACTTGCGCGAATACTACTGTTGACTCTGATAAATTTACGAATATCTACCACCTCCTCAATGAGCACACGATTTAGCGAACCTCTCTTTGCGGTGAGCTAAATCGTTTGTGCGAATTAACCCCACACCCAGAATTACTGAAGGCATTTCAATTTCTCTGGGTGTGGGGTAAGTTCGGCCAAACAACTTATGTTCACTTAAGTTCCATAAGTTGTGGCCTCACTTATTTTCTTTCTTCTATCTCTTTTTTAATCTTAGCAATAAACTCGTCAATGGCCATATTTATCGTCTTGGAATCCGAGTGTTTGCGAACATTAACCTCATTGGATTGTAATTCCTTATCTCCGATAATTAAGATGTAAGGAATCTTCTGCATCTCGGCCTGGCGAATCTTTTTATTTAACGTTTGGTTGCTCTCATCAAGCGCTACGCGCAAATTAGCTTTTTCTAAAAGCTGTTTTACCTTCATAGCATACTCATTCAAGCTGTCCTTTATCGGCAATATTATTACTTGCGTCGGAGAAAGCCACACAGGCAAAGCGCCAGCATAATGCTCTATAAGTGCGCCGATAAACCGTTCCAGGCTGCCCAAAATAACACGGTGAATCATAACCGGCTGTTTCTGTTTACCGTCTGAATCAATATAAGTTAAATCAAAACGGTGCGGCAGGGCGAAATCGCACTGGATAGTAGCGCACTGCCAGGTGCGCTTCAGCGCATCTTTTAATTTAATGTCAATTTTAGGACCGTAGAATGCGCCTTCGCCGACATTTACTGCATATTCCAGTTTTTTCTCTTTTAACGAATCCTCAAGCGCGGCTGTGGCCATGAGCCACTGTTCTTCCTGTCCGATATGTTTTTCGGGTTGGGTACTTAACTCAATATGCACGTCGTTAAATCCAAATACCTTCATAGTATCCATAACAAAATCAATGACTTTTTTAATCTCGGATTTCAGATCTTCCTGACGGCAAAATATATGCGCATCGTCTTGAGTAAACCCACGCACGCGCAATAACCCGTGGAGAACTCCGCTTTTTTCATAACGATACACTGTGCCTAATTCAAAAAACCTCAATGGTAACTCCCGGTAACTGCGCATCTTCGATTTGTAAATTAAAATATGCCCCGGACAATTCATCGGTTTTACAGCATATTCTTTCTCGTCAATATTAAACATAAACATATTTTCGCGGTAATATTCATAATGGCCGGATTGAATCCAAAGATCTTGTTTTAAAATATGCGGAGTAATAACCATCTGATAGCCGCGGCGCAAATGTTCATCTTTTTCATAATCCTCAATAATCCTTCTTAATATCGCGCCGTTGGGATGATAAAAAACCAGGCCAGCTCCTGCCTGCTCATAATAAATGTCAAAGAACCCTAACTCCGGGCCGAGCTTTCTGTGGTCTCTTCTTTTTGCCTCTTCTCTGAATTTTAAATATTCATCCAGCTCTTTCTTGGTTTCAAAAGCTGTGGCATAAATTCTCTGTAACATCTGGTTTGTTTCTAACCCGTGCCAATAAGCTCCGGCCACAGAAAGCAACTTAAACGCTTTTATCTGACCGGTAGAATCTATGTGCGGGCCGCGGCAGAGATCGATAAAGCTTTCTCCGGTCTTATAAATTGTAACTTCTTTATCCGGAATCTCGGAAAGAAGGTGCAATTTGTAGTGTTCGGCTCTATCCTTAAATAATTTTAGCGCCTGGTCTTTGCTTACAACTTGGTATGAGAATTTTTCATTGCGCTTTATAATCTGATGCATGCGCTCTTCAATTTTTTCTAAATCCTCCTCGGTAAACGGCGTTTCTTTATCAAAATCATAATAAAATCCGTCTTCAATTGCCGGGCCAATACCCAGTTGCACCTCAGGCCAAAGCTCTTTTACAGCCTGGGCTAAAACGTGTGCACAAGAATGTCTTAGTGTGTCTAGGTCCATAATTGTAAATTTTAGATGTGGGCCCAAGAGGATTTGAACCTCTGACCTCCTCCATGTCAAGGAGGCGCGCTAACCAGGCTGCGCTATGAGCCCGTTTTATTAATTCGAACTACCTCCCAACAACACACTTATTGTTTATACATCCTACATTAGCTGGTCGGTAACTCAACATTTTTTTGATAAATTCGCAGTCGGAATCGACTTCACATTCTTTAAAAACAAATTCATTCGAATAAACCAACTTGTGAGTTTCTTTACTTACCTTACCCACATAAATATGAATCCCTATCCTGTGCAGCCCTGCGTTGTATATCCTCGTGAAAAAAGTTTCTTCTGACCCGGCTTTTCCAATTTTGTGATTTGTATCTACCATGCCAATTGGATCGAATTTGCAAGTCTCTGCAAAATCAATCTTTTGCCAAACGTTATTAATCTTTATTTCATCTTCGTGGCACACAAAAGGATAAACATAATATATCGGCTGATCGTAATTATTATTTATGGTTAGCTTTATTTTGTCAAAATCCTTATTTAGATATTCTCTTTTCTCAGTTAATATCGTAACGTTTGCAGCTAGCGCTTCCTTAATATGATCACTAAACAAAAAGGTAGCTATAGCTACTGCAGTTGCAGGAATAATTAATAACTGTTTTAGCATTATTTAACTAAAAATTTTATGGGCAAGGAGGGAGTTGAACCCTCACGGCCTTACGGCCAAAGGATTTTAAATCCTTCGTGTATGCCATTCCACCACTTGCCCTGTCGTTAGTTATTTAAGGCGTGGGCCGGACTTGAACCGGCGAATAGTTGTTTTGCAGACAACTCCCTTATCCGCTTGGGTACCACGCCAAATAATTATCTTATAACCTTTTCAACTTCTGCGATTATTTTTTCTACTTCAGCCAGGCAGCCTATTCCGGTTTTGCCTGAAGCAAGTTTACCGATTTTTGGCTCAACAAACTTAAAACCCAGGGATGTTAATCTATGAATATTCTCTTGGACTACCAAGTTGTTATACATATTGTCATTCATCGCCGGGCAGATTAGAACTGGAGCCTTAGTCGCACAAACCACACAGGTCAATAAATCATCGTAAATGCCATGGCTAAGTTTACCGATAATATTTGCAGTTGCCGGCGCAATCAAAACCAGATTCGCTTTTTCAGCTAAAGACACATGTTCAATATCCCAGGAATCAATATCTTCAAATAAACCTTTATAAACTTTATTCTGTGAGAGAAATTGAAACACAATCGGCCGGATAAATTCTTCTGCTTCAGCAGTCATAACCACTGCCACAGAAAAATTTTTTGCTCTCAGCCTGCGGATAATCTCACAGGCTTTATAAATGGCAATACTGCCAGTTACACCTAAAATTATATGTTTTGTATTTTTTTTCATTTTTAAATGCAGGGCGAGGCTATTTTAGTCTTATCTTGCCTTCGCTAATCTCTTGTAAGGCAATAGTCCCGGGTTTAGAGCTGCCGGTTTTTTCTACAAGTGGCGGGGATCCTTCGGCAATCTCAAAAGCGCGCTGGGAAGCCAAAGCGACAAGTTTATAAATGCTACCTTTACTTTTATCTAATAATTTTTCTAATGGTATGTATGACATGCTCTCTCCTACAGTTTTCTGAGAGAATTATTGCTCCTAATTCTTTCAGGGCAAAATCAATATTTTCATTTATTATAATATAATCATATTCCCGGCTTGCCTTAATCTCTTTTCTAGCCAAAACAAGCCTGGCCTGGATTGCGCGCTCAGTCTCAGTTGCTCTCAGCCTTAAGCGCTCTTCTAAAACTTTTAGACTTGGCGGCATGATAAAAATACTCACGGCATTTTTTCTAAATTTGCCTTGTCTTGCCTTGCGCGCTCCGCCAATATCCACGCAAAGCAGCATATCTTTGCCTTTTTTTAAGGTATCAAAAGCATATTTTAAGGGGGTGCCGTAATTAAACCCTAAAATATTTTTATTTTCCAGCAACCAATGCTTTTTTATGTAACGCTTAAAAATTTCTTCGTTTACAAAAAAATAATCGCGGCCGTCAACCTCGCCGATACGAATCGGCCGTGTAGTAAAAGAAATAGACCGCGCAAGCCCGCCCCTTACCTCGTCTAGATCCATAACCATCTTACAGAGAGTGGTTTTACCCGAGCCCGATGGCCCGGAAACTATGAACAGCCTTCCTTTTCTTTTTTTCATTTTAAATCCCTCATTTTAATTCATTCCACATTCTGTATTTGCTCGCGCAATTTTTCCAATTGGCTCTTAATCTTCACCACAGCTGCGGAGACATGTTTATCCGGTACTTTGGCCCCCAGGGTATTTGCTTCCCTTTGCAGCTCCTGCAAGATAAAATCCAACTCCTTGCCTTTTGGCTCCGAGCCCTTTGCTGATGCTGTGCGTAAACAATTATTTAAATGGAATTTTAACCTGACTATTTCTTCACTAATATCGCAGCCGCGCATAAATGAATTTAATTCATCCTGAGTCATCTTTTTTCCCAACAACGCGAATACCTTGGGAAGCTTTTGTTCTATATAATCTATCTTAGCCTTTATTATCTTAAGCCTTTTTGCTAAATCAGTATAAATCGCCCCTCCTTCCTGTCCGCGCATCAATACAGTTTTTTCTACGGCTTGAGCCAGTGAAGCGAATATCGGGTGTTTAGTCGCCGCGTTATCCAGAGCCGTGTCCGATCTTGATTCTAACACAGACGGAAGGCCAACAATCTGAGCAAAAGAAATATGTTCAGCCACACCAAATTCTTTGTGTAATTTTTTTGCCAGGCGCATATAAACACTCACTGCCTGCGGGTTTAGATGCGGTTGGCTGCTCACCTTATGGATAATATCTACAAAAACAGTTACCTTACCTCGTTTAATTTTCTTTTTAACTATTGCCTTGATGTCGCTTTCCAGCGAACGCAAAGTTTCAGGCATGTATACTGTGCAGTCTAAATAGCGATGATTTAAAGTGCGCACCTGCACTAAGACTTTAAGTTTATCGTTCTCAGCTCGAGCCTGGCCAAAACCAGACATCCCTCTAATCATGATTATCCCTTGCTTATCTTCAGTCTTTTACTGGTCGATAACGACCAGTGTTAAGGTCAACAATAATTTCCTCTGGCATAAACCACAAATTTATTTCCCGCCTTGCCTCTTCTTCGCTACTTGATACGTGGATGGCATTCTCGTAAACCCCACCAGTGGTTATCCGGCCATATGAACCGCGGATACTCGTCGGATCAGCCTCTTCCGGATTCGTTGCTCCGGCAAGCTGCCTTACTTTTTGTATCGCATCCGGACCCCAATACACCAGAGCCATTACCTTTTTTCTGTTGTGCAGTTCACCCATAATATAACGGATCAATTCCTCAAAAAATGGCTTATCCTTTAAATGGCAGTAATGCTCTGCGGCTAGATGATGGCTAACCTGGACTATCTTTGCAGCGACAATTTCTAGTTTTGTTTCGGAGAGCCGGGTTAAGATATTGCCGGTTAGTGATTTCTTTAATCCGTCGGGTTTTACTAAAACTAATGTTGCCTGATTTTTGGTATTTTTATCCGGGCTCATTTTTTTAAGATGTCAACTATCCTTTCTAAGTCTTCTAAATTATAAAATTCTATTGTAATTGTGCCTTTATTTTTTTTGTTTGCATTAATCCTGATCTTTGTGCCAATCTTATGTTGCAATTGCTCCTCTACTGCTGCAACATGCGGATCCTTGGCCTTGTGTTTTGACGGCTGAACACGGCTAGCTCGTTGGCGTTTTGGGCTTTCTTGAATTAACACTTCTAATTCCCTGACGCTTAATGCACTTTTTAAAATCTTTTCAAAAAATTCCAGCTGATCTTTGGTATCAGCTAAACCGAGCAATGCCCGGGCATGGCCCATTGATATCTTACCTTTACTCACTTGGTCTTGAATCTCTTGCGACAGATTCAGTAAACGCAGAGTATTAGCCACTGTTGAGCGATCCTTGCCTACTGACTTACCCACGTCTTCTTGGGAAAGGCCAAAGTCATTAATCAAGCGTTTAAACGCATGCGCCTCTTCTATCGCGTTTAATTGCTGGCGCTGGACATTTTCAATAATCGATAAAACCAGCGAATCTTTATTATCTGCATCCTTGATTATTGCCGGCACCTGAGCAATCTTTAACATCTTAGCTGCCCTTAGTCTTCTCTCTCCGGCAATCAATTCATAGCCCTTATCGGTTTTGCGCAACATCAAAGGCTGCAGGATTCCTTTTTCTTTTATAGAAGCAGCTAATTCATCTAAGGGTTCTTGCGAAAAATTCTCGCGCGGCTGATAGGTATTAGATTTTATGTGCGCCACATCAATGTATTCAATATTCAAACCTTGTTTTGGGAAAATCTTTGGTCTATCTACAATTAAAGCAGCTAAACCTTTGCCTAATGGCTTATTCATAATCACTCCTGATAACTGGCTGATAAACGCCTATATGATATGGCGTAACTTCTTTATTTGCAAATAGTTATAACAAATTATTCCCTAAAAATTCCTTTGCTAATGATTCGTACATTTTTGCACCGAGAGAATTTTTATCATAAAACAATACTGGTTTGCCATAACTTGGCGCCTCGCTTAAGCGCACGTTTCTAGGAATAACAGTTTGAAAAACCTTTTCTTTAAAAAATTGCCTGGCTTCTTTTATCACTTCCATTGTTAAATTTGTTCTGTAATCAGCCATTGTTAACAACACCCCCTCTATATCTAGCGAGGGGTTTAAAGATTGCTTCACCAAATCAATGCTTTTTAATAATTGAGACAAGCCTTCAAGCGCGTAATATTCACATTGTAGCGGGATTAAGACAGAATCTGCAGCAGCCAGGCCATTAAGAGTTAACAAGCCCAGGGATGGCGGAGCATCAATAAAAATGTAATCATAATTTGCCTTGATTTGAGCAATTGTTTCGCGTAATCGAAATTCTCTGTTCTCGAGATTAACTAATTCTATTTCAACTCCGACCAGATCAATATTTGAAGGAACAATATCTAACCCGGGAATTTCAGTCTTGATGATGGCGCTGGCCAGATCTGCAGTGCCGGAAAAACAACTGTATATTGAAAGCGCCAAAGCATTCTTGTCTATACCCAGGCCACTTGTAGAATTGCCTTGCGGGTCAATATCTATAATCAGTACTTTTTTACCGGCAACAGCTAAATAAGTTGCCAAATTAATAGCTGTTGTGGTCTTGCCTGTGCCACCTTTTTGATTGCAAATTGTTATGGCTTTAGCCATTAAGTTTATTTCTTATTTTGGTGTTCTTAGTGGTCAAGCTGGACAATGATAAAGCTAATTCTCTAAGCTTGATATTATCGGGCTTACGAAATCTCTGCTTTTCTAACACCATGCTTTTCCAGATGTTGTATGCTTTTAATTTTTTGCCAATTAACGGGAATTTATCAAAATGCTCAACAATTCTTGTTAGTTCATTAACTTTCGTAACTCTATAGTATACAGCTGGTTGAGTAAATCCGCTGTATTTTTTTGGAAGACTGCCTCTCACATGATAAATAGTGCCAACGCCAAAAAAATCCTGAAGTTGTGCAATAAGATCTCCTTCGTCTTGATTTAATTTGATAGCAAAATACAAATTGAAACATGCTCCGCTGCGGCTATAAGTAAAAGCTGCTTCTCCAGCACAAAATCCTGTGACAAACCAAGGATTTAACACTATATCTCCAGAACAGCTTATTCTTCAATAGGTTATACTAAGTGTTCCACATGAAAATGTTTCTGTGGGAACTTTTTCACGTGAAACGTGTAAACGCACTATACTATGAAATTATATTAGCAAATCCACAAAATCTGTCAAGTAAAAAATGCTAATTAGCACTTATTTTTTAATTACAGTTACCCTTACCCTAGAAGGTTTGCTGCCAGCCATACCAAAAAGCCCCTTCTTTTCCTCGGAAAGGATCTTAATTTTAACATCCTTGCGTGAAACCTTAAGGATTTTTAAAGCTTTCTCAATAGCTGCTTCCGGAGTCTTATCTTCTATTTCAATACTTTCCATTGTGAAAAAATCATTAGTAAACTATTAACAAACCAATACAATACTAAGCCTGACGGCATATTGTAAAATATAAAGCCAAACATTATCGGCGTTAACCAAAGCATCATTTTTTGTTGTTCTGCCTGAGCTGAAGCCATACTCGCCATAGACATTTTCTGCTGAAAAAACATGGCTACAAGCATTAAAATAGGCAATAAATTAATGTTTGTGGTGCCTATAATCATAAGCTTGTCCGGCTCAGAAAGATCCTTTATCCAAAGAAAATGAGCTCCTTTTAATTCTATCCCCCGGTTTAAAGCTTGGAATAAAGCAAAAAATACGGGAATTTGTAGTACTATCGGTAAGCACCCGCCCAAAGGGTTGACGTTGTGCTTTTTGTATAACTCCATTACTTCTTTGTTAAGTTTCTGCGGGTTATCTTTGTGTTGCTTACGCAACACTTCCATTTCTGGTTGCAACGCTTGCATCTTTTTCATTGAGCCCAATTGTTTTAACGTCAACGGGTAGAGACACAAATACATTAGTATTGTTAAAATTATTATGCCCAACCCCCAGCTATTTGTTATTTTGTGAATAAAAACTAAGGCCTTGAGCAAAGATTTAGCGAAAATGTCTAATTTGCCAAAGTAACGTATGTTTTCAAATCCCAAACCAGCTTTGGCTAACATATCATTGCTTTGTGTGCCACAATAATAGATGAACTTATCTGTTAAAGTCGCGCCTGGTTCTACAATCTGCGGCTTGCGGCTTAAACTAATAATATCGTTATTATCTAAATCTTTACTAACCTTGGCTGAATCCACAATAGCTGAAACAGGAGAGAGGATAAAGGCAAAATATTTATCCCTGAACCCAACCCATTTAAAGGGTTGGCTAAATTCTAAGCTAGAGCCCTTTTTTATCTTTATGTTGTTGTTGCGCAATATGTTACCGTCATTTAGCTCAATTGCAGTCTCTTTGAATCCTTGATCTAAGGACGATTTAGATGGAAGAAAATCAGAAACAATTGAGTATGAAACTGTTGCAGGAGAAGATGTTAGGTTGCGATAGGTAAGGTAAAATTCTATATAATAACCGTCCTGGGTAAACCTGTATTCTTTAATAATTTCCCTTGAATCATCCTTGTGCTTAAACTGCATCTGGCTAGCGCTTGTCTTAGTATTGACTTCGGTAAATTGAACATCTGACCACTTATCAGTTGATATAAGAGACCGCGCATTCGCATCGTGTTTATACCTAGGGAATTGGACATTTACTAGATTCGCTCCCAAAGAATCAAACCCAAAACTCGCTTTATCATCAAGGTCATATTTTTTTAACACCCGAGTTGTCTCTGGAAGCTTAGGGGTTTCTTTAACTTCGCGCTGCGGAGTAAATTGAGGTGCGGGAGCTGAAGCTCCCGCTACTATATTTGATATAACTCCTTTATTTTCAACATGATAGTACTTGGAAACGAAAGAAGAGTAGACAGAGACTATAACTATAGAAACTATTAGAGCTATAACTGTTCTTTTTTGCAAATCCATATTTACCTCAAATTAATGGGTCATATCCGCCATGGGAAAAGCCCTGGCACTTTAGAATCCGCCTGAAACTCTTTGCTAGACCAATGATTAGGCCGTATTTTGCCAAGGCACTAATAGTATATTCTGAACAACTCGGCGAAAAACGGCAGCAAGGAGGGATAAGGAAAAACCTTGAAATTTTCCGGTATAATCTTATACAAAAGATAAGCAGAGCCATTAATAATCCTACTTTGTAAGGCGGTGCCTGCCTTTGGCTCGGCGTCTTTTAAGAACTTTTCTGCCGCCGGAAGAGCGCATTCTCCGACGGAAACCATGTTTGCGTTTTCCCTTAATAACTGTTGGCGTTTTTAAATGCTTTTTCATAGTTTTTAAATTATAGCATATTAGTTTTTGAAGTCAAGGAAAATTGCCCTAACCCCCAACAACAACATGAGCTTTTATTCTTCATAAAAAAGCGTCGAAATCGCCCGGTCCTCAGGTTCTTAATTTTTTCTTTCAAGATTTCTCTTGAAAAAATAAATGCCTCTGTTATAATACTTTCCTGTTATCAACTTTAATCGCTAATACAGTTCCTTGCCTAAAGTTAATTAACCTGTTAATAAGCTGTGGATACTGTGTATAACTTTCTTAGGGCCTCATGGAAGATAATAAACTTTGGAATCTGGCTATAGAAAAAATTAAGAAAACTATCGGAGCCAACGCCTTTGATACCTGGTTCGCGCCGATACAGGCAAAACATACCCAAAACAAATTTATTCTGGAAGTTCCCGACGCATTTTTTAAAGACTGGGTAATCCAACATTACCTGAACCTGATTAAAAATTCTCTACAAGAAGCTGACCCGAATTTTGCCTCGGAAATAGAGGTTTGTGTAAATCCGGTTATTTATAAAACAATGGAAAAATCGCGTCTGGCGGATTTCAGCCAGCGGATAAAGGATAAGCCAACAACCTCTTTAAATCTTAACAGCCGGTTTACGTTTGACCACTTTGTCGTCGGCCCGTCTAACAGATTCGCTCATGCTGCAAGCCTGGCAGTTGCCGAATCCCCGGCAAAAGCCTACAACCCACTTTTTATTTATGGAGGAGTGGGCTTGGGTAAAACACATCTGATGCAGGCAATCGCCAACTCTATTTTTAAAAAGAATGCGCAAATAAAAATTGTTTATCTCCCGAGTGAAAAATTTACCAACGAACTTATCAGCGCCATTCAGCATCGCTCTACGGATAAATTCCGTGAAAAATACCGCAATGTGGATATCCTATTAATTGACGATATACAATTTATCGCCGGTAAAGAGTCAACCCAGGAAGAATTTTTCCATACGTTTAACGAGCTCTACGACCACCATAAACAGATCATAATCTCCTCGGATCGCCAGCCGCGCGAAATCGCCAACCTGGAAGAACGGCTTATCTCCCGGTTCCAATGGGGCCTGATTACCGATATTCAGGCTCCGGATTTTGAAACCCGGACTGCAATATTAAAGAAAAAAATTGAAAATGAACCGGCTAAGGTACCTGATGATGTTATTTATTTTATTGCCAGTATTGTGAAGACTAATATCCGCGAGCTAGAGGGAGCGTTAATCCGGGTTATTGCTTATTCGCTACTGGGAGACAAAACCATTACCCTAACACTCGCCCAAGATGTATTACAGGACATGCTAACTGAATCTAACCAAATCATTACCATAGATAAAATCCAAAAGGAAGTAGCTAACGCCTTTAACCTGACAGTAAATGAATTACGCTCTAAGCGCCGGAATAAAAATGTTATTTTACCTCGCCAGATTGCTATGTACCTGTCCCGGGAACTAACTAACCAGTCTTTACCGGAAATAGGCGAAGCGTTCGGGGGTAAAGATCACACAACTGTTTTATATTCCTGTAACAAGATAAAAGGAGAAGTGGGTATCAATAAACAGGTAAGCAATATAATTAATAGCATCCTAAAAAACATTAAACAGATAGCTTGATAGTTTCTAACAGTTTATCCAGGTGCTATCAAGAGATTGTATGACACTGAAGGTTAATTGCCACAAAGACTTAAGTCCTTGTGGTTAATAAATAAGGGAGCTATTACAACTAATACTGTTTATATATATTAATTAGATAATAGTAGGCAAACAAAAAAAGGAAAACTAATTTTCATACACAAAACCGAAGGCAAATTAAAGAATATAAACCCAATCCCTTACCTAAACGCTTGAAAATTTTTCACTATGCTCAAAATTTTCTGCGTAGGCTTTGG